>CAZHMV010000130.1:0-12420 GCA_964532665.1 uncultured Anaerolineales bacterium
TCGCCACCGCCCAGGCAGGCCGCCGCCACGCCGGTCCGATAGCCATGCTGCTGCAGGGCGTGCAGCAGAGTCACCACGATTCGAGATCCACTGGCGCCAATCGGATGCCCCAGCGCGATGGCGCCGCCGTGAACGTTGACTCGCTCCCAGTCCCATCCCAGCTCTTTTCCGTTGGCCAGGATTTGGGCCGCAAAAGCCTCATTCACCTCGATGAGATCATAGTCGTCGATGCTGGTGCCGTCCTTCTCCATAAGCTTGCGGATCGCCGGCACTGGCGCGCGGAAGATCCACTTCGGGTGTACGCCGGCCTGTGCATAAGCCCGAATTCGAGCTATCGGGCGGATGCCTTGCGCTTCAGCGGCAGCCCGGTCCATGAGCACGACGGCGGCCGCACCATCGTTGATGCCGGGTGCATTGCCGGCCGTCACTGTGCCATCGGGCTGGAAGGCCGGTCGCAAGCGCGCCAGCGCTTCGGCTGACGTGTCTCGCCGTGGGGCCTCATCGGTATCGAAAACCAGTGGTTCGCCCTTGCGCACAGGCACAGTCACCGGCTCAATCTCGCCCTGGAAGAGACCTTCATCAATAGCACGAATCGCCTTGCGGTGGCTTTTCAGTGCAAACGCATCCTGCTCCTCACGCGTCACGTTGAACTCAGCGGCAATGAGCTCTGCTGCATTGCCCATGTGCCAGTTTTCCAGGGAACACCACAAGCCGTCGTGTACCGTCGCATCGATGAGTTCGCCGTTCCCCAGTCGGTAGCCGGTCCGGGCTCGCATCAGCATGTAGGGTCCAAGATTCATGTTCTCCATGCCACCGGCCACAATCACGTCGGCATCGCCGGCACGAATCATCGCCGCGCCCAGCATGATGGTTTTCAGGCTGGAGCCACACACTTTGTTGATGGTTGATGCACCGACGGTATCTGGCAAACCAGCGCTAATCACCGCCTGCCGTGCCGGCGCCTGGCCGACACCGGCCTGCAGCACCTGGCCCATCAGCACCTCGTCGATGGTAGCCGGATCGACGCCGGCGCGCTCCACGGCTGACCGAATGGCGATACCGCCCAGTTCTGTTGCCGGAATTTGCGACAGAGTTCCGCCAAACCGGCCGACGGCCGTCCGAGCGGCGCCAGCGATGACAACCTCACATGATGAACTCATCCTATGTCTCCTTCGTTGGTGAATGTTCAATATCCGCGACCAGCAGTCAGTAACCAGTAGTCAGTGATCAGTAATCAGTGAACAGACAGTGGTCACTGATTAGAGTGTGGTAGTTGACCACTGCTTACTGATCACTGACAACTGATGACCGATTACTGAATCTCGGCCAGTGCCTGCTCCAGTCGCTCATAGGTCTCATCCAGCGATTCAGGAATGACCCGCGTGTTGCCGACAACGGGCATGAAATTCGTATCACCGAGCCATCTTGGTACAACATGCAGATGGAAGTGCTCATCGTAGCCAGCGCCGGCTGCCTTCCCCATGTTCGCACCCAGGTTGAAGCCGGCTGGATGACTGGTCCGCGCCAGAAGTTTGGTGCACAGCGTCGCCAGTTCCATGATCTCGCTCCGGACCACCTGGTCCAGATCGGTCAACTGAGCAACGTGGGCGTACGGTGCGACCATGAGGTGACCGTTGCTGTAGGGGTAAATGTTCAGCAGGATGTACGCGTACTCACCCCGGTACAGAAGATAGTTGGCACGATCGTTGTTTTCAGCCGGCTTCTCGCAGAAAATACAGCCTTCCACATGTTCCCCTTGAAGATACTCCATCCGCCACGGCGCCCACAATCGCTCCATGCTCATTGCTCCAACCCAAATTGTATGTGCTGACCTTGCCTTTGTCAAGGATTCAAATCGTGGTACAATAGTTTTGCTGGAAGTGCTTCTCACGACTGGTTCCAGTGGGTGCATTATGTTTCAAGGTAACTACCCAGCCATCCTCCCGCAGGTTACGATGATCGGCGCTTCTGCCCGTAAGACAAGGTCTTTGGCAGCGGTTTCCGGCGGGAGAAGGTTCAAACCTGCGGGAGGGTGAGCAGTTATGTTTCAAGACAAGAACCAAAGTCTCAATGCCAAGCAGGTGATGGCCAGCCTCCAGACAGAAATCGTCGGGCGGCGGGTTCTCTTCTATCCGTCGGTGGGGTCCACCAATGTCATCGTCAGGACCATGGCCGCCCGGGAAGCCGACGAAGGTCTCGTGATTCTGGCAGATGAGCAGACGGCCGGCCGCGGCCGGCGCGGGCGCCGCTGGCACGCCCCCGCCGGCTCCAGTATTCTCATGTCGGTGCTCTTCCGCCCCAACCTGCCGGCCAGCCGCGCCAACCTGCTGACGATGGTCATGTCTCTGGCCGCCCTCGATGGCATCGCCGAGAGCACCGGCTTGCGGGCCGGCCTGAAGTGGCCGAACGACGTTGTGATCGGCGACCTCAAGGTTGGAGGCATTCTGACAGAGAGCAGCTTTATCGGCGACCGGCTCGACTACGTGGTCGTCGGGCTGGGCCTGAACGTGAATTTCGACCCCGCTCAGTTCGCCGACATACCGCCGACGGCGACCAGTCTGATGATTAGCCTCGGCGAACCCGTTGATCGGCCGGCGTTGGTGTGCGCCATCCTCACGGCCACGGACCGTCGCTACCGGGCGCTGAAGGCCGGCCATTCACCCTATGAAGAATGGTCACAGCATCTGACGACCGTTGGCCGACGTGTCAGGGTAGCGGTGCCGGGTGGCGTCATGGAAGGTATCGCCGAGGGCGTGAATCAGCAGGGTTGTCTTCTTGTTAGACGCGACGACGGCTCACTTGCCGAAATCGCGGCCGGCGACGTGGTGACACTTCGCGACCATGCAGATTGACGGCCCGCTGGTCGAAGGGACGTTCGTCCAGCGCGACAACCGATTTCGCGCGACCGTCCTTGTCAACGGCCGGCCCCTCAAAGCCCACGTGCCCAATTCGGGCAGGCTGCACGAGCTGCTCATACCAGGCCAGCCGGTCCTCCTGGCTCACGTCCCCGCGCCGCATCGCGTGACCGACTACGACCTGGTCATGGTGCGGCTGGGCGACCAACTGGTGTCCATGGATGCGCGACTGCCCAGCCGGCTGTTCCACGAGGCTGTGCTGGCCGGCCGGCTCGATGCCTTTGCCGGCTACTCGCACATCCAACCGGAGGTTCAGTTCGGCGAAAGCCGGCTGGATTTCCGCCTGGAGCAGGCTGGCAAGCTGTGGTACGTGGAAGTGAAATCCGTCACCCTGGTCGAGGACGGGTGTGGGCTTTTCCCGGATGCGCCGACGCTGCGCGGGCTGCGCCACGTTCGCGAGCTTGTGACGGCTCGACACCAGGGGCACCGCGCGGCGGTGGTGTTCGTCATCCAGCGGGATGACGCCCACTGCTTCAAGCCCCACACCGCAGCGGACCCGGACTTCACTCGGGCGCTGCGGGAGGCTGCGGAGGCCGGCGTGGAGGTGCACGCCTTCACGTGCGTTGTGACCCTGGACAGGATTGCCATCGACAGGCCGATAACGGTCTTTCTATGATGTCCCTCTGCTGGCCGGCTTCTCGGTTGACAAGACCTATCAGTGCCACTATAATGTACTTGCTTTTGTTCGCTGTTAAGGCAAATCAGGGCCCGTAGCTCAGTGGTTAGAGCAACCGGCTTAAGCCAGGCCGGCTAACCCCATGTCAGCATTGTACCTGGGTATGCCGACCTGTCGAGGGCTGCCTGGGGAGCAATCTCCAGGTGATACCTGTCAAATTCGGGGAAGCCTAAGTCGCAAGATAGGGTAATCCCGAGCCAAGCCTCAACTTGAGGAAGGTGTAGAGACGAGACGGCAGGCACCCCTCCGGGGTGAAGGGATCGTCCAGCCCACAAACTCGAAAGGGGCAGCGAAAGCTGTAGTGGGATGCATAACCGGTCGGTCGCAGGTTCGAATCCTGCCGGGCCCACCTCCTCGGAGGTTGGCGATTGGAGATCAGAGATTGGGTCCTTGTCTCCAATCTCCGATTTCTAATCTCCGCCTCAATCTCTCCTCCATAACACCTGAGGCCCTCCTACAGTTTTAGATATCGACAGGCCGCGCCGTGCCGAGGCACTGCCGGCCCGCTGTTTGTCGAGAGTGGGAGGGAATCATGCAACATCGTATTGGACGCCAGCCACCGATCCATCTCAGCTCCCCGGCTGCACGACCGGCTCTCGTGGCAACTTTCGTAACGCTGCTGCTCCTGGCGATACCGCTCGTCGGGTTGCCATACGGCCCTCTGGATTGGACGGTCTTCTCGCAACCCTACGAAACGCCCGGGCCGGCCACGACGACGGTCGCCATCGACGCGGTCGCCGACGTCACCCTGGATCAAGCGGCGCCGGCCGAGAATCAAGGTGATAGTGATGCTGTCTGGATCGGCCAGGTGGAGGCTCCGCAGTCGGCGGCTCGCCGCGGGTTGCTGCGCTTCGATCTCAGCCAGGTGCCGGCAGGTGCCACCATTGAGGAGGCCAGATTGGAGCTGTACCTGGCCAGCGCCGCCGGCCGGGTTGAAACCGAGGTCACCGTCTTTGGTGTCCTGGATGCCTGGGCCGAAAGCGAGGTGACATGGGACACCGCGCCTTCCCTCGCCCCGCAGCTAACATCGACCGTCGTCGGTACCGAGCGTCGCTACTATGCATGGGACGTAACCGGGCTGGCTCGGGGCTGGTACGCCGGCACCTTCGCCAACAATGGGCTCTTGCTACGGGATGCCGACGAAAGCACGGCCGTGTTGCGTGGCTTCTTCAGCCGCGAGGCCGGCATCAATCCGCCGCACTTGGTTGTCACCTACTCGGGAGCCGCCGCGCGACCACCAACGCCCACCACAAGGGCTACACCGACGGCAACCCAGACGCCGGCCGTCATCTTCACAGCCACCCCGACGGTCACACCGTCACCCATTCCCTCTCCAACGGCCACGCTTGGGCCTGGCGTCTGCAATCCAGACGATCCGGCCTCCGCCTGCTCGGCTACGCTCACCATCCAGGCCTTTGTGGATCACCGCTGCGACACCTTTTTCCTGCATGGTGTTGATCGGCCTATCAGCGACGCGACGGCCGTCGTCACGCTGGCGGACGGCAGTCGTCGAACTGCGATGACCAATGCGCTCGGCTATGCCACGTTCGTTCAAGTTCCGGTGCCGGCTGGCTACAGTGTAACGGTGTCCATCGTTTACCCTCAGCACGGGCCAGGAGGGATCGCCGTCGTTTCATGCTCTGGCAGCCCGGAAACTGTCACCCTCACCGCCGCCGATTTCAGTTTCGGCCAGTTCAAGTACGTGCCGTTCCGCGCACAGCCGGCGACGTTTGGGATTCCGTGAAGCCGGCGATGTCCACAATCAAAGGTTGGGGGGAGGGAATGGGGCTCTATTCCGTCTGTCGATCACCGCTCACGATTGCCTCGTAGAGGTCTATCGTTTCAGGCATGGGGTCGATATCCAGATCTTCGCGCAGGAAGGTCTGAAGTTCCTGGTAGTGTTTGGCGGCGGCGGCGCGTTGGCCGAGTTCGAGGTATGTTCGCATGATTGCCCGATGGATCTCTTCCTGATAGGGGTCTACGGCAACTATCTTCTCGTACAGGCTTAGTGCTTCTTCAGCCCGGCCGTTTTCGCGATAGTAGTCCGCCACGTGTGTCAAAGCGTCGAAGTACTGACGCTGCAATTCTTCACGCTGGAAGTACTGCCAGTCGGAGTAGAACTCCTCCAGGTAGTCGCCCCCGTACAGTTCGATCGCTTCGAGGTAGATGGATGCCTGTTCTTCGGCCGATTCTGAGTGCCTGGCTTCTTCAACCAACTTCTGAAAGACTTCGACATCATACCAATAATCCAGTTCCGGGTTAATGGTATAGAGGCCGTTCTTGTACAGAATGCAATCCTGATGTTGAAGTGCCCGTCGCAGTCGGTAGTTCGTTGAATGAAAAGCACTGCTCCCTTTGGCCGGCGTCGCTTCAGGCCAGAAGACTTCCAGAATCTTGTCTTTTCGCACCCCTTCGGGATGGGCTAGCAAGTAGAAGAAGAGCTCTTTGGTGGCGGCTGAATCCCACTGCTTCTTTGTGATCTGCTCACCATTCAACCATACCTGAGCCTGCCCTAGCGCTCGAATTCGGAGCTGTGGCTCAGCCACTGTACGCGCAGTTTTGGTTGCCGCTTCCGGAGGTATATCTGGGACTTCTTCTCCTAAGTGCTCCAGAATCTGTACGAGCCGGCCATTGCTACTCGGCAGAATGGCGGCGTATTTGTATAGTTCGACAGACCGACTGCCTTCCGCAATGAGGAAATGATCATATCCCAGCTCCTCGGCCAGTTGGAGGGCTTGTTCCAAATAGGAGATTGCGCCTGAGGAGGGTGTCTCGTTTTCGGGCTCAAACAGAGCCTGGGCCAAATGCAGGTCAGCGATAGCGAGTTCGCGTTTTGCACCGCATTTGCAGAAGTGATCCCGTGCTTCCATGAAGTGCTGGACGGCCATTCCCTGGTCCGATCGGGCGTGAGACAACAGCCCCAGGGCATCTTGAGACAGCGCGATATCGTATGTGGAGCCGCTCTGCTTACTCAGGCTCAATGCTTCTGTGATACATGTCTGTGCCCGGTTGTAGTCGCCCAGGGTGCAGTGTGTAAGGCCCATCGCATTGAGTACATAGATGATGATGGAACCCTCGTCGATGTCCTCGGCCACGCGTAGCGCCCGCTTATAGGTGCCAAGCGCCTCGTCATACCTGCCCACAGCACGCGCGATATCCCCGAGGCCGGCCAGGACAGCCGCTTCCGCACGGGCGTATTGGGCCTTTCGAGCTTCCATCAGGGCTTCGCCCAGCAACTCACGGGCTGACTCGTACGCACCCTGGTAGTACAATGCGCAGCCCATTCCGTTCAGAGTTTCGCTGATTCGAGCACTGTTGTTTGTCTCACGCCAGTGACGCAGAGCCAGCCGATAGTGAGTAGATGCGCTCGCGAGATCGCCGACGCGGAGGTATGTCGTCGCCAGGTCGTGCCGCACGCTGGCAATGTGATATGCCTCTCCCTGACCTTCGTATAGACGAAGAGCATGGCTCAACTGCTCGATGCTATCGGATAACTTGCCCAGAATTCCGTACACGTTGCCGAGGTTCCGGTATGCCTGCGCTGTGACCGGAGAGTCTTCGTAGCCCAGCACTTCCAAAGCCTGTTCACAAAGATGAATGGCTTCCTCATAGCTCCCCTGCAACCGCAACGCCACACTTTTGAAGACTAACGCCTCTGCGTGCTGTTGGTTCTCCGCTCTGCTCTGGAATAGCTCACAAGCGTGGTCCAGATCGCGGATAGCGTCCGCGAGCCGGCCAGACTGTATCCAGGCCTTGGCGCGATGGGTCAACAGGCGTGGCTGTTGCAGGAAATTCTCTTGAGGTAGCGCATCAATCCATCGCGCCAGAGTGGTCCAGCGACCGGCATTGAATGTCTCCTCGGCCGCTGATTCGATCAGTTCAGCCGCCTGTTCGTAGGCTCTGGCTTCCAGGAAGTGGCGAATAGCCGACGGCTGCTCTGACCGTCTTGCGAACAGCAGAGCTGCTTCCAGATGAAGCTCACGGTAGTGTTGTGGATCGCTATCCTGTAACTGGGAAAGCAAGAATTCTCGAAACAGTTGGTGGTACCGATACCATTCCCCAGGACCTTCGAGCCGGCTGATGAATAGATTCTGAGATTCAAGTCGGGTCAGTGCCTCCCTGGCGTTGTCCGTCTTAAGCAACTCATCACAAAGATCAGGGCTCAACGCATCCAGGATAGCAGAGTGAAGCAGGAATTGCTGAACATCTTCTGGCTGCTGTCCGAAAACCTCGGTGGCCAGGTACTCAAAGACCTGTGTCTCGCCCTGGGCGCGGATCATGCCGGCGAACAGACCCTTCCACAGGGTGTGGCGGGTCAGCAGGAGGCCGGCGATCCAGCCGTCCAGCTCCCGAGCTAACTCCTGTGCCTGTTCGTCCGGCAAATCCAGATCGTAATTCTGTTTCATGAGTTGCTGAATCTCACTGGCAGTGAAGCGCAGCTCATTCACTCCCAGCCCATCCACTTCCTGTCGGGCGGCCATCTGGGTCAGCGTCAGTGGTGGCAGTGTACGACTGGACAGGAGGATGTGGCAATGCTCAGGGAGATAGCGCAACAGTGTATCCAGGAGGGCGTGGACACCCGAACCCTCGTCGATCAGATGGTAATCATCGAGCACGACGACGAAGTATTCACCGATGCCTTCGACCATGTCGTTCACCAGAGCGGCTGCGATGGTTTCCCGATCAGGCAAGCGCGATGCGTCGCCATGTAAGATAGCGTTAATCCGCTGACCGAAATCAGGGAAGCATCGGCGAATACTTGCGACAAGATACTCGAGGAACACAAGGGGATCACTGTCGTGCTCGTCCAGGGTGTACCAGCACACAGGGAGATCGGCGTCGTGGGCGTAGTCGATGAGCAGGGACGTCTTGCCATAGCCGGCAGGCGCGGAGACGAGAATCAGCTTCCGCTGGACGCGAGCGTGGATGAAATCGACCAGCCGGCGACGGTACAGCAGGTCGTCGCGCCGGCGAGGCCGCAGGATCTTCGTTACGATCAACGGGGCAGGGTGATCCACAGAGCAACTCCAGGCGTCAGTTCGCTATTCCATGCTGCGCGTACAGCGTGATAATGGCTTGCGCCAGTTTGGCCGGATCGTGCCGAGTCGGCCTTTGCGAGCTTCGCAAGTCCTCGTGGACAACGGGGATGCCGGCCACGTGGTCATCGTCCGTCCACACAGGCGCTACGCCCCAGGCGGGCGGGAACATCGGTGGCGGTCCGCCGTCTGCCAGCACAACGTCGATCAGGTCCGGCCCGACATGGCTGATCAACGCCTGCACATGCCCGGCGACGCCATAGCCGTCGGTCTCGCCTGGTTGCGTTGCTACGTTGCACACGTAGACGACAGGCGCGCGGGCGGCCCCCAGCGCTTCCCGGATTTCACGGACCAGCAAGTTGGGCATCACGCTGGTGTAAAGACTCCCCGGCCCGATGACGATGAGATCAGCGTCGAGAATGGCCGAGACAGCTTCCGGGTACGCTCGAGCGTCAGCCGGCTCAAGAAACACCCTTCGGACAGCGGCCCCGCCATACGGTACCTGAGACTCCCCATGGACAACGGCCTGGTTAGCAAGCTCAGCACAGAGCGTCACGTTCTCAAGCGTAGACGGCACGACGCGGCCCCGGACGGCCAGCACACGGCTTGATTGTCGCAGACCTTCCTCAAAACTGCCACTGATCTCCGACATGGCGACCAGGAACAGGTTGCCGAAGCTGTGACCGCCCAGATCACCGTTGCCGAAGCGGTATTGCATCAACTGGCTCATCAGCGGCTCGGCATCGGCCAGGGCGGCGATGCACTGGCGGAAGTCGCCGGGCGGCAGGACTCCCAATTCGCGACGCAGCCGCCCAGAACTCCCGCCATCATCTGCCACGGTCACAATGCCTGTCAGGTGATCTGTGAATTCCTTCAGGCCGCGCAGCAAGGTTGACAGCCCTGTCCCGCCCCCGATGGCTGCAATCTTCGGGCCGCGCCGGCGAGTCCGGCGGCGGTACACGGCGTCAACCAGGCGTTCCTGTTGTGTTTGCGGGAAGGCCGACAGAAGTGACCGATTCAGGCCGACGAGTCCGGCGACGGTGAGGGTAAGGCCAATGGCCCCAAGCAGAAGTGCGCGCCCCAGGCGGGGGATGAACTGCAGCGTCAGGTAGTAGACAGCAGGAGGGAACGGCTGCTGGCGATAGATGTCAACCAGCACATAGGCAACGCCAAGCCCCAACGCAGTGATTCCTGCGAGGAACAGCAGGATCCACCGCTTGACGTGCATGCCGGGATATAGCCATTTCAAGAGTTCCATGACGGGCCTGGCCTGAACTTCACGTTCTCGGAGCTGGAAAATCTGCTTTCCAGGTTTGTCTCCTGCCGGCAGGAGCAAGTTAGGCTCATGGGCTCAATGACAAGTTGCGAGCTTGTTACTGTACCCTATTATACACGAGTATGGAGATACGTCAAGTAGGCGTTTGATTTCTTCCAGGGTTACCACTCAGCCACCCTCCCGCAGGTTGCGATGCGCCGTGGTTTTGCATCCGAAAAACGGCCTTGAAGCAGCGATTCTCGGCCAGAGAGGCTGCGAACCTGCGGGAGGGTGAGTAGATACCTTCCGGGTCCCCGACAGCGTGCCAATCCGCTGCTTCCTCTAGTTCCTGCTGATCGCTTCGTGGCCGGCCAGGGCTCGGTGAAGGCGCGAAAGCTCGGCCGTGCGCGTTCGTACGTCAATGCGTGCTCTCTCGGCGTCGGCGTCCGATTCTGCCGTTTCGAGCACAAAACGCAAACGTTCGATCTCCCGCCGGCGCGCCTGTTCTCTCAAGCGCAGGGCCGCTCTGAGAACCGCTTGTTGGTGCTCCTGATCGGGTAGAGGTGGCTCGCTGGCGGTATGTTGGAGCAAGAACCCTAACTGATCGCTCAGCGCGGGGCTCAGGCCGGCTCTCAGCTCGCGCACCAGCGTCGGACTGTCGGCTACCTGCCCCGACACCCAGAGTTCTTCAAAGACCTGATAAACTTCTCGGTTCGCTGTATGCGCGAAGTCGTTTGCGTTGAGGGGGGGTGTTCTCATCTCTTCAAAGTGTTGCTTCAGATACGACCACAGAGATGGTTCATCCAGCAACGACGCAAGCACATACTCCTCCGTCCCAAAGCGACCGCCGCGCGACTCGCGGGTTTCGGGCGGCTGGGGGCCCGGCATGTCGGGACCCGGATCGGGTGGTGCCGGCCGGCGCTGCCGGCGTGATGCCCGATCGAGTTGCTGGGCGAGAATACGCTCATCGACCTGGACCAGACGCGCCAACTGCTGCAGATAGTGGCTCCGCTCGACCGGATTGCCGATGTCGGCGATGGCCGGCAACAGTCGATTGACCGCTTCGGATTTGCCTTTGGGATCGGACAGGTCCAGATCAGCCGTCCGGGCCTGGAACACGTATTCGACGACCGGTGGTGCTGCCTCGACGAGCCTTCGCCATGCGTCGGCATCCTGTCGGATCAGGTCGTCTGGGTCCATGCCGGCCGGCAGAAGGAGGACGCGGATTTCGGCGTCCAGTCGATTCTCATAGCGGATGAGGCCCCGGGCCGTGGGAACCGGCACAGCTTCGGTGTCCAGGGCCTCTTTTGCCACTTCCAGGCCGCGGAGGGTTGCCTGGCTGCCGGCGGTGTCGGCGTCCAGGGCCAGGATGAAGCGACGCGTGTAACGCTTGAGAAGCCGCAGTTGCGCTTCCGTCAGCGCAGTGCCCAGAGATGCCACCACGTTTTCGAAGCCGTGGACGTGGGCGCTGATGACGTCGGTGTAGCCTTCAACGATGACTGCCTGCTCCCTCTGGCGGATGGCCTGGCGCGCCCGGTCAATTCCATAGAGAACGTGGCTCTTGTCGAAGATGGCGGTCTGGGGCGAGTTGAGGTACTTGGGTGTATCCTCGGGCGTCAGAGCTCGCGCGCCAAAGCCGATCACATCGCCGGCTACGTCGCGGATGGGGAACATGAGCCGGCCCCGGAAGCGGTCGTAACAGCCCGTGCCGTCCCGTCGCTTCGAGACCAGGCCGGCTGCCGCCAGATCCTCCAATGTGTAGTGCCGTTTGGTGGTCAGGTAGCCGATCAGAGCATCCCACTCATTCAGTGCGTAGCCGAGTTCGAAGGTCTCCCAGGCATCGGGCTGGAGCCCACGGCGCTGCAGATAGTCGCGGGCGACCTGGCCGGCGGGGCTGTTGACCAGCAGGTGGTGAAAATAGCGAGCTGCGGTAGCATTGGCCTCTCGCAGCCGGTCCACGGTCTCGGCGCGTTCGACTTCCGCCTGGCTGCGGGGGGCCAGTTCGACGCCAGCGCGCTCAGCCAGTAGCCTGAGCGCGCCGGCGAAGTCCAGGCCTTCGATCTGCTCGATGAAGGTGAAGACATCCCCGCCGGTGCCACACGCACCGAAACAGTGCCACGTCTGCGTCTCCGAGAAGACGACGAACGACGGGGTCTTCTCAGCGTGAAAAGGGCACAGGCCTTTGAAGTTCTGGCCGGCCTTCTTCAGCGTCACATACGCCGAAACGACGTCAACGAGATCGATACGCTCTTTGACCCGATCAATTACGCTCATGAAATGTCTGTGCTGATCCCAGACATGGGACCCTGGCCGTCACTGCTTTCAGGGGGCAGGTGTTCCATGAACTCTCCGAGAGAGTCTACTTCCAGAGCTATGTCAACCAGAGTCTCCAATTGGGTGACATCAAGCTCTTGTGTTCGTAGTGACACTTCCGGTGGTACAGGCCCAAAGCGGTGCTCAAGCACGCGCAACAACTGCCTTTGAGCCCCTTGCCTGAGGCCCTGCTCGAGGCCCTGCTCGAGGCCCTGCTCAAGGCCC
>CAZHMV010000130.1:12520-16481 GCA_964532665.1 uncultured Anaerolineales bacterium
AGCCCCTTGCCTGAGGCCCTGCTCGAGGCCCTGCTCGAGGCCCTGCTCAAGGCCCCGCTCAAGGCCCTGCTCAAGGCCCTGCTCAAGGCCCTGCTCGAGGCCTTTCTCCAACCCTTCCTCCAATATCTCTCGATACCATGGAGATTCACGTAGAATAGTCATGTCCCACCTCATGATCTGCTGAACCAGATGGCTTTCCAACACGAAGCTGGCGAAGAAGGCCAACAGAGGCTCCAGTTCGCTCAACCGCTCATCGGCTCGTAGCTCCCGCAGCGCCTGCTGCACCACGAGTTCGTCATCCCCTCCTTTGAGGATGGGCACGAATGGCAACAACGGCGGCAATGGCCGTCGAAACACCAGGTCTGCTTCCACCGTCCAGAGGTTAACGACCTGGTAGTCCTGACGCGCCCACATACCCATGAACTCTGACTCATACCGGTCCGCGATCGCCACGGAAGGCGCCGAGGGCAAGATGTTGACCAGCACCGGGTAGACCGGCAATTCGTATCGTTCCTCTGCCAGAGCAGCATAGGCCCGCATGCGCCGAGGCATCCGGGGTGTGTAGCGCAGTTGCAATTCGTTGAGCACCAGAAAGTCACCGTCCTGGGGGCTGTAGGCCCGCACTAACACATCACTTTCCCGACGGACCCACTGGAATTCGGAGGTGACGATGTCCCGGGCCACAACATTGGGCTGTTGAGTGACCCATTGCACCCAGGCATCCGGTGCCAGGCTTATCAGCCGTTTGCTGCCGATGTCCGCTGCTTGTGGCGTGATCGTTCTCCTCGTTGAATGGGCTAGAACCCCTGAATCTTGCTCAGGTCGGCGATACCATTCGCCAGTTTGGTGATGCGCTGCAAGAGGGCCAGGCGGTTTTCGCGCAGGGTTGGGTCCTCCGCCATGACCAGCACGTCGTCGAAGAAGGTGTTGATGGGCTCAATCATCGGCTGAAAGGCTTCGAAGAAGCTGTCCACATTCCTGGATGTGTCCAGACGAGCTTGCGCGTCCCGATACGCCTGGTAGAGCCGCCGGCTGGCATCTTCCTGCAGTGCCTCGGGCTGCAATTCGTGCTCGCCGGTTCCCCGCACGATCCGCGCTGTCCGGCTGTAGGCGGTGAGAAGCTGCTCCCAATCCTCCCGTTCGACCCAGCGGTTCAGGGACTCCACGGCCCGCGCTGCCCGGGCGGGGTTGTCACCCTGCTCGGCCAGGACGGCCTCGACCACGTCGTGCCGATAGCCAACCTCCAGCAGCACGCCCTGGAGCCGGCGTCGGATGAACCGAAGGACCGCCTGCTTCGCCTCGGAACCCACTTCAACCGGCATACCCTCAGCCGCATCTTCAACCGCTTCGGAGAGGCTCAGGTCGATGTCGCGGTTGATCAGGATTTGAACCAGTCCCAGGGCTGTCCGGCGCAAGGCATACGGGTCAGCCGAACCCGTCGGCTCCATGCCCACTGCCAGGAGGCCGACCAGGCTGTCGAACCGGTCCGCGATGCCAACGACGATGCCGGCCTTCGTCTCGGGCAGGGCGTCGCCGGCCCCCCGAGGCAGATAGTGCTCGAAGATCGCCTGAGCGACGGCCGGGTCCTCCCCGGAATGCAGGGCGTAGTCGCGCCCCATGACGCCCTGCAGGCTGGTGAACTCGATGACCATCTGAGTTGACAGGTCGGCCTTGGCGAGCTGGGCTGCTCTCTCGGCAATCGCTTGCTCCTCGGGGGACAGACCGAGCCGGCCCGCCAGTTTGGTGACCAGGGCTTCCAGCCGGCCAACCTTGTCCAGCACCGAGCCCAGGTCTTGCTGGAACATCAGGTTCGACAGAGCCGGGATGAAGTCAACCAGATTCTTCTGGGTATCGACATCGTAGAAGAACACAGCATCAGAGAAGCGGGCACGAATGACCTCTGCATTGTCCCGCTGCACCGTGTCTGGATCTATATGACCGCTGTTGGCGAAGGTGATGAAGTAGGGCATCAGCGCCCCATCGTCATCCACCACCGGGAAATACCGCTGGTGCTTCTTCATCACCGTGATCAGAACGTCCTTGGGCAGATTGAGGAAGGATGGATCGAACTCACCGCGCAGCCCAACAGGCTGTTCGACCAGATGGATCACCTCCTCCAGGGGATCTGGTTCATCCGGGACGTGCCCACCGACCTCGCCGGCCAGCTCTGCCAGTTGCTCCAGGATCATGGCTCGCCGTTCCTGGTGGTCGAGCACAATGCCCTGCTGTTCAATAGTCCGGAAGTAATCTTCGGCGCGCGAGATGCCGAATTCCGGAGAGTCCAGAGAGCGCAGGCCGCGACTAATCCGGCCCGAGGGGACGCCGGCGAAGGCAAACGGGATCACCGTATCCCCCTGGAGGGCTACAATCCAGCGGATAGGCCGCGAAAACGCAACGTTGGTGGCGTCCCATCGCATTGACTTGGGGAAGCTAAGCTGACCAATCAGGCCGGGTAGCAGTTCAGCCAGGACCTCGGTGGCCGGCTGGCCCTCTTCGCGGCGAACGGCAACGACGCGCCGCTGACCATCGATCTCCTCCACTCGCAGATCGTCTACAGACACCCCCATGCTACGAGCAAACCCCTGGGCCGCAGCCGTAGGTTGGCCGGCTGCGTCGAAGGCGACCTCGGCTGAGGGACCGCGCACGGTTTCCTCAATGCTGCGCTGCCTGGGTGCCAGACTGGAGACGTAGACCGCCAGGTGTCGCGGTGTGCCGAGCACGCGAACGTCCTCGTAGTCCAGCCGGGCTTCGTTCAATAGCCCCGGCACGCTGTCCCGCAGTTGATCGATGGCCGTGTTCAAATCATTGGCCGGTAGTTCCTCTGTCCCCAGCTCCAGCACAAAGTCGCGCATTTCGTTGACCGGCTCCGGCGCGGCTGCTTCGGTAGCGGATGTCGGTGCAACCAGTAGCGCCGTGCCACCATTCCAACTCTTCATCAACGGATAGCCCAGCGATTCGCGCTGGGTGATCCACGCCTCGGAAATGCGGCGGGCCAATTCCCGCATCCGGGCAAAGTACCGCGCTCGCTCGGTCACACCGATGGCGCCGCGCGCGTCGAGGAGATTGAAGGTGTGGGAGCAGCGCAAGGCGTAATCGTGTGCCGGCAGCACCAGATCGTGTTCCAGCGCGTTCTTCGCTTCTTCCTCAAACATGTCATACAGTTCGCGCAACCGGGGCACATCAGCATAGTCAAAGTTGTATTTGCAGTAGTCAATCTCGTTGGGAAGATGGAGGTCACCATAGGTCAGGTTGTCCATCCAGACGATGTCAACAAAATTCTGGACGTGTTGCAGGAACATAACAATGCGCTCGATCCCGTATGTGATCTCAACGCACACCGGGTCCAGATCAATGCCGCCGGACTGCTGGAAGTACGTGTACTGGGTGATCTCCAGTCCGTCCAGCCACACCTCCCAGCCAAGCCCCCAGGCGCCCAACGCCGGCGATTCCCAGTTGTCCTCCACAAACCGGATGTCGTGCTTGCGCGGGTCGATACCCAGCGCCTTGAGACTGTCGATGTATACTTCCTGGTTGTTGGCCGGACCAGGCTTCAGGATCACCTGATATTGATAGTAGCCCTGCCACCGGTTAGGATTCTCGCCGTAGCGGCCATCAGCCGGCCGGAATGATGGTTCCACGTAGGCGACGTACCACGGCTCCGGGCCAAGTACCCGGAGGACCGTCGCCGGGTTCGCCGTACCAGCGCCGACTTTTTCGTTGTACGGCTGCCAGATGACACAGCCGTAGTCCGACCAGAACTGGTGCAGCCGCTGGATAGCCTCCTGGAAAGTCAAGATCGTATCGCTCATTATTCCGTACTCTCCTCCCTATGCACGTAGTCAGTAGCCAGTAATCAGTGATCAGTGATCAGTAATCAGTAATCAGATTCTGATCAGCGATCACTGATTACTGATTACTGATCACTGATCACTGGTTACTGATCACTGATCGCTGACAGTGT
>CAZHMV010000131.1:0-16473 GCA_964532665.1 uncultured Anaerolineales bacterium
AACCGTCAGTAGGACCAACACCAGCTAATACAGCTTAGCTCCCCAAGTTCTGGCGAAAAGGATCCCGCACATGCTGAAAGTCGACTGCATTATCCTCCACCACGTCCGCATGCCCTTCGTCCATCCCTTTGAGACAAGTTTCGGGGTGGTGCGGGAGCGAGACTGCATCATTGTGAGGGTTGAAAGCGATGGTGCGGTTGGCTGGGGGGAGTGTGTGGCAATGGCCGGCCCCTGGTATTCCTACGAAACGACCCAGACGAACTGGCACATCCTGTCGGACTTCTTGATCCCGATGGTGTTGGAGACGGAATTCGACGGCCCGGCGTCCGTCTTTGACGCGTTTGCGCGGGTGCGAGGGCACAACATGGCCAAGGCCGGCCTGGAGATGGCCATCTGGGACCTGGCAGCCAGGCAGGCCGACGTTCCCCTGGCCCAGATGCTGGGCGGGGTGCGCGAACGAGTTGCGGTGGGAGTCAGCGTAGGCGTGCAGCCAACCCTGGGCGCGCTGCTGGAGCGGATTGCCGACTTCGTCGAACAGGGGTACCAACGCATCAAGATCAAGATCAAGCCCGGATGGGATGCCGAGATCACCCGGGGCGTGCGCGAACGTTTCCCCGACATCCCGCTCCAGGTTGATGCCAACTCAGCCTACCGCCTCGCTGACGTAGACGTGTTCCGGGCCATGGACAACCTGAACTTGTTGCTCATCGAGCAACCGCTGGCCCACGACGACATCTACGAGCACTCACTGCTTCAGCGGGAGTTAAGAACCCCGATCTGTCTTGACGAAAGCATTCACTCGGTGGCCGATGCGCGGGCGGCGCTGGCGTTAGGTAGCTGCCGTGTGATCAACATCAAGCCGGGGCGCGTGGGGGGACACACCTCGTCGAAGCGAATTCATGACTTCTGTCGGGAGCAAGGCGTCCCTGTGTGGCACGGGGGGATGCTGGAGACCGGCGTGGGGCGGGCGCACAGCGTCGCGTTGGCCAGCCTGGCCGGCTTCACCCTCCCGGGCGACATTTCCGCCAGCGCTCGCTACTACCACGAAGACATCGTCGATCCGCCATTCACGCTTAACGAAGACAGCACCCTGTCCGTTCCCACCGGGGCCGGCATCGGGGTCGCCGTAAACACCGACCGCCTCAAGGCTGTCACCTTGCGGGAAGTCGAGTATCGCTAAAGGACAATCCACAAAACACCACATCTCTCCTTGCTCAGCCTGGATTGTCAAATCCAGGCCATCCGTGCCAGAGTTACAACTCAGCCGCTCCCGCCGGATCTGACGATCCGGCGGGAGCGGCTGAGTTGTAACCCGCCGGATCTGGCGATCCGGCGGGAGCAGGTTGAGGGATAGAGAACTTCCCGGCAACATTTGCCTTCCCAACCTGCAACCTTCAACTCTCCTGGTCCCTCTGATCCCTCTCCGTCAGATTTCCGCATAACAGCCGGCGGCTGACCATCGTTTTAGGTGGTGAAAGTTGCGAGCTCGCCATTTGCTACCAGACCGCCATGGTCGTTACCTGCCCAGGTTCATGGGGGGGAGCCAGGGCCGTGGTAGACGGTATGGCCATCGTGCCCCGCCCCAGGGGTGGCCGATCTAGTCGAGAAAGGAGAGTTCCGTTCATGCAATTGAGACAACATCGCATATTCCATCTGGCTGTGTATCTGCTCCCGGCACTCGTGGTGCTGATGCTCGCGACATTCACGCTGGCCCTCGCTCAGGCGGGGCAGCCGGCGGATTCCCAGCCCCAGCAGTTCCAGCCCACCCCCACTCCAACACCGGACTGCCCTGAGCGCACCGGCAGCGGCCCTGACCAGTTCACGTGCGAACGGCCGGTGATCCAGGGCCACGTCTTCGAGGATCGCAACAATGATGGCCAGCCAGGCTCGGGAGATTGGTTCCTGCCGGGCGCGGTAGTGCGCGTATACGGACCGGGGGGCGAATTCGTGGCCGAACAGGTCACCGGCACCGGTGGCTGGTTCCGCTTCTACGATCTGGCACCACTCTACGACGGCGAGGAATACACACTGCGACTCGAATCACCCCCACCGGGGTACTGCATCCCCGTTGGGCGAATGGAATACTACATTGATGCCCAGGACTTCAGCAGTCGCTTCTGCTGCACATACCGAGCCAACTTCATCTTCAGAAAGGGCGGATGCGACATTGTGGGACCTACGCCGACACCGCTGCCCCCCCCGATACCGCCCGCGCAGCCGCCTTCAGACACAACCGGTCGGCAAATCCATCTGCCGATTCTGAACTTCTTGGGTGACGATGAGGGGGCCTGCGAGAGTTGGATTGAGGTGCAAAACGTTGGCCACGGCCTTGCCAAGGCCATCGTCGTGTTCTGGGGGGAGGCCGGCGCGTGCCCTCCACAATGCAACGGACCGCTGAAGGTCGAGTGCTCCGGCCTGCTCCAGCCCGGATCGACCTGGAATTTCCTGGGCAGCCAGATCCCCGGAGGGGCCAAGAGCGCGGTGGTGTTCAGCGCGGACGCTGTTCAGCTTGGGCGTGACATCTTCGCCGATGCGTTGTGCGAGGAACTGTTCTCATCCATCACCTTCGACTGTGACGAGTACCGGCGGTTCAAGAAGGCGTTTGACGAGTTTAGCATCTGGCACGGCTTCGACTTCTACACCTTCCATGGCCAGCCCCTGGCTGTCGAAGTGGTGCGCAAATGCAGCGATGCATCGACCGACAACCTGCCCGTCAGCTCGGCGTACTCCGGTGTGACAGGAGGGATGCTTGGTGCGTTCGATCCCGAGTTTGGAGGCTATGCTTTCTACGCGCCACTGGTGTACGCCAACCGGAGTGGTCTGAACTCAACCCTGTACATCCACAATGCCGGCACCGAGTGCACCAGCGTTGAGCTGTGGTTCAAGGAACAGGACGACTGTCTGCGCGCCACGGTCTGCGAAATCTTCAACCTGGCACCAGGCGAGACCTACCAATACGATGCCGGCCAATGTGTAGGCCCCGAGTGGCAGGGCTCGGCCTGGATTCGCACCAGCGAGCCTATGGCAATCACCGTCGATCAGATCGGGCGCAACGCTCTTATGACGTACAACGGCTCACCATCCCAGATCGACTATACGTTCCAGAATCGCGACGACGCGCTGTTCTCGCCCGGCTCGCAGGTCAACTATGGCCCGCTGATCTACCGCGAATTCAACGGCTGGCAGACCGGCGTCCAGGTGCAAAACCTGAGTTCCATTGTCAACGCCAAGGTGAAGGTGTACTTCATCGACAATTCCGGCGACATCATCACCACTCTGGTCGATTGGGTATGTCCGCGCGGGTCCCAGACTTTCTTCCTGCCGGTGATCAACAACTTGCCGGGCAATTTCGTCGGCCAGATACGGGTTGAGAGTCAAAATTGGATCTCGCCGGGTGATCCGGCCGTGCCGGCCCCGAACATCGTGTCGGTGGCGCAGTTGATTCGCTACGGCGACCCCGGGATGACGTCCGTGTTGGAAGCTGTAGCATACAATCTGTTCTCCGAGCCCCAGGTGTTCGACTGGCAGGCCGGCTCTGGCTACGGTGGTCTTTACAGCGGCGTCGGCCTGATCGGCATTCCCAGTTTGCTGAAGGACCTCCGAAATACCGGCGTCACGACTGAACTGGCTATCATGAATGCCGTGCCGCAACCCGGCTTCACCGACTTCGCCATCTACATCTACGACCAAAACGGCCTTCTCGACTATGTCTGCGAGAAACTGAACGAGAAACAGGTTGAGTATATCAATCTGAACGACTGGGGTTATGTCAATGCTGGCTTCAAGGGTTCGGCCGTAATCTCAGCAACGTTCTGGCAGCACGAGATATTCGGCGGTGGTGGGTATCCCCGTAACCTGGTCGGTCTGGGAGCGGTGAAGATCGAACGCCAGGGTACGGTATTGGGGAATGACATCCCAGGGGATGAGGCAGCCGGCTCTGAGGGGTTCCCGATTTTCGGGCCACTCAATTTCTACGGCCAGTTTGCGCCGGCTGTGTGTCCGGGGCAACCCACATCCCCTGGCGAGCCGGCACCCCCGGTTCCGCCGGTCCCGTAATCTCCCGGTGACTGGCGCGTCTTATTAGTGGTAGGAGGCTATCTGATCCGCCGGCGTTTGACGCCGGCGGATCAGGTTTTGATGCGTATTCTCATCGGGATTGTGGAGAGCCATTGTGCAAATATTCGCTGACCGTTGGACCCAAAATTGGATCGTGAAGGTGCTGGCCCTGGCAGGTAGCCTTCTGGTGCTAGCTCTGTTGACCGAGGTCACGGCCGGCGAGGCCGCCCCACCAGATCCCACCAGCGAGCCGCCCGCCCTGGCGACGCCGACCAGGATCACACCGGGCGGTTTCTACCCCACACCTCCGCCCCCACCATTTCCACCACCAGGATCCTCCGGCTCCGCAGCCTTTGGCTTCAACACGCGGGTTCAGTTGCCGGCCATCGATCACGACAATGGCTGGGAGACCTGGATCCAGGTCCAGAACATAGGTTATGTCGAGTCAAAAGCTATTGGCTTCTTGTGGGGCGATTACTCCGGCGCTTGCCCACCTCAGGCTCCCGGCCCGCTGACGGTGGTCTGTACCGGACTGTTGCCTCCAGGCGCGGCCTGGGCGTGGATGACCTACCAGCTCCCGTCTGCTGCGCGCAGCGGCATCGTGTATTCGGTTCCGGCCTCCATCGCCGACGAGGCGTGCGAACTGGCCTTCCTGACCCGGGGGTCTCATTTTGCCTGGCTGGGTTGGGAGCGCGAGTTTGCCGGCCAGGGCGAGCCTATCGCCGTCACAGTCAACCGAATCGGCCCTGGCAGCGAAGAGGGGACCCAGATTGCCAGCTCCTACACCGGCATTTCAGAGTCGATGGAAGGGGTGAATGAGCCGGTGTTCGGTGGCTTCATGTTCTACGCACCGCTTCTCTACAACGAGTACCACGATCTGAACTCCGAACTCATCATTCAGAACTCGGGCAACCAATGCAGTAGCGTGGAGATTTGGTACAAGGAGCAGGGTGACTGCCTCCGCTCAACTGTGCGCACGATCGGCGCCATTGCGCCGGGCGAGTCAGTGCGGGTCGCCCCCGATGGGATTCCCATCGGCAGCCAGGGTTCAGCGTGGATTCGTGCCAGCCAGCCATTGGGCATCGTTGTCGATCACCGGGGGCGCGATTTGCTGATGAGCTACCGCGCCGTGCCGGCCGATTCCGCCGGCGCCGATTTCACAGCCGGCGCTTTCATCAACTACGCACCACTGATCTACCGCGAGTTCAACGGTTGGGATACCGGCATTCAGGTGCAAAACCTGTCCAGCACCTTCACTGCCAAGGTGAAAGTGACCTTCCTGGACCACGGCGGCAATCCCATCACCACGGTAGCCGACTGGGTGTGTCCGCGCGGGAGCCAGACGTATTTCCTGCCGGCCATCAATCAGTTGCCCGGCCACTACGTCGGTGCAGCGGTGGTCACGTCCCAGGGTTGGTTCTCGCCGGGCGGACCGGCCATCGATGCGCCTCGCATATCGTCAGTGGTGAACCTGATCAACTACAGCACCGGTCAGGCGGTGGCCTACAATGCCCTCACCCCACAAGAGTCTCAAGGCATTGGGGCGGTGGGGATTCCGCTCTTGCTTCAGAATCGGCGGGGGATCACATCCGAAATTGCCATTCAGAACCTGAATCCGAACGCCGGCTCCACCACGTTCAAGTTCAGCATCTACAGCCCGAGTGGCCTGATCGAGGGCTTCTGCTTCACCCTGGGGCGCGGCCAGATCATCTACTTCGACCTGGCCGACATCCGAATCCTGAATCCGGGCTTCCGTGGATCGGCGGTGATTACGGTCACGTCAAGCAGCCAGCGCGGTGAGCCGGCCATCGGCGCTGTGATGGTTGAGCGCGGCACGTGGCCGGGCGATCAGTCGAAAGCGACAGAGGGCTTCCCCATTGCGATGCCGGCTCCTTCTTCACTTCCGATTGGGTGTCCATAGCTGGGTCGCAGTGGGCTTGTCGTGAGCCCGGAAGTGCGTTGTGTAGCCCAAATGGTTGTTGATCGGACCGGGCGAGGCGGAGACCTGCGCCAGGGCCTGGAACTCACACCCCATCATCCTCAATGACGTGGACGTACAGCCGGTCCTTGACAGCGGCTAACACTTGCCGGAACTTGTCGGCCAACTCCTTGTCCAGCAGCACGTCGAAGATGCCCCCCGACAGTCGGGCGTCTATTTCCAGGGCGCCTACCTGGATCTTCCAGCGTTCCAGCCGTTCGGCCGTGAATGCCGACGGGCCAATGCGGCTCCAGCTCACGGCCCCAGGCAGTGTGGCGTGGCAGTGGACGCACTTCAGGACTCGCACCCGGGCAATGGCGTGCAGCGTGTCGCTGTGGCGCAGGGTTTCCTCGATTTCCAGCTCACAGGTGTGACACCTCGGGCAGGGCACGCCCCGCCGGCACGCGACCTCGGCCATGGCTAGCAGGCGGTTCACTTCTGCCGTCAGCGCAGGATCCGGTAGAGGCAGATCGTTGTGATCCTGACAGAACAGGTACACGTCGGCGCATGCATCGCATAGCCAGTTCGGGCATCGCGGGTCCGGGCAGAGAATCTCGGCTCTGGCCCCGCACCAATCACACTCATGCTGTGCTGGTCTATACATCTCAAGTCACCGGACATCATATCCGACCACAGCAATCCATGGGAGACAGACCGCCTGGGCCTCCGAGGAGAAATCGAACTCGGGCGGGATGAAGGACCCAAATGGACACAACTTGCACCGCTGTCCCGCGTCGCCACAGGCTGCTCGTAAGGATTCCCGTGGACCGACCTCGAAGGCCAGCCCCTGGAGTAACAAAGTGATATCCTCGGCTTGGGGCTGCTCGATTTCCTCGATACGCTCGGCCAGCACGTCAGATAGCCGGCCCAGGATTTCGGGGAGCACGTCCCGATTTCGTTGAAGGCGATCCATGAACTCTGCCGTGCGCTGGCCCAGATCGGACTGCATTATCCGCGTCCTCCCTCGAGCACGGGACGGCGGCTCTTCTGGTGTATGAGAGCTCCAATGCGTGGAGGGCCTCAGCGTCCCGGCCTGATTCAACCAGGGCAGAAACCCTTATCGATAGCCGCTTTGGGGAAGTGGGGGTTCGCTTGTAGTCCAATGAGGAAGCGCAGGTCCTGGGAGAAGAGAGGGCTAGCGCGTGCGGTCATCGAAGAAGGTGCCGCCGGCGGCTTTCCCGGCCTCTCCGTTATTGGAGGGCCAACCTTTCTATAGGGCGAGGGCGGCAAGTCCGGCCTGCCTGATGCCCTCGCCCCAACCGAGGAGGATATGGTTCCATCTGTGTAGATTTTGCTTTCAGTCACCCCGCCCACTTTCATGGTTACAGTGGTCCTCGAGTGGCATCCGATACATGCCGACCGCATGCTCCAGCTCATCATATAGCGCTTCCGAGAGCTCGAGAAGCCGTTGTAATCCTAGCTGGCATTTCGGGCAGTCAGGGTCCCAGTGTCTCCCGTAGACTTCCACAATCTTGCAGGCTTTGGGAGTCTTGTCCTGTCCCCCTTCTTGGGGCTTAGTGGTCATAATCCGACGCTGATTTCGTTCTCGATAGTTCGCGCTTAAATCTGCCCACAAACTCTTCTCTGAACTGATCGATGTCCATAGCCTCGTCATACTTACCGGCGAGATACAGCGCCATTCCCTTGTAGACCTGCGCATCCTGCATATCGGGTTTGATTCCCAGGGCCTTGTCAAGAAACTCGATGCTTTCATCGTACTTCTCAAGGCCCATAAGTGCATATCCCTTGCCTACCAGGGTGAAAAGATCTTCGCCCTCCAGTGAACGGAGTTGCCCCAGTTTGTTAAGGACTTCCAGGGCCTCATGATGCCGTCCGAGGTCATTGAGACAAAGGCTCTTTATTTCGAGAGCCCTCAGGTGGTTCGGATGGCCGGCCATCTCCTTGTCACAGCAGAATACGGCCTCTTCCAGGAGCCCTTTCTGAGCCAGTGCCGTCGCTCCCTCTATCCACAGGATTGGGGTTTCGACCCCGATGGTTCTCATCATCACCCCTTCATAGGTCTCCTCGACGACCTTTCTACCACCAGGAGCCACGGGTAGGCCGTGGCCAGGCAGCACATTCTCAATGTCCCTTTTGAGCAATGCCTTTAGTCCGTACAAATAGTGGTCCAGCCTTCCTCCAGCATTTTCGTCAGGTTCGGCCATGGCGTGGGGTAATACCATGTCCCCGGTAAAGGCCGTTTTCGTCGGGGCGTGGTAAAGGGATATGCCGTCTATGGTGTGGCCGGGCGTGTGAATCACTTCCCACTCAAAGCCGCTAAGGTCAAGCGTTTCTCCGCCCCTAACCGCTGTGACGCGGAATCCGAATTCCTTCACTGCCTTTATGAGATCGGGGGGGGCCGCTTCATGGAGGATCAGCTCGAAGCCCCCACTCTCAATGAGACTCGGGTACGATCTTAAAAGCTCGAATACGCCCATCGCATGGTCGCGGTGTCCGTGGGTGAGGACGACCTTCTTGATGTCCGCCGGCTTGAACCCGAGTTCGAAGAGCTCAATGAATGCTGTGTAATCATTGCCGGCGTCCACCAGCGTCAGGTAATCCCCCACGATTACGTAGATGTTGGAGGAAAACTCATATCCTGGCAGGAAGAGGGATCTTTCAAAAAATGTATCCGTCGTATTGAGAACCTCGGCCAGAAACTCCCAGCCAGCGTGCTTTGGCTCCTGCCCTTGCTCTACTTCGCCTGTGTGGGTCATGTTCGTTCCCTTTCAGAAACCCGTTTTCTCGGAGAAACTTGTCCTTGAGCGAAGCGAAGGAACGGGTTTCTGGAGCGCATAGACAAAACCCCCTCCCCTGGGAAGAAGCGATCAGGAGAGGGGGGATAGAATCGACTCACTTCTCCCTCACACCTCAATCCTCTCGCCTCCCGAGAAAGGAAGTGGAAGGCAGAGGCCTGCGGGGAGAGGGCATTGAAGCTAAGTTACTCGATGTAGCCCACCTTGTAGCTGAGCTTCATCTTCTCCTCAGGCCACCATTTGGTGCTTATCCTGTCTTCACCCGGATAGACGGGTTTACCACCAACTTTCGCAACTTCCAGCTCCAGGAAGTGAAACGCCGTGAGCCTGTACTTGGTGATCGTCTCAGGTGGCAGCAGGACTGCAAGCCCTGACTCCTGGGACGCTTTCCATTTGAAGGTCTCACCCGGGGAGGCAATGTTCTTTCCCTCACCGTCGTAGACCGCCAGCAACCTTCCCTCAACTGTATCACCCGGCTTGACCTGAAATTCCTCGTATATCTCGTCTGGAATGTGCCACCACAAGGCTCTTGCCCCCGTCTTCACGTATCCTCTCACGAGCATGGGGTCGTACCCGCAGACACCCACACGACATTTCCCAGGCATGCCTACCCTCCTTTAGTCAAGTAGTCGGGTAGTCAAGTAGTCAGATAGTCATGGATATGACCTGTATCCCTGTTACTGGACTACCAGACTAACCCGCGTATCTTGTGTTAAAGCTGTTCGGCCTCCGCGACCCTCAATAAGTCACGCAGGTCCTCGACCTGGCCGTAGCAGAAGTCCAGGAACTCTTTTGCCTCAGATGAAGTGAGGTAGTCGCACTCGTACAGCCTTCTTACATAGGGGTAGACGTGGGTATCGATCTCTTCCAGGAAGTCTTTAGCCAGGAATTCGCCTCCCCTATCGGGGGGGGCCCACCCGAGATAGCTCTTTTTCCAGGTGAGCACCATCCCCCGGAGTGTTTCCAATTCCCTTCGGACGTTCTCCTCCACGTCAATCTCTTATCCGAACCTATCCGGTTGATAGGGTGTATAGCCACCCTCTTCAAAGGCATAACACTCCTTGACCACGTTGAAATCGGCGACGCACCAAAAGAAGGGCCAGTGGATCTGTGTGCACCAGCCGATGAGGTCGGCCGGCGGGAACTCGGAGCCCTTCAAAACCGGCTTGAAGTGTTTGCAACCCCAGCAGATGTGCCCTGTCTCCGGACCCTTCTCCGCGACGAGCACCGTGCCGAGGAATTCCTCAGGCGTTAATTCCTTCGGATCGGCGTGCGCCATGATCTTGCGACTCCTTTCTGCTCTGTCAGCTCTCCCGGTTTCACCAGTCTTTTACTTCCCCGCGCTTCAGCTTCTCCTGATACTCCTCCCACACCTCAGGCGACAGCTTCTGGATATCCCACCTGTACGGGAAGCTTCCAGCTATGCCGGCGCTCGGCGGCTGAGGACGCCATCCCCGCACCAGCCGGCCCCGGATGCTGAACTTCACCATGTCGGGCTCTCCCAGGTAGATATGCCGGGGTAAGCACTCATAGGGCCTGGTCCGGCCCTCGACACCTGGCAGGTAGCCTGTGTAGCCCTCCAATGGCTTATCCGCATACAGGGGGTGGGTATCGGGCTCCTCACCGGGCCTTTCCTCCGGGCCTCTATACATGTGGCCCTGGATCATGTGGATATAGTAAACGGTTCCGCACTCCGCACAGTTGATTGTCCCTTCCCAGTTCCAGAAGGTGTAAGGGTCCAGGTAGTTGACCGTGTTACACGGTTTCCCATCCACCTCTTTTTTGCACCAGATGATATCGCACACAGTGCTTCCTCCTTCTTTGTGATGGCTAGACGGTCAGATAGCCAGATGGCTGCTTCTTTAGCCATCCAGCCATCTAGCTATCTCCTGTAGCCATCCAGCCATCTAGCTATCTCCTAGATCCAGGCCTTGTCATACCACTCTTCGATCTGGCTGATTGGGAAGCCAAGCCAGTCCCGCAAGATCTTGACATTATCAGCACCCACCGGCCGCCAGATCCAGTTGGTTCGCCTGGGAGTCTTGGACATCAACCCTGCGCTGTAACCGCTCTGGAGCAGCACATCTCCGTACAGGGGATCCTCCAGCCACCGGACAGTGCCGCGCTGTCGGTAATGCTCAGACTCGTAGACCTCGCGGTCGTTCATCACCGGTGCAGCCAGGATGCCGGCGTCCGTAAGGGTCTTGACGACCTCCGACCTGGACTTATCGGCGGCCCACCGCTCCAGGGCCCCGTAGATCTCAACCTGCGCCTCGCCCTCGACCCGGTCCTTGTGGGCCTTGTAATTCTCGTAGAGCTCTTTCATCCCGGTGATGTCGCACAGCTCCTTGAAGTCCGGGTCCTCGAAGGCAGAGACCAACACGTACCGGGCGTCGAGCCGATCCTGTGGGTTCTCCGCATCCGGGAAATCGGACTTGCCGCACAGGATGATCCCGTGGACGCACAGTTGGGTGTCCCAGTTGCCCCACCGCTGGCGGACGATGCCGAATCGATGATAGAGGGGCACGGCATATTCGGTAAACCGGGCCGAAGTCTGCACCTGGGAGAACTCGATGAAGCTGCCCAGCCCGGTCTTCTCCCTCGAGTGGAGAGCCGCCAGGACCCCGTAGGCGATCAAGCTACCGGAATTCCAGTCCATGACCCAGTTGCAGGACTTGGTAGCATGTCCGCCCATGTGCTCGTGCATGCCGGTGATGGACGCGAAGCCGGCGTGGGCCTGCGCCAGGATGTCGTAGGAGCCGCCGAAGACCTTCGGTCCGTACCCAAAGCCGCCGCCCCACACGTGGATGAAGCGGGGGTTGATCTCCTGGAGGTAGCGGTAGCTCATCTTCCACCGGTCGAAGGTGCCGGGCCGGTAGACCTCGGTCAGCCCGTCGCTCATCTCGACCAGCGGGTAAAAGACCTTCTCCACCATCTCCGGGATGTGATAGTCCAGGCTCAAATAACTCATGTTGACGTTGGCGCCCAGGAAGCCGAAACCGGTCCCGGTCATCGGCCGGCTGTCGTGGAGTGGGTACAGGTACGTCTCGTTGAACGGGGAGGTGTGCCGCATGGCGTCACCCATCCGCGGGATCTCGATTTTGATCACCTCCGCCCCCAACTCGGCCAGGTTACACGCCGAGTGAGGCGTGAAGATGTACATGGTACAGCTTAGCCACCGCACGCCCTTCAGAGCCTCGGGCTTTGCGTGCTCATTGCCCGGATCGAAGGCCTTGCGGCAGTACTCCTCGTAAGGTATCTTCACCTCTTCCAGCTCTTCCTTACTCTTGATGACCTCTGCCATTTTATATGACCCCCTTCGCTTTCAGTTCGCCAATCTTCGTTGGGCCCAGGCCGGCCCACCTCCCGTAGATCTCGTCGTTGTCCTGTCCCAGCCCTCTACCAATCCACTTCACCCGGTGCGGCGTCCTCATCTGGTAGGCGTTGTTGGACGTCGCATAGAGAAACGTCCCATAATCCGACTCGCAGGGGTACACCCATGGCCGGTACTTGAAGTGGGGGAATTCACAGGTCTCGTCAATGTACAGGACAGGCCCGGCCGCAACCTCATACTCCATGAGCTTCTGCTCCGCTTCCACCCGGTTGATGTTCCGCAGCCACCGCGTGGTCAGGCTGTAGGTCTTGATCAGGGCGTGCAGAGCGTTCCGCGCCCCTACCTCCTTGAGGAAGGGATCCTCGTGGATCAGCCGGCCAAACTGCGGGAAGTCCCGCTCGATGCACATGCCGATGCGGTACCAGAGCCGGTCGCTCTGGCCGCCGATCATCATGTAGCCGTCCTTGCAGGGGTTCCACTCATACTGGTTGAGGTTGGGGTCCCAGCCACCGGTGCGTGACTTGATGCTGGCGTTGAAGCCGTACCAGCCGATATCGAAGTCGAGGATGTCCATCAGGGCCTCGGCGCTGGTGACCTCGATGAACTGCCCCTCCCCGCTGAACTTATTTCGCCAGTAGAGGGCCGCCAGGACATCAATCCCCGCCTGCGTACCGCCAACGTAGTCGGCCACCCAGCACCCGGCCCGGGTAGGATCACCCCCTTTGCCCCGGGGCAACTGGTCCTGGGGGAAACCGGTGTTATGGATGTAGGAGTTGGCCGCCTGAGCGATAGGCTCCACCTCCCACTGGCCGAACTTCGACGTCTTGTCCTTCATGGAGCCCCACTGCCCCTTGAGCCCCACCCAGCAATACACGAGCCGCGGGTTGATCTGAGAAAGCTGCCGATACCCGATCCCCTGCTCGTCCATATAACCAGGGAGCATCCCGTCAATGACCGCGTCGGCGTGGACGGCCAGGTTCTTGAAAAGCTCCTGGCCCTCCTCGGTCTCGACATTCAGGGTGACGGAGTACTGGTTTCTCGTCTCGTTGATGAACTCGAGGCCGCACTTCTCACCGGTCTCCCTGTGGGTGAGCATGTACTCTTCCCGTCCGAAGGGGGTCAGCTTCCTCAGGGGGTCCCCCTCGGGCGGCTCGATGCAGATCACCTCGGCCCCGGCCTGAGCCAGGAGAGAGGCGGCGAATTTGTGCCCTATCCTCCAGAGCCCTATATCAAGGATTTTGAACCCTTGAAGGGCCTCTGGTTTTCCAAAGCTGTCCTCAAACCTGACGTTGTCGTGTAACCATTCGCCAAACTCCTCCCGCCCCCGCTGGGCGAAGACCTTCATGACCTCTTCTTTCGAAGGCGGTGGCGTTACTGGCCAGGGCCTCACCTCCGGGCTCATCAGGTCCACAGTGTCGGCCCGACTCTTAATCTTGACTTCTCTTGGTTCTGGCATCGTGTTTCACCTCCAATTACTTTTGTGAAGGGCTGCGACCTCCAGTTCCTACGGACTGTTGAAGAAAGAGTAGCGACGCGAGTTGAACGGGACACAATAGGGGACGGGGTCGCCCCTCGGCGGTTCCAGCATGATGGCCTCTGCCATCTCCGGGCAACCCCATACGGATCTGGCAAGAGAGCCAGGAGTAGCTAAATTATAACTCATAAGTTGCTCCGTCGTTAGGCCCTACAGGGTAGTTTGTCACACAACTAAAGAGTAGTCTTTGCGCCTATGAAGATTAACCTTTAGTTGTACTACTTTTGTGTACAAACGACCCCACTGCCACTTGCATGCAGTTGTATGACAGAAGAGCCTGCGCTGGGCCATGTCCCTTTCGCTTTGCTCGGAGCCCGCCCTGAGTGGGACGATGGAGCGAGCTCTGAGCGAGGGGGGAAGTGAAGGAACATGCCCTGATCTGCAGTCCTGAGCGGGGTGAGCGAACAGCGAAGGAACTGTGTCGGGAAGCCGGCTGCGTCAGCGCGACCGGGTACACCCACAGCGCCGGCTTCCGTCACCTGATGGGATGCTGCGTTTCTCGGAGCTGGCCGTTTACCAGGCCGGTCTGGAGCGCGTAGACGGCCACCTCGACGCGATTGCGCAGGTGGAGCTTCTCCAGGATGTGTTTCAGGTGGTGCTTTACCGTGTCCTCGGTGATCGAGAGGGCGGCAGCGATCTCCTTGTTGGTAGCGCCTCGGACCAGGTGGCACAAGACTTCTCTCTCGCGCTCCGTCAGCTCGTGCCCCGGCACCTCCCCAGCCGGCTCATTCCGGGCCTGGCGGGCGAACTCTTCCAGGATCCGCGTCGCCAGACTGCGTGGCAGAGGCGCCTCACCGCGCGTGATTCCGCCCAACAGACGGAAGAAATCCGCTGTCCGGAGGCTCTTGAGGAGATATCCGTCGGCCCCACTCTTGATCGCCTCGAAGATGACGTGATCCTCGTCACAGACGGTCAGCATCACGATTTTGATCCGGGGCATCTCGGCCTTGATCAGGCGGGTGGTTTGCAGGCCATCGCAGCGCGGCATGCGTACGCCCATGAGGATGAGATCCGGATGTACTTCTCGCGCCTTGGTCAGCGCCTCCAGACCATCCCCGGCTTCGGCGACGATCCGGTATCCGTGCCTGGCTAGCAGGCAGGCGATACCGTCCCGCACCAGCGGGTGACCTTCAACCAGGAGTACCCGAAGCGGTGGCATGGGCTCATCCCCAAACTGACTTATAGGCTTGACCGCGCTCGACCCGAGTGGAGAGTCCCCCCTTGTGTGTCCTGCGGTGTCCAAGAAAACCATCGCCTGCATCCCGCATAGGCCATGCGCAGATGATGACCCTCGACCGCGTTCTTCGAACCTGACCACCTTCTCATGCTGGTCTTCTGAAGCTCAGCTCTGAGCCTGCAGACCCGTCACCAGATCAGGGCCAGCTTGTGCCGCGCGATGTCATTCGTTCTTAGGTTCTTCTCGGTGTGTGTACCCGACTATCCCCCTCCAGGTGAGCCAAACCGGATGGGCGGCGGGCCGACGGGAGTCTGTCAGTTGATGGAGAGTCGGTGTGCGTGTGGAGACTAGTTCGGTGTGTCGGTGCGAAGTGGTTAGAAATGGAACGACTCCTACCTCCGCCATGCCCTAATATTATAGTACAATTCTCTCACCAGGCTTGGTCAGAAATTGGTCTTAATTCGGTCAAATTCTGCCCTGGCGACTGACTAAGGCCGTGAATCATCCTCCGCTTCGCGTTTCACGCTGTGCTAGCGCCGGCCAGTCGCCGCACGACGATCCATTTCTTGCTGTATCTCAGCCGCGGTTGTTCCCGGAACACGTTCCACGGTGGCGCCACTGGCTCGCAAGATACTCTCTATTTCTTCAGACACTGGCACGGGAGCATTGGGGCTGCCGATGATGGTGATGCGGCGCGATTTGGTTCTGGGGCTGGCCATCATGGCGTGATCGTGGGAGAAGCCCAGCGTCACCCGAAATCGCTGCAAATAGGACTTCAGGGCTTCGATCCACGTCCAGGGCACGATGCCCTCGGCCGTCTGACCGAGCAGCACGTAGTGGAAGTCGAAACCTTCGCCAATATCGAAGAGCCTGTCCAGAAACGAGTCCATCGGAAAGCCGGCCGGATCAGTTTTGCCGCGCCCCGCATAGCCGGCGATCCATTCGTGGGTAACAACGTTGTCCCGCACAATTCCGTACTTCTTGACCAGATACTGGCACAGTTTCAGCACCGCGTTCACCTGGGCGTCGGGCCAGGGATCAAGGCCGTCGTTGCGGTTCACCATCTCGATGCCGATGCTGTAGTCGTTGATGTCCTGCCGGCCTTTCCAGAAGCTCTCACCGGCGTGCCAGGCCCGATCCGCCTCCTTGACCATCTGACACACACTGCCATCTTTGCCCACCACATAGTGCGCCGACACGCCACTGCTGGTGCGCGCGAACCCGCTCAGCGTAGCGTTCAGACCGATCACGGTGGCGTGCAGCACGATCATGTCAGGTGGCTGGATTGGGCGCTGGTTGAAGTTGGGAGAGGGTTGCCAGGTTGCTTGAGGGTACTCAGCAGACATTGTGTCCTCCTTGTCCTGGGGTGGTGGCTGGGCATATCTTCTCAAGAAGCAGGAACGACGGTCACACCTTGCTCCGGCTGGGTCCGGCGATCCAGCCATCAGATGACGGATTTGACAATTCGTGACAGCCGAGCTAATCATGTCGGCAACAGCGACCCCGGCCGGCACATACCGTTCGCGGGCTGATCAGGTGAGGGTATTATAACCTACGAGGATGAGCGCTGTCAATGGGGTGGTTGCCTACGCTTGCACAGCAGTTCAACGACGACCGCCTGTCCGCTGCGCAAGCCCT
>CAZHMV010000132.1:0-13726 GCA_964532665.1 uncultured Anaerolineales bacterium
CCAATGTGAACGACACGGTGCAGATTTGGGTCTACCCCGCCGGCCAGTTGATCGCTCAGCACGCGGTCGTGGCTAACCAGACGTATGGCGGCCCTGCTACCATTTCTGCCCCGGCCGAAGAGAGGCGGCTGGTGGCTGTGTTGGTGAACTCCAACGTTTCGGACGAGTGTCGCTACACGGCGTGGGAACCCACCCCGACCCCCACGGCGCCCCGTACGGCAACCCGGACGCCGACACCGACCCGCACACCGACCCGAACCCCCACCATGACAGCCACGCCTACGCAAACGCTGACGCGAACACCGACGGCCACGACCACGGCGACGCGTACCCGCACCCCCACGCTGACGGCGACTCCCACATCGACGCCGACGACGACCAACACGCCGACATCGACGAGCACCATCACGCCGACACCGACTTCCACGCCGTCAGCCACCCATACCCATACTCCGACGGCCACAGCCACCGTGACCAGCACGCTCAGCGCCACTTCGACACGCACACCGACGCCCACCAGCACTTCGACCGGCACCCCTACCCTGCCCCCTACCACGGGCTTCCTGGCGGGCCAGGTACTCCTGGACGGTCGGACCGACCACAGCGGTGCCGAGGTGCACGCTGATCCCGGTGGCTATGTGACAACCACGGACGCGGCAGGGCACTACACCATGGGGCCATTGCCGGCCGGCACCTACACCGTGGACGTGAGCCACGCCGGCTACCTGCGCGCGGGCGAGCGCGAGTTTCAGGTCGCGGCCGGCCAGACCATTGAACTGCCCCCGGTCACACTGCTGGGCGGTGACTGCAACAATAGCGACACCATCGACATCACCGACGGTGCCATCGCCAGTGCGTCCTTTGGCTTCGCCGCCGGCCAAGCCGGCTTCGATCCCCGCGCCGACTTCACGGCGGATGGCACGATAGATATCTTCGACTTAACCATTCTCGGCAACAACTTCGGTTGCACGGTCACCGATTCCAACGCCCGTTGCCGGCGCTGGGACCGGCCGTAGAGGCTAGACTTCCGAAGTCTCAGAGATTTCGGAAGTCTGCCGAATCATGAGAGGAGGATTCCCATGCGTGTCCAAAAGAGTTACCTATGGGTTCTCCCGCTGGCCCTGTTCCTGGCGGGCCTGGTGGGGATGGGGCTGGTGGCGAGCACATCGGTGCCACCTGCAGCCGCTCAGGATGCCCGAGTCATGATCTCGCCGGCCACTAGCACGCTGAGCGTTGACGACGTCGTCACCGTAGAGGTGTACATCGAGAATGTGCAGAGTCTGTGGGCCGGCCAGGTGGCTTTGAGCTTTGACCCGGCGGTGGTGCAGGTGGTGGACGAAACGGGCAACCCGGCCACTCAGATCCAGCGGGGGGATCTGCTGAACCCGGCCCGGGTCACCGAGTATGTGAACGCCGTTGACAACGCGGCCGGCATCATCGAGTACGCGGCTACCCTGCGCAACGACCCCCGGCATCCCACATCCCCGGCTTCCGGAAGTGGCAGCTTCGCCCGCATCTTCTTCAAGGCGGTGGGCGCCGGCACCAGCCCGGTGGCCTTCTCCACCGCAGACACCACCTACATCCACGAGATCAAATTCGTGGACGGGGACCTTGAGGAGTTCACCCTGCCGTTGGAGGATGGCAGTCTGACGGTTGGTGCAGGTCAGGCAATCTACCTGCCATTGATCATGCGGAATCATCCGGTGGCTTCGGACAGTGATGTCCACACAGAGGGGATTGCCGCAGGTCCTGGCCGGGTCCGGCCCGATGCGTTGCGCAATGTCATCACAGCCGGCCGTGGGCCCACAGCTCCACTGGATGATCCGGACTTAATCGTGCACTCTCCCACCCCCCTCGACGTTGCAGTGGTGGGCGATGACATCTACTGGACCCATGGAGGAGCTGAATTCTGTGATGCCGATGATCCCAGCTCCACCGCCGGAATCGTACACTATAACCTGGCAACATCTAATTTCGCTGTCCTATGGAGCGGCTGCGATATCGGCGTCGGTCCCCTCGTGGCCGATGACTCGTACGTGTATTTCACCGACTCGACAGCGCGCACCATTCGGAAGATCCCGGTCGGTGGGGGTGACATCTCCACCATCGCCGCGACCAGCACCCTGTTCTTTTTTGATGCGCTTGCCGCGGACAGCAGCCACATCTACTTCGCTGATGCCGGCGGCGTAAAGCGCGTCTCCAAGACTGGTGGCACGGTGGAAACCCTCGCGGCTGGATATCATGCCAGGCGGCTGGCAGTGGACGACGATTACGTTTATTGGACCGAACGCGGCGTTTCCGATGCCATCCGGCGGGTACCCAAGGGCGGTGGGGTCATTGATGATCTCTTGCTTGACGAAGATACTAACGATCCGTTCGACATCACGCTGGACGATACGCATATCTACTGGACCGAGCGGGGTGGTCTTGCCAGGCGCATGCCTAAGGCGGGTGGCGCCAGTGACGTGCAGAACTACGGCGTTGCCGGTACCTGGCTGGCGGGAGACATCGTCGTCGATGACACACATGTCTACTGGGTTGACGAGCTCCGGCTACGACGGGCGCCCAAGGTCGGGGGGCCTGTCGAGGCTCTGGCGTTGGACCTGGTGGGCCCACGCGGCCTCAACGTGACTGAGACGCTGATCGTCTGGGGGGGTGGAGGATGGCCCGCCGGCGGTATCTGGGGCTTACCGCTTGGCGCCAGCGAGGAGTTGGTGGACCTCAGCATAGCCGGCATAGAAATCACGCAGGCGATCCAGAACATGGACAACGACGCGCCACTGATCGAAGGCAAGACCACCTACGTGCGGGTCTATCCGGTCGCAGATCGGACCTATACCCGTGACGTCACCGCCCGTTTGCATGGGACCCAGGATGGCAGCATACTGCTGCGTAATGTGAACCCGATCGCTCCCGTCGGCGTAGGTGCCCGGGGGGCAAACCGTGCAGTCTTCGATCAGAGCCTCAACTTCTTACTGCCCGAGTACTACACGCATGGTACCGTCGAGTTTGAGGTCGAGATCAACCCGGACCGTGAGATTCCGGAGTCCAACTACGCCAACAACAGGCTCAGCATCACCCGGACATTTACCCCGTCGGACGATCTGTGTGTTCGAATGGTGCCCGTCTGGACCGAGCTCGGGACCCCATTCAACTACAGCTACCGCTACGGCGACATTATTGACTGGTTCACAGCGGCGTATCCGATCCCGGACGTGTCAGTCCTTTGGGACAGCGGCAGACTCTCGGAGTATGGCGAGCCGGTCCATTTGAATCTGGGTCCTGACGGCGTGATCGCGGCTGACGATGAGGATGAGGTTTACCGGTTTCTTGACGTCGTGCTCGTCCTGTTGAATCGGCTCAACATGCTCTATATGGATAATCCCGGGTGTGCCGAGAACTCCACGCACTTCTATGGTATGATTCACCCGGACGTCTTTGAGCCCTATTTTTCCTCCGGAGCCGGCAAGGGCTACAAGCCGGGGAGAGAGGCCGCTGGCACAATGCACACTGACCTCGGCTGGATTCGTGATCTTTGGGCTTCCTACTTCAACTACGGCGATTGGTACTGGTATTCATCCGGCGCAGAAATGATGGCACATGAGATCGGCCACAATCTCGATCGTGCGCACGTGGACTGTGGTTGGCCAAGGCCAACGGGCAACGATCCTGCCTACCCCTACGATCCCTGCGACATTGGCCCAGATGACCCCGAAGGCTTCTTCGGCTTCAATAGCATGTACCTGGCGGCAATCCCTCCGACCGCGGCGGGCGACATCATGTCATACGCCGATCATGGGAATCTGGTAGCCCCAGGAACAGTCGACGTGGGCAAGCCCCAGTGGGTGTCCGATTATACCTATGAGAACCTCTACGAGGCGATCAACGGATCATCCAGCAGAGGGCAAACCGCCGCCAGTGCGACTCTGGCAGAGGCCGTGACCCAGGCCGAGGAATCGCTGATGGCAGGGGGCCTTGTCTCCCAGACATCGGACACAGCCGAGTTGCTGAGTGTCATGCGCCTGCCCGAGGGCCTGGTGAGCGCCGGCAAGTTGGCTTACTTTGCGTCCCGTATCCAGACCGGCCCCATGGCCGAGTATACCTTGCAGCTCCTGGATGGCGCCAACACTGTACTACGCGATTTGCGCTTCGATCCCCCCGACACGATGGATTCGCCGGGCGACACGCAGCCGTTCTTCCTGGTCATGCCCTACGATCCCAACACCGCACGTCTGGTCCTCTTCAGGGGCAGCACGGAACTCGCACGGCGCGATGTAAGCTCTTCGCCACCGGGCGTCACGGTGCTCCAGCCCAACGGTGGCGAGGACATCACTGACCACATGAAGATCGAGTGGCAGGCAGACGATCCCGATGGCGACGTGCTCGAGTATACCGTGCAGTACAGCTCCGACGGTGGCACCACATGGGCGGTCCTGGAGCTGTCAACCCGCAGCACGACGCTGGACCTGGACGATTTGAGCCTCATTCCCGGCAGCAGCCAGGCCCTGGTGCGCGTCATCGCCAACGATGGCGTGAACACGACGACCGACACCTCGGATGCACCCTTCAGTGTGGCCCGGAAGTCCCCAATCGCCGACATCAGCCAGCCGGTGGACGGTGCGGTCTACCCGTCCGGGGTCCAGGTGATCGCCATGGGGCGCGGCTACGATGGGGAGGACGGAACCCTGAGCGGTGAGGCTCTGGACTGGTTCGTAGACGACACGCCCGCAGGCTCCGGTAGGGACATTGCCTTGAGTGACTTGACACCCGGCGCGCACACCGTCACCTTACGCGTTGCGGACTCCGACCAGATGACCGGCGAGGCCCAGATAACCATCCATGTCGAGCCGCCGCAGTGCGAAGCGTTCGGCAAAGTTGATGTGCTGTTCCTCCTGGACACCTCGCCCGACATGACACAGCATCTGGACAACGCCTGCCGCACCATCTCCGAGGTGGTGGAAACCTTCAGATCCCAGGGGCTCGAGGTCCGCTACGAGACCCTCGGTATCAGTCAGGCAACGGGGTGTGCCAAGAACAGCGTGCGCGATCGCCTGCCCAGCAGCTCCGTTAACCACCCGGCCGACTGGGGGGCTGCGGTGAGAGACATGGCCGCACAGCACAGTTGGTCCGAGGGCGCGGCACGGCTCATCGTCCCCATCACCAACCAGGGGCCGGAGGACGGCAACCCGGTCGAGGACCCCGGTGCGGACCGGGACGTTATCTACGCGGCAACCGTAGCAGCACAGCGCAGCCACGTGACCGTCGCGCCCTTGCTCATGCCGTCGGACGATCAGGAGGCCGCACCGGCCGTTCGACGTCTGGCCGAGTCACTGGCCGCAGCCACCGGTGGGCAGGTGTTCGAGTGGGGTCGGGACGACCAGATCATGGCGGCTGACCTCATGCGCGTAGTGCCCGCAGTCGCCTGCGGGCCGTCCATTGACGGCGTTTCACCCGCGTGCGGCTTCGACGCGGAGGCTACCCTGACCCTCTTCGGCGAGAATCTGGCCCCCGGCACCCAGGTCTACGTCGGCGACCTAGCGGCGCGCGATGTCACACCCAATGGCGACGGTACCCAGATCACCTTCAAGATCCCGGCCGGCCTGCAGAGCGGACGTACCTACGACGTACGCGTAGAGCGGCCCGGTGTGGGCAGCGACACCCTCTCCGGCGGTCTGACCAACGGACCGTGCTTGGACCGCTGCGACGATTTCCAGTCGGGTGACATTCAGTTGCCGATGTGGAACCTCCGTGGCGATCAGGCAGAGATCATGTTCCAGGCCCTGGCCGCTGGCGAGGAGCTCACCGTGCGGCTCTACGCCGACAACGGGCCGATGAAGCTGCTGGTGCAGGAAGGCGATGGCACGGGCATTACCAGCATCGGTGTGCTTGCCGGCACCACTGGGGAGATCAGCGTACCGACCACAGCCGGCAAGACCTACCTTGTGTTGGCGCGCAATGCCCAGGGCGACTCCGCACGGTTCCGGCTTCTGGTCCGGGGTGCCGAGTACCTGCGCACGGCCGATGATGGTGACGACTGGTCTGGTGGCATGAACTCCGGTCGCGGTGAGGATCATGGGGCCATGAGCCATCCAGCGCTCGGCGAAGCCGAGCGCTGGCGTGAGTTGGGACCTGAGTTCGCCACCACCACCTGGTACTTCAACGTGGAAAGCGGCGCCGATGAACTCGCGGTCCGCGTCTGGGGTGAGAACGTCGGCGGCGATGGACACGCCGGCATGGAGTGGATCCGTCCCAGTGGTATCGTGCAGCCCCTCGTCGGTCCCGAAGGACCGAACTTCGACCACACCTGGCAGGTCCGCAACCCGGAGGCCGGCTTCTGGGGCCTGCGCATCAAAGCTGGTCGGTTCAGCTCGCCGCTGGCCTACTCACTGGCACGGGTTGACCAATCTTCCGACGACTGGCTCTACTTCCGCTCGGGGAGCATGGTGGGACCGCCGTGTGGGCCATCTCTGCTCCTGGTGCCACCCGAGGCGAGTTTCTGCACGGACGATGTCTTCCGCATGGACATCGTCGTCTCCGACGTGGCCAATCTCTACGGTGCCGAGGTGTACCTGACCTTTGACCCGACCATGCTGGAGGTGGTGGATGCGTCCGGAGACCCGACCTTTGAGATCGAGCCCGGGCCGTTCCTTGATCCGGCCTTAGGACTGGTGGGGCTCAACTCGGCCGACAACGTGGGTGGGTTCATCGACTACGCTGTGAGCCTCCGGGACCCGGCGCCGCCGGCCTTCGGCACCGGCGTCCTGGCTACTGTCTACTTCCGACCCAAGGCGACCGGCACGACGACGGTCCAGTTCGACCAGGTGAAGCTGTCGGAGAAGCCGGTACCGCCGGCACCGGGCAAGCCCATCCTGGCCGAGTTCCGGGACGCTACCTTCGAGGTGAATGAGTGCTTCGCGCCGGGCCAGGAGGCCGGCGCCATGAGCGGCCAGGTGTGGCTGGATGGCCGGCTGAACCACAGTGGCGCCGAGGTGGGAGCGGAGCCAGGCGGGCATCTGGTGCTGACGCTACCGGACGGCAGCTTCGAAATGGCGGCGTTACCAGCCGGGGGCTACACGGTGGATGTGCAGAAGACCAGCTACCTGCGGGCGGGGGAGCGCAGCTTCACCGTAGCTGGCGGTGGCAGTCTGGCGCTGCCCAACGTGACGTTGCTGGGCGGCGACTGCAACAACGATGACGGCATTGACATCACCGATGGGGCCATCGCCAGCGCGTCCTTTGGGTTTGGAACGGGCCAGGCCAGTTTCGACGTCCGCGCCGACATCAACGGGGATGGGCTGGTGGACATCTTCGACCTGGTGATGGTGGGCAACAACTTCGGGTGCTCCGTGACCGACGCGACGGCCCGCTGCCAGAGGTGGGGCCGGCCGTAGCACAGACGCCTAGCGAAAGGGCGCAAGCAACCCTTGCGAAGGTTCACTGGAGACTTTAAGGCGGGTGCGGCGTTTGTGAGCCAGGAGTGCCCTGAGTGCCGGGCTTGGACGCAACCTTCGCAAGGGTTGCCGCGAATATGCGAAAGGGTCTGAAAGATGACACGCAAGGACCATACCCACGCCCCCCAACACGGGACTTGTGCTGAGCCCAGCCGAGGTACTTGGACCTTCTGGCTCTTTGGACTGATCTCCCTCCTGTGGCTGCTGCTGCGCAGTGGTACCAACCCCCGCCGGCTGGCCTACCCCTGCCAGCGGTCGGCGCTGGCCGGCAGCCTGGGATTCGTGGGCTACGTGACGTCGCTCTCGGGGTCGGCTCATCTTTACCAGCGCCTCAAGCGCATGGCCACGCTGACTGCCATCGGCCTGCCGGTCTTGGTGCTGCTGCTTGTTCCTGTTCTGGTGGGCAGCAACCTCCCGGCGCTCCCCGTCCACGCCGACCTGGACCTGCCCGGCTGGACCAGCCCCTCGGCGGTGTCCAACGTGTTTGCCGTCTCCAATGTGCCGGCGCCCGAATGCAGCCTCGATGGCGGTGCACTGCCGGCCACGCCACCCTGCAACGATCCCAGCTACGCGCTGCGCGACCCCGGCGTGGACAGCCTGGTCGCCGAGATGGAGGCGCGAGGCGACTACTTCTACCGGACAACCGCTCATCCCAGCGGCATCGTGGGTGCGGACGACGTGGTGGTCATCAAGATCAACAATCAATGGGGCGGACAGGGAGATGGCAGCGGCTACGGTCGCCTCTCCACCAACACGGATGCGCTCAAGGGCCTGATTTGGCACATCCTGCAACACCCGGAGGGCTTCAGCGGTGAGGTTGTGATCGCCGAAAACACCCAGGATGTGCTCTCGAATTGGGACATCACGCCGGCCAACGCCCAGGATCAGGATCAGTCCTACCAGGATGTGGTGGACGCCTTTCAGGGTCTGGGATACGCGGTTTCCCTGTTCACCTGGGACGATCTGGGCGACAACCTCATCAGCGGCGGGAGCGTGGGCGCGGCCGGCTACCCCAGCGGCGAATACGCCCGTGGCAACTACGACGACGCCTACATCCTGCTGGAAGACCCGGCCGGCACCGGCACCAACGAGCTCTCCTACCCCAAGTTCCAGACCGCCGGCGGCCACTACGTGAGCATGGGCTACGGCGTCTGGGACGGCAGCTCCTACCACGCGGACCGGCTGACCTTCATCAACGTGCCCGTCCTCAAGCGGCACGGCATGGCCGGCGCCACCATCGCCTGGAAGAACCTGATCGGGTTCGTCACTATCCGCGAGCACGACGCGCGCTTCGGCAGTTGGGACACCATGCACGACTACTTCTGGGGCTACACGGGCGGCGCAAACCGCGACTACGGGCTGATCGGCCGCCAGATCGCCCTGGTCCGCGCTCCCGACCTGAACGTGGTGGATGCCATCTGGGTGGGCATCGACGACAACACCAGCGGACGCGCCTCGCGCCAGGACATCCTGGTGGCCAGCCGCGATCCCTTTGCCGTGGACTGGTACGCCTCCGAGTACGTGCTGCGCCCGGTCGCGGCCTGGCCGGAAGATGCCTCGGCGGCGCGGGCCGGCATCTTTCGGGACGCCACCCGCGCCAACCAGAACGCGGCTGCATCCGTGTGGCCCGGTGGAAGCTATCCCTACATCGATCTCCTGGACGCCTACGACGGCGACACGCCCAGCGATGCGGAGAAGAACCAGATGAACGCCTACGTCGTCGCCCCCGCCGCGCCCGCCACCAGCACGCCCACGACCACGGCCACCCCGACCCCGACCAGCACACCGACCGCCACGTCCACGCCGACCCCGACTAGCACACCGACCGCCACGCCAGCCGTGCCGGCCAGCGCCTGTCTGGGCGACGCCGATGCCAACGGATACGTTGACGTGGTAGACATTGAGATGACGGCTCAGGACCAGGATTGCATCGTCTACCTGCCGCTGATTGCCAGCCATTGGCGCGAACCCTGGAGCTCGGTCACGCCAACCCCGACCCCGACACCCACCACCGTCATGCCCGCCGGCCTCATCCATCCCTCGGACCTGACATACCTGGGGGCTTTCGCCTACCCACCCGGCGACGAATGGGCCTACAGCGGCCACGCGCTGGCCTACTACCCCAACGGAGATCCCACCGGGCCGGCCGATGGCTATCCTGGTTCGCTCTATGCCGCCGGCCACGCCTGGAACGACCTGGTGGGAGAGATCGCTATCCCCGCGCCGGTGATAGCTGACGCTTTCGATGACCTGCCCGCGGCCTCCGTGCTCCGATCCCTGACGGACATCACCGGAGGTTGGAAAGACAACTGCACCTACAATGACGACTGTATCTATCGAGAGGTGGACGGTCTGGAGTATCTGTCCAATATCAACAAGATCGCCTGGAATCTGCGGGACTGGTACAACACTGCCGGCTACGACCAGGATTCCCTGGGGTGGAGCGAACTTGACATGAGCGGCGCTCAAGGGGTGTGGCACATCGGAGACCGCCCGTCGGACGGCAATCTCTTCCACAATGCCAAAACCTGCAACTATCTCTTCACAGCTCCTGAGGACTTTGCCAGCCAGTATCTCGAAGGGAAATGGCTCATCGCCGGCAACCATCGACAGGCCGGCGCTTTTGGCGGCTCTCAGGGACCGACGTTGTATGCCCTCGCCCCTTGGGAAGACGGCAATCCCCCTGCCTCCGGGCAGAACCTGGATGCGTTGGCCCTGCTCTATTATCCCGAAATCTACCCCGGATGCCTCGACAACCCAGACGAATGTTACTTTCCCAACTACCGGCCCGCTGACCACTGGGGAGGCGGGGCCTGGGTGCAGACGTCAACCAAGAGAGGCATTCTCATCGTTGGCAGGAAAGGACTGGGAGACAACTGCTACGGAACGCCGGAACAGTGCGGCGGCGATCCCTGCGACCCGTACAAAGGTTACCACGCCTATCCGTATGAGCCCCAGATACTCTTCTACGATCCGGGAGACTTGAGAGAGGTAATGGCCCGAACCAGGGAACCCTGGGAGGTGGTGCCCTATGCGGTCTTCAGTCCACTAGACGAGGTCTTTGATCAGCAATGTGCCATACTTGGGGCTGCAGCCTATGATGGGGAAAGGGGACTCATATACGTGACGGAACGGGAGGCGGGGCCGTGGGGAGAGACTGCTGTGCATGTGTGGCGGGTGGCGGAGTAGGGAGGCCGGCAGGCCCTCACCCCCCTAACCCCCCTCTCCCAAATCTGGGCGAGGGGGGAACTCAGCTCCCCTCCCCCAGATTTTGGGGGAGGGGCCGGGGGTGGGGGCCACACGCGGCTAGTCTAGCAATGAAAGGTTTGCTGAATCAGGAGGTAAACATGCGTCACAACGCTGTCAGTATCAGATTCCTGATCGTCCTCATGGTGGTTGGTGCGCTGGCCGCCTTTACGCTGGCCACTTCTGACCCGGCTGCCGGCCACTCAGCACCAAGCGCCGGCGAGCGCCACTACGACCTGGACGACGGTCGCTACATGGCCATCGTGCCGGCTGACACCTACAACCAGGAATCCTACATCGACACCTACGTTGACTCCATCTCTCCGGGCACGGATCATTGCACCGACTCCCAGTTGGCCGTGGGGTACAACGTGGACGAGTTCGGGACGCGCTATCGGCGGGCCTATCTGGGCTTCCATCTCTCCAGCATCCCGTCCGATGCCGTCGTCACCTCGGCCACTTTCTACGCCTACCTGTACAATGCCGGCGGCGACTCCTCCGTCAGCATCGCGCTGCGGCGGGTGACTTCCTCCTGGGGCTGCCCCCGGACCTGGAACAACAAGCCATCATCGACAGCGTACGTCAGCCGCTCGATCAGCTCCAGCAGCGGCTGGAAGAGTTGGCCTGTGACGAGCCTGGTGCAGAACTACTGGATCGGGCGGAACTTCGGCACCTCTCCCAACTTCGGGTTGGAACTGCGCGGCCCGGAAAGCGGTGGCGCGAGCCGGTACCACTGGCGCTACTTCCGCTCCAAGAACGCCGGCAGCAGCCATCCCTACCTGGTCGTGATCTACCAACTCCCTTCGCCGACGCCCACCCGCACGCGCACTCCCACTCGAACGTCCACACCCACCCCGACGCTGACGCCCACGCCTACGCGCACGCCGACCCCGTCCCGCGAGTGTGCGTTCCCGCTGGTGGTCAACAACGCCGACGACGTCGATGACGAAGCCTGCGACGGAGCCCACTGCTCACTGCGGGAGGCGATTCTGTGCGCCAACTCGCATCGTGGTCCCGATGTCATTTCGTTCGACATTCCTGACACAGACACCGGCTTCACCGGTTCGGTGTGGCTGATCGCGCCGCACAGCGCCCTGCCCGAACTGACCGACGCCGGCACGACCATCGACGGGCCTTCCCAGGCGGCCAATCGGGGGGACACCAATGCCGCCGGCCCGGAGATCGTGCTTTCGGGTGCCAGCGCCGGCGCTGCTAACGGCCTGTACATCCGCGCCAGCAACTGCGAGGTTCGCGGCCTGGACATTGGCGGTTTTGAACTGAGTGGCGTCTTGGTCAGTGGCACGGGCGCGAGCAACAACACCATTGCAGACAACTACATCGGCGTCGCCGCCAACGGCACTGCCGGCTTCGGCAACGACCGGCATGGCGTGGAGATCGTAGGCAGTGCTCGCAGCACCCAGTTGAATGGCAATGTCATCAGCGGGAACAACCTGGCCGGCATCTGGGTCGGCGGCACAGGTTCCGAGCAGCAGAACGTGATCAGCGAGAACAGGATTGGCACCAACGCCGACGGCACAGCGGCCATTCCCAATCGCCAGGGCGGCGTGCAAATCATGCACGGTGCGCATCACAATACCATCGGCCCCGACAACGTTATCTCCGGTAACGGCGGAGGCGGCTTCGGCAACGGGGTCTCGATTGGGGCTGGCTCGGACCGCAACACCGTCATAGGCAATCGCATCGGCACCGATGCCGGCGGCACAGCGGCGCTGCCCAATGGCCGGCATGGGGTAGATGTCGCCGGCTCCGAGCAGATTGTCGTCGAAGGGAACCTGCTCAGTGGCAACACCTACTCCGGCATCAAGATGTACGGCGGCGGGAACAACCAGGTGCGCGGCAACATCATCGGCCTGAACGCGGACGGCACGGGAGCGGTGCCCAATCGCAGCGAAGGCTTCATCATCGAGGACGGAGCGACAAACATCACCGTGGGCGGGGCCACAGCATCCGAGCGCAACGTCATCAGCGGCAATGGCGGAAACGGCATCGGTATCAAGGACCCGGAGACGGGGCACATCACCATCCTGGGCAACTACATCGGCACGGACGCCGCCGGCAGCGGCGCCATCCCCAACGGCGCGAACGGCATCCAGTTGTTCGACCGCGTGCACGACAACATGATCGGTCCGGGCAACATCATCGCCAACAACACCGGCCACGGCCTGTACCTGTTCGACGGTACCCACACCAACGTGATCGGCCCGGACAATGTTATCGCTAACAACGGCGGCGATGGAGTGCGGGTAGACGGCCAGGACACCCTGTATAACACCATCACCCAGAACAGCATCTACGACGATGTCGGATTGGGGATCGAGAACATCAACGGGGGCAACACGGAACTACCGCCGCCGGCGTTCACGGACTTCACGGTGACCGAAGCCAGCGGTACGGCCACACTGCCGGGTGGTGCGCCGTGCGCCGGCTGCACCATAGAGGTCTTCTCGGACGATGGGTGGGAGGGCCGGCAGTACCTCGGCTCCGGCACCACGCTGGCCGATGGCTCGTGGACGGTGACCTTCGCCGCCGCGCCCACGTACGGCGGCCTCACGGCCACCTCCACCGACACCGCCGGCAACACCTCCGAGTTCTCCAGCCCGCCGGTCTCGTTCCTCTGGCCCGACGTGGAGGTGGTCAAAGAGCTGATCGAGCCGCCCGGGGGTATGGCCGGCGTCGGCGAGGACGTCGCGTTCCGAATCACCATCCGCAACACCGGCACCGCCACCCTGACCGCGATACAGGTCACCGATGCTTATCCCTCCGAATGCCTCCTCTTCACAGGCAGCGACCCGATGCCGGACACCGTGGATCCGGTGGTGGGTGAATTGACGTGGGACGACATCACCACCCACTTCGGCAACCTGGAGCCTGAGGAGGAGATCTCCTTCACGCTCCACTTCCGGGTCTTCTCTGCCACCTGCGATCTGGGCCCGCTGGCCGTCAACTGCACCCACGTCGAGGCCCAGGACTCCATAGCGCATGTTGTGGAAGCCCATTGGTGCGACGAC
>CAZHMV010000132.1:13826-16438 GCA_964532665.1 uncultured Anaerolineales bacterium
GGCTCAATCCTGGGAGGGCTCCTGGAATTCCAGGCCAGGGCCGAGACTTCCTCCACCGTGGATGAGCTGCGAGCCGTGGCCAACGACGATCCCGCCACCGAACAGAGCGACACAGCGGAGGTGGAAATCCTGCCCGAGCCAGGGCCATGTGAGGGCAATCTCGTGGTCAACGGTGGCTTCGAGGAAGGGTGGGCCGGCTGGGAGGCCGGACTGGGGGCGCCCCGGGTCGAGCCGCCGGGGCACTCCGGCGCTTCCTCGCTGCGCCTGGGTATCCTGCCTGGCGTGGATATGGCGCGTACCGACATTGCCTACCAGGACGTAACCATCCCCGCCGATGCCCACGACGCCAGCTTGAGCTTCTGGTACAATGTGGACAATGATGGCGATGATGACAGGCGGTTCAATAGCTTCGTTGCGCACGTCATCGACCATGTTACCGGAGCCAGTCACCGCGTCATGGATTCGGTGGACACCGGAGGCTGGCAGCCGGCCACGTTCGACCTCACCCCGTTTGTCGGGCAGACGGTCCGAATCTTGTTCGGCGCGACCAACGACGGCGACGGCACCGGCCCCCTCTGGGCTTACGTGGACGATGTGGAGATCTGCACGTCGCACTGCGGCCCCCCGGCGCCGCCGCCCGATGGCCCGCCAGGACCTCCCCCAAGGCCAGGGCCTGATCAACCCCCGCTGACGTGCTGGTACTGGAAGGCCGGCTGGCCTGACTACGCCCCCAATGGTGTCCCTGATTTTGACCAGAAGAGGCCGGCGGTTGAAACCGCGCCAACCATTGCGAAGTCGCCCTTCGGCGACTCGGAATCCAACCGGCGAAGGCCGGTTTCGCAAGGGTTGCCGCGAATTTATTCGCCAGGCGCCCACCAGACAGATGTGTTCACCCCAACGGTGGACGGGCCGGCGGCTGCCGCCAATTCCCTATGGTGGTACGACTCCCACTTCGAGCCAGGAAACACCCCGCCACCGGCCATCTCCGACGGCTACCCGCTGGTGGAGGCCTTCGGCGCGTGGGACGACCACGATTCGCAGAACGTCCCACCCTTCATCCGCGACCTGGCCGAGCGGATGCACACTGACGGATACCCCGACGATCCTGGCGACTGGATCGGCACGCGGCCCGGCGAGCTGGCGGCCGGCATCCGCGACCTGCTGGCGGAGAAGGAGCTTGCCGAAGACTACAGCGTCACCCTGGAGCGCGACCCCGCCTACGACCTGGTCCGCGACGAGGTGCTGCACAGCGAGGATGTGCTGCTGCTCCTGGGCTTCTGGGAGTATCAGCCCGATGGGTGGCGCCGGCTGGGCGGCCACTGGGTGACCGCCGCCGGCGTGGACTGCATGGAAGGCCGGCGCATCGGCATCAACGACCCCTTCATCGACAGCGCCGAGGCAGGGTATGCCGGCGTCTATCGGCCGATGGCCGGCCACGCACAGCCCCACGACCAGCGCGTGCACGACGACGCGGCCTACGTCTCCCACGATGTCTACAACACGGTGGACGGGACCCACGGCCTGGAGCTGGTCAACTACGTCCGTTGGGACCCGGTCACGGAAACGTTCTACCCCGACATCTTCCGGTTCTGGACGGCCAACACACCGTCCGAGATGGAGGAGGATCAGGCTGATGAATATCAGGGTGGCCCCATTCGGGTGTATGCCGAGTACATGGCAGCGGTCTCGCCGGTTGCCGACACCGTCACCCTCTCGCTGGTGCCGGGCTCTGTCGAAGCCTCGGTGGGCGAGGTGGTCGCCGTGGATGTGGTGGCCGAGAGCCGGACGCAGCCCTTCGACACGGTGCAGGTCTACCTGGACTTCGACCCGACTCTGCTCCAGGTCGTGGACGAGGCCGGCAGCCCGGTCACGGCGATCACACCCGGCAATCTCACGATGGTGTTGCAGAACGAAGTGGACAACGAGGCCGGCCAGGTGAACTACGCCGCCCGTGTGCCCCTCGGCGGACCGCCCGTCACCGGTCGTGTGCCGGTGGCCCGGGTGTACCTCCAGGCCATCGCCGGCACGCCGCCGGAGGGCGCGGCATTGGCCTTCAGTTGGACCACTCCGCGCCGCACCGACGTCCTCTCGGGGACCGAGTCCGTCCTGGGGCGGATCGAGGAAGCGCGGGTGCGGGCCGGCGATCCGGCCACCATCCACGCCAGTGTCGCCCTGGAGGGGAGGCCGGCGCCACCCCATGCGCAGTGGGAGATTCCGCTGACGGTGGAACTGCGCGACCCAGCCAGCGACGCCACGCTGCGCATCTTCGACGTCCACACGGACAACCAGGGCCGTTTCAGCATCGACGGTGTGACGCCCGGCACCTACGACCTGCGGGTCAAAGGGATGCACACCCTGGCCAACCGCCGGCCCGACGTGGCGCTGGCCAGCGGCGAGAACACGGTTGACATGGGCCGGCTCCTGGAGGGCGACGCCGACAACGACAACGATGTGGACGGAGCGGACGCCTCGCTGGTCAACCGGGCCTTCGGCAGCGTGCCTGGCGACGTCCACTGGGACCCCCGGACCGACTTCAACGCGGACGATCTGGTAGACGGCGTGGACATGGGCCTGCTGGCCGCCAACTTCGGCCGCGCCGGCGACATCGAACT
>CAZHMV010000133.1:0-16291 GCA_964532665.1 uncultured Anaerolineales bacterium
AGTCGTGATCAGCATTATAGCACAGTTCCTGCTCTATTTCCTATAAGGTCTATTATTCATCCGATTCTGGTCTAGCCCCTCAACCCCGATGCCGGCGATGAACTGAAGCACACCGCCGAGGATCGTCAACAGGCCGAGGCGACTGAGACGGGGTGTGGAACTGACTGAAGTGCGATCAGCGATTTGTGTGGACATGGTTCCTCCTTTTATCCACTGAGTGAGCATTTCTGAGAACTGGCCTCAGTACAGAGGAGCCGCTGTCCCACATTCAAGAGACATTGTCCTGGTTTTGCTGGGAACTTTGAAGGGGCGGCAATCCACGATCAGATGTTAGCGCCTGCATCAGCGCTGCCATCTCGGCCTGGGCATTTTGCGCCTCGCCGGGGCGGTTCTGCTGTTCGAAGAGCTGCGCCAGCGACATCAGCGCACGCATTTGGTACGGGCGCATCTCCATGCGGCGATAGAAAGCCAGCGCCGTGTTGAGATAGCTTTCGGCGCGTTCCAGGTCACCCAACTGGACCAGGCACGTCCCCAGCATCCGCGCCACGTCCGCTTCTCCCACGTAATCGTGGTAGCTCTGCATGGCTGTCCCGACTGCTTCCAGGTCCTGGATGGCTTCGGTGCGTCCGCTGCAAAACCGCGACATGGCCAGGCCGGCCTGTCCCAACAGCTCCGGAATGATCGCGCCCGTCGTTTCCGACCGCCGGATAGCTTCCTCGAAGGCCGAAGTTGCTTCGGGGATGCGCTGCATTTCCAAATAGCCGTAGCCGACACAATCGTAGCCGTAGCAGATACAGTCCATGTTGTCGGCGGCGATCGCTTTCTCCACACTGCGCCGGCCATACTCCAGCCCGTGCTGCGTGTCGCCCATGGCCAGGTATGTCCAGCCGGCCAGCAGGTTCACATCCGACTCCGTCAGGGGCGAATCGGTGCGCTGCAGCTCCCGAAACGCCTGCTGCATAGTCCCGCGCGCCTGTGCAAATTCACCAAGCTGCGCGTGGGTTTGCGCAATGGTGCCAAGCGTGAGCGCTTCGACGTGCGTGTCCGCATACTTTCGTGTTAACTCGAGTGCTTGCTCAAGTAGTGCCAGCGAGCCGCGAGGGTTCGCGAGGGTGGTCATGAGGGCCTTGAAATAGGTGGGGCGAACGGCCAGGCGTTCGTTGCCCAATTCCTGGGCCAGGGCCAGACACTCCATCAGGGTGGGGCCGGCGCGCATCCACAGGCCTCGGGCCAGATGCACGTTGGCGGTCCAATGCAGTGCGCGGATCAGACGGGGTTTGTCATCCAGGTCGCGGGCGATGGCTTCGGCCTGCGTCAGCCGGCGCAGTTGTTCCGGATACGGCTTGAATTTGAAGGCCGCTTCCACCCAGCGCATGTTGGCTTCATAGACGAGTTGCGGGGACGGGTGGGGGACCCGAGCCAACGCTTCCAGGGCGCGGTCGAAGTACCCGATCGCCTCGCGCAGGGCGTACGCCTTCATCGCCCCGCTGCCCACGCACAGGGCATAGCCGGCGGCTTTGGCCCACGCTTCGCCACGCCAGAAGTGATGCACCAGGGCCGGCCCGAACTCGGCCAGACAGTCGGGATGGGGGCGATCCAGCACCTCGCCCGCCTGGTCGCTGTGCTGGAGTAACGTTGTGATGATGTCGCGCGTGTACGCTTCAAAGATGGCTTCCACTGCTTCGGCCACCTGGCGATGGTACAGCCGGCGCTCCCCCTGGCCAAGCTGCTCGTAGAGATGTTCCTGAAACAGCACATGGCTGAACTGGTAACGCGTCAGGTGCTGCTGGCTCACCGTGACCTCACTGTGCTCTCGCACCAATCGATGGCGCTGTTCCAGGTCGTGGGAGAGATAGCGCAGGACCTGGCGCTCGTGCAGCCCCTGGATACGGGCCACAACCTGGGCGGTGAACAACTCTCCCTCGACGCTGGCGGCGGTCAGCATGTCGCGGAGGGTGCTATCCAGCCGGTTGACGCGCTGCTCGATCACCGCTTCCACGCGCGCCGGCAGCTTCTGAGGGCCAGAGGCCGCGGACTCGATCCACTGCCCGGCTTCGTCCTGGATCAGGGTTCCGCCGGCCTGCATATCGCGGAGCATCTCGATGGTGAATAGGGGGTGTCCCTGGGTGTGAAGAAACAGGTTTTCCCGAAATACCTCATCCAGACGGTTGGGTTCACTGTCCAACAGTGCGTCCACAAAGGCCCGTCGCTCGGGCGCTGTGAACCGGTCCAGGTCTACCTGGATGTCGCCGTGGTAGCGCTTTAGCTCATTGATCACCGGTGCCAGGGGATGCTGGCCCTTCTGGTCCGGCCCCTCGGCGGGGCGTCCCAGGGCCACCTCGCTCGGTCGATAGGCCCCCAGAAGCAGGATCCGGCTGCCGGCCAGGCGTCGCCCCAGGTGGAACAGCAGATGGCTCGAAGCGTCATCCACCCACTGCAAGTCGTCCAGCAGCAGGAGAAGTGGGTGCCGGCCGGCCAGCGCCCGCAGCACCTGGGTTACCTGCTCCAGCAGTTGGCTCTGTTCCAGATGGGCCGGCTCACTCTGTTGTCGTTCGATGAGGGCGTGCAGTGGGTTCAGCCAGTCCACCCGGTCGGGCATGAAAGCGGCGATCCGCCGAACCAGCGGAGCGCCGGGGACGAGGGTGTCGATGAGATCGGGGCCGTGCTCGGCGAGTGCCTGGAGTGTGGAGGGCAGCAACGCCCACAGGCGAAGTACCTGTTCCTGCGAGAGGCTGCCGGCGGCCCAGCGGGCTTCCAGGTCCCCGGCCAACATGCCCAGGATGTCGCGGAAGGGGAGATAGGGGTCGCCCACGCCTGACCGGGCGTTGCAGTTGCCGCCGGCGACGATCAGATCCAGGTGCGCGGCCTGCGCCCGGCGGGCGAACTCGGCCATGAGCGCGGTCTTGCCGCGCCCCGCCTCGCCCAGGATGAAGACGGCTCGCCCGTCGCCGGCCAGCGCCTGCGCCAGGTGAGCGTCGAGTTGGGCCAGCTCGCGTTCGCGGGCCACGAAATGGGGCCTGTCGCGTGGAGGAGGGGGGCTACTGCGCTGCAGGAAGGCCGGCGGGCGAACCATCTCCGCCGGGGAGGTCATGGCCGGCACGTACTGCCCCCGCGCCATGCGGATGAAATCATCCCGCATCGCCCCGGGGATGTCCAGATGCGTGGCCAGCAATTCGGCCATCTGTCGCGACGGCCGCCGTTCATCCCGCTCGATCTTCTTGATGGTGACGGTAGCACAGCCAACCTGCCTGGCCAGGCCCGCCTGGGTTAGATCCAGCGCATTCCGCCGCCGTCGAACCCATTCGCCGAATGAGACGATGTCATTCATCTCGTCGCTGGCCATCTCGTATCCCTTCTGTATCCCCTGGCGTATCCGCAAAGGATACCCGCTGGGAACACGTCTCTGTTAAAATAAGTGTACTTGTGGGTTAGCATATTATACAAAAGGAGGTGAACAATGTCAAACCATATCATCGCACAATCCCTTCGCGGAGCCGGGCACCCGGCCGCGCCGGCCCTTGTTGCCCTGGGGGAGTCTTTCCTGGAAGCGCTGGAGGAACAGGACTTTGGCCGGCTGGAGACGCTCTTTGCGCCGCAGGTTCGCTTTCGGGCCTTAGTGCCAGGGATATGCGAAGGGAAAACGTCCGGGGAAGCGACAAGCTGGCTGCGGCGCTGGTTTGGCGATGCCGATAAGTTCCAGGTTCTGCAATCGGCCGCCGATCAGGTCTTCGACCGCCTGTATCTGCGTTATCGACTGCGGGTGCACGATGCAGGAGGCGGTTGGCAGGTCCTTGAGCAGCAAGCTTATTGTGATGTGCGGGACGGTCGCATTGCCGACATGTGGCTGCTGTGCTCCGGGTTCCGGCCGGATGCAGCCGGCCAGTCACGGGTACCAGAACCCGTCTTTGGTGCTGACGCCTTCTACGACGCCGGCGCCCGGGGATGCGCCGAGGGGCCGCTGGAGGAGATCGCCGGGCTGCTCCGGCCGATGGCCTCCGGCCAGACGTTAGAGGTCCATGCCACCGACCCCAGCGTGGCGGGGGACCTGCCGGCCTGGTGTCGCCTGGCCGGGCATGAGCTCTTGAAGCAGGCGGGTGAACACTATCTCATTCGCCGGAAGTGAAGTCCGAAACGAACAAGGTATCGAGCAAAGTACACCTGAGGAGGTAAATGAAATGGGACACGTCATGATCCATAACACACGCGGGAAGGACAATGTGGAACGGGCCTCGTTGGCCTTTGTGGCGGCCAACATTGCCCTGACCTCTGGCCAGGCGGCCACGGTTTTGCTGACCATCGAAGGTGTGCGCGTGGCCACCCGAGGTTATGCAGACGGGTTGCAGGCCGACGGCTTTGCCCCGTTAGACGAACTGATCCGCCAGTTTGTTGAGAATGATGGCCGGCTGTGGGTGTGTGGCGCCTGCGCCAAACCGCGCGGCATCACCGAGGCAGACCTGGTACCAGGGGCGAAGATCGTCGGAGCCGCCTCGGCCATCGAAGCTCTGGTGAGTGGCGCTCAAACCTTGAGTCTGTAGCGCGTGGTATTTGAATCCAACTTCATTCGAAAGGAGTCTCACAATGGGAAAGATCCTGGCCGTTGCCACTCATGCAACTGATGATCCGACTAAGAGCAGCCTGGCATTCATTACGGCCGTCGGTGCGTTAGGCGCCGGCAAAGAAGTCGGTATCGCGCTCCTTGGGGAGGCTGTGTATTTAGTCAAGCCCACGATTGCAAACAGCGTACACGGCATTGGGTTTCCGCCCCTCACCGAGTTGATCGAACAGGTCGTCCGGGGTAAGGTCCCCGTCTATGTCTGAGGGCCTTGCTCTGCCGCCCGTGGGGTGACTGAAGAAGACCTGAAGACCTTGAACGCCACGTTTATTGACGGAGTCCAGTTTGCGGAATTGCTCTCAGAGGCAAGTGTGGTGAGTTTCTAACCAAAGAGAGCGAATCGGCAATGCAGCATTCATCTACGCACCGCAATCTCCGCATTCTCATCGTCGGAGGGGGGATTGCCGGGACGACGTTGGCGAACCTGCTGGAGCAGCAAGGTCTGGTTCCAGTGCTCGTTGAGAAGGAGCCCACCTGGAGTTGTCACGGCTACGCCCTCGCGCTCTGGCCTCTGGGGAGTCGGGTTCTGCGCGGGCTGGGCCTCTACGAAGCATTCTGCGATATCAGCCAGCGGCTTGAGTGGTACCGCATCTTCGACCAACATCGCCGCGCAGTGCACGCGATCCATCTGAGTGCCCACCTGTCCGAGGCGGACATGATCCGGATGGTGGCGCGGGAGGAGTTGCTCCTGCTGTTGGCGAACCGCCTCAGGGCGACCGAGGTGCAGTTTGCCACAGTGCCCGAGCGCATCGAGCAGCGAGGAGATGAAGTGGAGGTGACGTTCACCAGTGGGGAGCACGCCACTTTTGACCTTGTTGTGGGCTGCGATGGCATGCATTCCACGGTGCGGCACGCGATACTCGGCGCTGTTCCGGCGACCCCTACGCACTGGGCCGGCTGGGCGTGGTGGACCCAGGCGAGCGAGGTCCCGAAAGACACCGTATGCGAGTACTGGGCCCCAGGCCGGTTCTTCGAAACCTACTCGACCCGTGACGCCACCTCGGTGCTCGCAGCCATGCCCATTCGGCGGATGCCTGTCTCCGGGCATCCGCCATCCCACGAGGCCGTGCGCCAGGCGTTCGGCCAGTTCGGCGGCGATGTCCTCCGGGTTCTCGAGGCCCTCAGCTCGGATGACCGGATTTACTATTGGGATTTCACAGACGTGCGGTGCTTGCGCTGGCACCGCGGTCGCGTCGTTCTCCTGGGCGATGCCAGTAGCGCACTGCTCCCGACCGCCGGCGTGGGGGCCTCGTGTGCCATGGAGTCGGCGGCTGTGCTGGCCGACGAGCTTCGGCGAGTAGATGCGGCCACAGTTGAGCAGGCGCTGCCTCTGTATTTTCGGCGCCGATTCACTCGTGTGGACCGCATGCAGCGTGAGTCGCGTCTCATCGCGCGGCTGATGTTCATGGAGTCAGCACTTCTATGCCGCATTCGCAATTGGGTCCTCCGCACCACGCCATTTGCGGAGAGCCGGCTCAAAGCCATTGAGCGGCTCTTGGGAGAGCCCCTTTGAGTTGCAACCAGAACACGAGTAGGATAACCGAACAGGAGGTGTTACTCATGGACCTTGCCAAAGAGCTGGAAGCCATCGAGCCCGTAGCTCGCCCTTCGCCCCTGCCCGGCTTCGAGCACGTTCGTGGCTACGGTGTTTTTGCCTTACCGTTCGACTCGGGCCACGTCCTCGCGCTCCGGGTCTTCCCGGAGAACGACTTCGCCCCCTATCGCACGATCTGGCACCGCTCACCCGAGGGCGTTTGGTCTATCTATGCCGATAGCCCGCGCCTCGATATCGCCTGTCCCCGCTACTACGGCGCAGCCGCCCGGCGAAACAGCCACGCTCGCATTTCACTCGAGTGGACCGGCGGTATGGACCTGACCATCGAGATGGATGCTCCGAGGCTTCAATGGAACATCTCGATGACCACTACTCCGCTCGTCAAGCTGATGAATGCGATCAGCCAGGCGATTCCGGAGCCCTTGTGGCGCACGCCTGTGATGCTGTGGACCTTCGAGCGAATCGGCGGCATGTTGTTCGACCTCGGAGAGGTGATGTTGTCCGGGAACGCGCCGAACGGTCATTTTGGCATCCTGATGCCCAGGCGGATGTTTCCCATTGCATCTGCGGCCGCCCGGTTGGAGGGACAGGACCTGGGTCAGCCCACGCGTAGCAAGGAGAACCCGTCCATTGGAGCGTTCCGATTGCCGGCACGTCCTATCTTCGCCGTTGGTGGTGCGTACTTCGAGATCCAAGACCTGGATGAATACCGGAGAACGGTTGCGGAGCTTTGTTAGCCGGCCGGCGCGGACTGTGAACCACCCTATGGAAGCTTCCGAAACACTGCGTAGCCTCTCCGAGATAGCAGTCACCCTGGCCGGCTTCACCGGCATTGTTGCGGTGCTGGGACACCGGGCCGAAGGTCGGTGGGACCCTCTGGAATGGTTGCGGCTGCGGATGCTCCTTGAGACGAGCCTCGGTGTGTTCTTCCTGGCACTGACGCCCTTGTTGCTTCAGGAGCTTGAGCCGCCCCAGGCGGTGCTGTGGCGACTCAGCAACGGCCTTCAGGCGTTCGTCCACGTGGCCGGCGTGTTCGTCTTGTACCTGCGTGTCCGGAACCTGGGAGCGTCGCAATGGCCGGCGGAGGAGCGCTGGCTCACAGCCGTGCTCCTGCCGGTTTCCGTCGTTATCATTGGAGCCCAGGTCTCAGCGGCGTTGGGGGCACTGTCCCCATACGGGGTGTTCCTGTATCTGCTGGGTCTGGTCTATCTCCTGGCGTTGGCTGCACTCCACTTTGTGCTCCTGCTCGTGCCAGAGGGGGAGTGACGTCTGCCGCCGGCCATCCTGTCAGGCGGCTATCTGCTGTTGCATCCTGCTCCCTCTGCAACCCAAATGACCAGCGCCGACGGGCGAGCCTCGTAGTGGTAGATGGTCTGCCCGTCGGTGGCCATTCGGACGCCGGTAGCTAGCGATTCGTCGGTGCCCAAGTTGCTGCTCCAGCGAGGGTATGCGCCGCTTGAAACCAGCAGGCGCAGCCGATGTCTCCGCCGGAAATGGTGGGCCGTCGCCCACATGTCGATTTCAATCCGCACGACGTACTCGGGCTGCACGTCGCCCTGTCCTGGCGCGATGTGCAGCCCGTCGCAGATGTTGGCAGAGCGCCCGTCCGGCGCACGTTGCCCAGCCGGCCAAAGAAGTATGTGTGGAGCAGGCCGGCGCTTGCGAGCACGCCGAATACGAATAGATCGTGAGACGTTACCGTTTTCTATCTAGTGAACGATGTCATACGCAATGGAGAAAGAAACAATGTGCGACCAGTTTCGAGAAAACGTACCGACATCATAGATCTTCTTGAATTGCAGTAACCCGGCATCATACCTTGGGTTGTGGGGTGAATTGAATGAAAAGGGTCTGCGGCCAACTGTAGCCACAGATAGCTTCCCATTTTGGGCATTGTAGAGCAGAAGGTCTTCGTCGGAAAGATGGGTGATGTGGGTATAGCCGGCATCCGTCACTTTTTCTTTGGCCACTGAGGCTGCAAGGAAGAGTTCCCGAGCGCTCTTTATTGGCTGCCACTGCCCAGACAGGATTTGGCCGACGTGGTAACCCCCTGTTTGGCTGTCATAGAGAAGCAGTTGCTGCGCGGTTGCCACCACAGTATCGTAACCAGCAGGGACGCCAACCACCGGTTCTGAGGCAAACCCCTCAATCTGCCACTGAGAACTACCGAAAGCTCCTTGGTTCGGTAGCTCTTTTCCTGAAATATGGCCGACCGCTGCGCTAGCGCCCTGTGTTGAACAGCTTGCATCACCAAGCCGCGAGCGACTCGTATGGCGGTGTTGCTGGGGACGGCAAATCCCAGCCCAACGGAGCCTCCTGATGGCGACTGTAAGCGTGTGTTAATGCCGATAACCTGACCGCGGTCATTGAGCAACGGACCACCCGAATTCCCAGGGTTAAGCGCTGCGTCGGTCTGCAGCACCTGCTCAACATCGGGAGCCGTGGGATCGTCGTTCAGCAGGTGCCGGCCTACCGCGCTGATGTAGCCAACGGTGAGCGAGTAGGCAAGCCCGAAAGGACTGCCGATCGCCATAGCGCGGTCTCCCACCCGCACGGTGTCGGAATCCCCAAAGGAGGCTACCGTTAGACGTCCTGGGGACACATCCACCTGCAGCACGGCCAGATCCGTTGCAGAGTCAACCCCGATGATGCGAGCCGAGACCTCATCGAGCCCTAGCAACTGAACCACGAGGTCTTGATCGTCCTCGGCTTCCGCGATCACGTGATAGCTGGTGAGGACGTACCCACGTCTGTCAAAGACCACACCCGAGCCCGTGGTGCCCGTGGAATCCACGCGGACAATGACTACTGCGGGGCTCGATTCCGCGTACACATGGCTGATATCTCGATCCGGCCGCCAATGCCAAGGCATCAGGTTAGCAACCAGGAAAGCAACCACAGCGAGACTCAACACGGCAATGGCAGCCATGATGGAATGCCTCTCCATCCCGGTCGCACCCCCTTGCTGATACCCTGCACGACGCGCTCGCTGTACCAGCACTTGGACGGCCAGCGTGCACTCCTCGCACTCGTGCAAATGAGCCTGTAACCTGCCTGTACTTTTCATCATCTGCTTTCATCTTCCCATCTTCGACAAGATGCCGGCGGTTGAAACCGCGCCTACCATTGCGAAGCGCTGTCCCGAGCGGCGTCCTGAGTTCATCGAAGGGCCTGTCGAAGGATCGCCCCCTTCGATGAACTCAGGACAGGCTTCGGCGACTCGAAATCCAACCGACGAAGGTCGGTTTCGCAGGTGTTGCCGCGAATTCATTCGCCAGGCGCCGCCAGGCGCAAGTCGTTGCACCTGGGGAGAGGTCCGATGCTGAGAAACCATCGGACCTCTCCGAAGGCGGTTGGAAATGCTGAACCCTTACTCCTTCACGGTAAACTTGCGGATCATCCCGTGCTCGTAGTGCGGCAGGGGCGGTCCGCCGGCCGCTATGGCCGCCATATCGGGCAGGGGACAGGCTGCCACATACTCACCCGGGTCCAGGGAGAACCTCACCCACACCCGTTCCCCTTCGCTGATGGGTGCTGTGCCGCCGGCTTCAACAAATTCGAAGGGCGGAGGACCGGTCAGTTCACCCGCATCGGCAGCAGCGAACGCCGCCTTGATGTCATCCAGGGTGACGCCGGGGTTGGGTTTCACCAGCGCCATCATGTGGAACTGGTCGCCCTCATTCTTGAACTCCCACAGTTGTTCGCCGGCCTTGATTTCATCGGGCATGTCATACGCGAAGTCGTGCAGTCGCACCACCACATCCGCCTGGGGCTCCACTGTGCCGACCACCTCTTGTGCCGCAAATGAGCCGAAGAGATACGACGCGCCAGGAATGGGCGGGCCATCGGAATGCTTGGTGGCATACACGAGGAAGTCGCCAGTTCGGAAGTCCATGATCAGTTCCTGTTCGCCCCCGGCAGGCAGAGGATTGAAGCTGCCCATGTCCGATGTCGCCTCATCCAGCGCGTCAAAGTTGGCCATGACGTCGTCCAGCAACGGCTTGACCTCGGCGATGGAGTGACCTTCGCGCAGCCGCTCGAAGCCCACATCCAGGTCTTTGCTGTCGTTGTTCTTCACCGTCACAGAGACGATGCCGCCGGGAAAATCCGCCGGGACGACGATCCCGTCGGCGTTGATCTCGATGCGCGCTTCGGGAATGGCCGGCGCCGGAACTGCGGCGGGGCTGGCCGGCTGTGTCTGGATGGGCTGGCAGCCGGCCAGCGCCAATCCGACCAGAAGGAGCAGGAAGGTTACGCCCATGGTCCAGGTTTGATACGATCTCATTCGCTGATTCACGATAAGCCTCCTCTGTGAGATAGCATACATGCATCGACCGAATTACGAAAGGTTTGGTGTTGCAGAACGACGGCCTATGCCCGGCGAACTGCGTTCCCATGTCGAACTTACAGCCCATTATACACGCTAATTGTCCCAGGCGATCGGGAATCGTTCCTGCCAGCGCGGGAAATTCCGTCGGTTGTATGCCCAAGCAGGCCTGAGCAAGCGCGACAATGCCGGCCCGCGAGGCGGCATCTACACTGAAAGCCGTCTGTCACCTGCCGGGGAGTTCCGAGCTCCCCGGCAGATGCGGGCAAAACGTCTGCTTTATGGTTGGGTGGGGGGCTGCGACAACCGCCGGCGCTCAGCCACTGCGGGCGCGGGCGCGCAGGATGGCCGCCGCGCGGTCGGACACCTGTAGCTTGGTGCAGATGTTGGAGACGTGGTTGCGCACCGTCTTGAGGCTGATGCCCAGCCGTTCGGCGATGGCGTCGTTGGTGAGGTCAAGGGCCATCAGCTTGAGAATCTGGGTTTCCCGATCGCTCAGTTCGGGGAATTCGTTGGGCTGCACAGCCGTCTGGATGCGGTTGAAATGCTGGATGACGTGCTGGGCGACCGCAGAGCCGAAGACCACTTCGCCGTGATAGACGTTGTGGATCGAGCGCACCACGTCCGCCTTGCGCGCGCCCTTGAGGATGTAGCCGCAGGCGCCCGCTTGCAGCGCGTGAAACACCGTCTCCGTGTCGTCCGACATGGTGAGGACGAGGATACGCATGTGGGGGCTGCCGCTGACGATGCGGCGGGTGGCCTCCAGGCCATGCAGGCGCGGCATCTGTAGATCCATCAGGATCACATCCGGCTGCAATTGGGCCGCCATCGCCACTGCCTCGACGCCATCAGCCGCCTCCCCCACCACCTCCAGCGATGGGTCGGTGGACAGCATCATGTGCAGCCCCCGTCGAAATGGTGGGTGGTCATCACAGATCAGAACGCGAATCGGTTCCATGGGAATCTCCTGTGTCAAGTGGGAATCGAGCGATGATGCAACTGCCTTTGGGCGTGTTCGACCGGACCGTCAAGACTCCGCCCAACTCCTCCGCCCGTTCACGCATGCTGTGCAGACCCAGCCCCACGTCGGGCTGGGCCGGAATCCCCACCCCGTCATCGCAAATGGAGAGGACCAATTGGGGGTCGTCAGCTTCCAGCGCCACCGTCGCCGTCCGTGCATGGGCGTGTTTGCTGATGTTGGTCAGCGCCTCCTGCACGATGCGATAAATGGCAACTTCCAGGGCCGCGGATAGGGTTGGCTGCGTCTCGGGCAGATGGATCGCCGTCTGCAACGCCGGTGTGGCGAAGCCGTTGACCAGCAGTTCCAGCGCGCCGTACAGCCCCACGTCATCCAGGGCCGGCGGACGCAGGCCGTGGACAATGCGTCGCACTTCGGTAACCAAGGCCTGGGTCTGATCGACGAATTCTGCGAGCAGTTCTTCGGCGAATGCAGGGTTCTCGTAGACCATCTCACGGGCGGTGTCGGCCTGCATGGTCAGGGTCGCCAGGGAGGGACCCAGCCCATCGTGCAGATCGCGGCGCAGTTGGCGGCGGCCTTCTTCGCGGGCGGTGACGATGCGGCGACGGGATTCCTGCAGTTCGGTTGACAACTGGGTGCTGTAGAGCGCCAGACCGACCTGCCGCGCCAGATCGGTCAGCAGATGTTCATCCATGTGCAGAGGCACTCCGCCGACGATGCGCGGGGCGATGTGCAATTTTCCCAGCGAGCGCTGATTGTATTGCAGCAGCAACGTGATAAGGACCCCGGCCGGGGGATCGCCATATTCGGCGGACAGCCCCTCCTCTTCCATCTCGATGCGGACATAGGGCGCATTGAGCGTCGCCGCCAACAACTGGACCAGACCCCATATCTGCGCCTCGGTCGTTGGCGCGTTGTCGGCCTGCTCTGAGAGCTGGCTGATGATCGCATAGGGGTCGTCCGTGCTATCTTCGATGAAATGGGCGATCCGGGTGCGCAGCCAGCGGTGCGCCGGCCAGACGGAGAGCAGCGCCAGCCCCATGAGCACCCAATCGACCGGGCCATTCCACACGAAAGGGTTCTGACTCTCATCTACAAAGGAGTAGCCGTGGAGCAGCCACCACCCGGCGACCAGGAATGTGTAGACAAAGAACCACCAGAAGGCGATCAGGAGCAGCAACAGGGTGACGGAGCCAACGCGACGCACGATCCGACCTCGCCTCCCGTGCAATGCCGGACCATCCGCCGGCGCGCAGGCCGCGGAGGTGGCTGGATGCTGTGGAGGTGGTCGCTTCTCGGTCATTGGCCACTCATAGAGTCAGTCATTGAATACGCCGCGCGAATCCGCCCTACGCCGATGGCGTCACCGCCGGCCGGCGCAGCAGCGCGACAATCACAAAGAGGGCGATCAGGACGCTGGCGATGGCCGACGTCCTGGCAAATGTGCTGGGCGCCAAGAGCACGGCGGGCAGTGCCAGGATGCCGTTCACCGCTTCAACCACAATGGTCAGCCAAACGCCCCACTTCTGCCCCTGCCAGGCCCCGTAGGCGGAGACCAGACCCGCCACGCCCAACAAGGCCACCACTACCAGCACCACCTGGGGAACGCCCGCTAAGGGGCCATCTGCCGGGGGGCCTTGCATCAACGCGGGGAAATCGGCTGCTACCATGAAGATCGAGTTCAGGGCATGGACGACAACAGCCGTTTTGTAGAGTGGCGTCCGGTTCATGATCGTCTCCATTCGAACTCATGTCGTTCTTGTGACGCAGGCCCCGCCTGCGCCGATGGCGTCACCGCCGGCCGGCGCAGCAGCGCGACGATTACGAATAGAGCTATCAGAACGCCGGAGATCGCTGAAGTCCTCGCGGGTGTGCTGGGTGCGAAGAGCACGCCGGGCAACGCCAAAAGGCCGTTCCCCGCTTCAATCGCAACGGTCAGCCAGACGCCCCACTTCTGCCCTTGCCAGGCCCCATAAGCGGAGACCAGACCCGCCACGCCCATCAGAGCCGACGCCACAATCACCACCTGCGGGATGCCCGCCACGGGACCCTCGGTAGGTGGACCTTGCATCAGGAAGGGGAAGGCGAGTGCGATGCCGAAGATTGAGTTCAGGGCATGGACGATAACGGCTGTCTTGTAGAGATTCGTCTGGTTCATGGTCATTTCCTCCGTTATCAAAGTGACTGGCGGCTCACGATTGTCCGCCTGAGGAAAAGTATACACGCTAAATGTCCCAGGCGATCGGGAATTTTTCGTGTTGCGTCGGGAAAAGGAATCCCTCCTGGCCGGCCCGCCGGGCTGACCTGGAGCGTTTCCTGGCCAAGGTCCAGGCCATGCGGACCACGCTTCTCCGATCACCCGACGCCCTCTGGTTCATTGCCAGGGCCGGCTTCCGTGCGACCGCTCTCCGCTGTGGGCGTCAGAAGGACATCCTGCTGAGCAGCGAGCAGGATCTGCAGGCTCTCGTCGAGCGGCTCGGCGTGCGCTTCGCCAAATGAGCCCCAGGCTGCGTTAGAACATTCCAGTCCGCGGCTTCGGCGGCCAGAGCAACGAACATCCTGGTTCACATGCTTCGTCATATCCGGTTACCCGGATGCACTGGATGCCTGCTCCGTGGCATCTGGCAGCCACCACGACCGGACTCAATCCTCGGAACTGTAAGCGAAATCCTTTGCAAAACCACAGCGACCGCTCACTTCCCACCGCAGCGATGGGGCTGATACTTGGAATCGCCCGGCAACTACTTCCTGTCCCGGTCGATCAGTGCCTGGTATTCCACAGTAAACAGGTTCGTCGGCGAGAACCGGCTCGGCGGTGTACGCTGTTACAAACTCACCCACGTGCATTCGTTCACGGCCTGGTGTGTGATCCAGCTCAACCCGGGCTGTCCTCACCGCATACACTTCGCCAATGGCGTGGGCGAAGTTGCGCAGTGTATCACCGCCGGCCTGCCCCAGGAAGATTTCGGTCAAAGCTTCTTGCTGCTTCGGGGTTGCGTTCTCGTCTACATACAGCACAACCCGCCATGGCGGCCAGTGTGATTGTGGCAAAGCCGGCTCCTCCCTGTGATAAGTGCCGGCAATCACCACCGAGAGATCCGACAGGTCCAGCGTGCCGGTGCGACCGTCAGTGATGTGCCAGGACAGGGCGAAATCGCACGTCTCATAAGTCGAGCGGCGGACATCACGATTTGTCCTGCAGGGGCAGATCGCCTCACAGTTGCACACCTCGTAATACGTACCCGAAAGATACCAGGGGAGCCAATCAGACATCTCACACCTCCAGAATGCTATGGGGTCATGTTCATGCCGCCAGGTCCGGTTAGCAGACCAGGGGCCAACTCTGGAAACAAGATCACGGCCACAGCCAGTCCCAAACACACCAGCCCGACGATGCGGGAAAAAGCGTTGCCCCTCGTCCAGACCTTTTCGATGGCGACAACCAAGGTCAGCGCAAGCATGGCCCCGATGTTCATAACGCCGAAAACGAACATCAATGCCATGAGCAGCCAGCAGCATCCCAGGCAAAAGAAACCGTGGTGACAACCAACGCGAAAGTGGCGAAACGGTCCCCGCCACGATGCGTACTCTAGGAGCAGGGAGAAGGGTGCCCGGCATTGGGCCAGGCATTTGTCTTTCAAGGGTGTCAACTGGTAGATTCCACAAGCGGTGTAAGTTACAATGGCAGTAGCCAGTGCCGCCGTATGATTCCAGTTTGCAATTCTTCCTGCAAGCCAGGCCAGGCCGAAGGCCAGGATCCCGGAAGTGGCCCAAACAGCCAGATACCCCGACGCAAATGCCATGAGACCAAACGATCGTTGTGACCGGATCATGCGGACATATCTTGTAGCCAGTGGTGTAACCGAAGGCAACATCATGGCTGCCATCATGGATGTCCACATCATAACGAACGCTATGAACGGCATCGCCATCGTTCCTGGCATCGCTCCCATCGAGCGCGATTGGAGCACCGTGGCAACCCATACGGCAACCGCAAGCGCTAACAAGATCGTCGTGAATCGCGATACTCCTATGGCCTTCAATTGCGGAGGACTCGTCACCTGGGTTTCCTCCTCTGACTACTGACTCTCATTTGATCGCTGAAAGTAACTGCTCGTTGTGCTGTATCACCTGGCGGAAGCCGGCCTGCTTCAGCCAGGCCCGGTAGTCGGCAAAGGGATAGGCTGCACCGCCGTTCCAGGTGCTCATCAGCAACGTGGCGCGGCTGGCCCATTCCGAGGGCTGCTCGCCGGCCATGATGGCGTCGATCACCAGGCGGCCGCCAGGCCGCAAGGCTCGATAGGCCCGGCGGAACACGCCCGCGTTTTGCTCCGGGGTCAGGATGTAGGTGATCAACCCCAACAAAGCGGCCTCGTAGCGCTCCACGCCGAAATCATCCGCCAGAATATCCGCCGGCATGAAGGTGGTCCGCGCCTCAACGCCAAAGCGGAGTGCCAGGTCACGCGCCACTTCGAGCACATCTGCGCTGTCCACGCAGGTGACGTGGACGTTTTCATGGGCCTGGGCCAGCGCCAGGGTCTTGATGCCGCAGCCGCAGGCCAGGTCCAGCAGGTGGAGCGGCTGCCCCTCGTCAATCTCGAGGCCGACCGTGCGCCACAGGTCCAGGCTGTAGGCGACGCGGCTGGGGCTGTAGCTCTCCAGCCAGGCGTCCTGCGCCCACGGCAGGTCGTAGCCCGCCGGCTCGCCGGAGCGAATCGTGTCCAGCATCTTGTCCCACATCGCCGGGTCGGTGTTGGCCAGGACCCAGTCGCCGGCGTAGGTCTTGGCCCCACGCACCAGGAAAGCGGCCGCAGATGG
>CAZHMV010000134.1:0-16052 GCA_964532665.1 uncultured Anaerolineales bacterium
CGCGCGCTCAAGATTAACGCAGTGTTGGTTGCTTTGTGGATGAAGAACACAATCACGTAGCGGAAATTACCCTCATTTTGCCGGGTTTCCCGCAGTAACCGTTGCGGGAATCCAGGCAGTGATTCTATTATACAACGAGCCTGCGGAGAAATCAATGTTCATCGCCAAATGGCCTCCCCGCTGGCGCATGGCTGTCCCCCGGGCGATTGTGTGGTCAGTCTCAAAGTGGTTCCCGTTGGATATGTGTCGTCCGCTGTCTTTGATTGACCGAAAGTCCCGATTCTGCTAGAATGACCTTACGGCACCGACACAGGTAACAGCCTGAAACAGGCATCAAGACAAATCGCTCCGACAATTGTCTACCATAAACACTCAACAGGTTAAACTGCCCCTAATCCTGGCCATCGACATCGGCACCTCGTCTGTGCGAGCTGTGCTTTTCGACCGGCTGGGCCGGGCTGTGGAGGGGACCGGGGCGCGTTGGTCCCACGAGCTGCGGACTACCGCCGCCGGCGCGTCCGAGACCGACGCGGCCGCTCTGCTCAATCTCGTCTGGCAGTGCATCGACGGCGCGCTGGAGCGAGCCGGCCCGCTCGCCGCGCACATCGCGGGTGTCGCCACCTGTACCTTCGTCAGCAACATCCTGGGCGTGGACGACGCCGGCCAGGCCATCACCCCCCTCACCACCTACGCCGACACCCGCGCCGCCGACGATGTGGCCGGCCTCCGCGCAGAGTTCGACGTGCGAGAAGTGCATGACCGCACCGGATGCCACTTCCACCCCAGCTACCTGCCGGCTCGCTTCCGCTGGTTGGCCCGCGTCCACCCCGATCTTTTCCAGCAGGTCGCGCGCTGGGTGTCGATTGGCGAGTATCTGGAGCTGAAGCTCTTTGGGGAAGCGGCAGTGAGCTACTCGGTGGCGTCGTGGACCGGACTGCTGGACCGACGCCGGCTGGTGTGGGACGAGCCGCTGCTGGCCGCACTCTCGATCTCGGAAGAACAACTGTCGCCGCTGACCGATGTGGGCGTCCCCCGACAGGGTTTGCGTCCCAGGTTCGCCGGGCGCTGGCCGGCCCTGAGCGACGTGCCGTGGTTTCCCGCAGTGGGCGACGGCGCTACGGCCAACATCGGCAGCGGGTGTGTGTCGCCGGCGCGGGTGGCTTTGACCGTGGGAACGTCGAGCGCCATGCGAGTCGTCGTAGACGGCCCCGTGGCCCACGTTCCCGATGGGTTGTGGTGCTACCGGGTGGATGGCCGGCGCTCGCTGCCCGGCGGCGCTTTGACCGAAGGGGGCAGTGTCTTCGAGTGGATGACGGAAACGTTGCAGCTCGGGGACCCGGCGGAGCTGGAGCCGGCCCTGGCAGCGATGGAGCCCGATGCTCACGGCCTGACGGTGCTGCCCTTCCTGGCCGGCGAGCGCAGCCCGGGCTGGGCCGGCTACGCCCGAGCCACCATCCATGGGCTCTCGCTATCCACCACGCCGTTGGACATCCTGCGCGCCGGCCTGGAGGCTGTGGCCTATCGCATTGCCCTGGTGTTCGATCTGCTGCGCCCGCTGCTACCGGCTGATCCCCAGGTGGTGGCCTCCGGTGGGGCGCTGCTCAGCTCCCCCGCCTGGTTGCAGATCATGACCGACGTGCTGGGCCGGCCGGTGGCCGTCTCGGAGGTTGAGCAGGCTTCGGCGCGGGGGGCTGCTTTGCTGGCCCTGGAGTCTCTGGGCGTGCTGGATGATGTGGCGGATGCGCCGGCCTTTGTGGGGGAGGTGCACCAGCCGGATGCGGGCCGGCATGGGATCTACCGCCAGGCGATGGAACGGCAACAGTTTCTGTACAACAAGCTGGTTCAGCGCAGGTAAAGGGAGCGGGTGCTTGACAGGGGCGGAGATATTGTGGTAGAATCTGTCCGCACACGTGTGCAGGTAGCCCTAAGACCCCCTTCCGGCATCCATTTGTTTCGCTGGCATCCAGTACTTCACGATCTGTGAACGAGGTATAGCTGCCGGCAGCATGTGCAGCTCGTCATACATATTCCTCATGCGCCGAGAGCAGGTGCGGAAGGTTGTGGAGGGAGGTGAGAGTCCGCATCAAAGTCCATCGAGTTCCCCCGAACAGCCTTGGTCGTCTAAACCTTCCACTCTGAAGCACGTCCAGGATGGAGGGACGAGTGCGAAGGACACCGGTCAACACAGTGCCATATTCTCAAGGAGGACAACACATGCGTGGCATGAAGTGGAACCTGTACATCGTTGGTACGCTCGTCCTGGTTCTGGTCGCCCTGGCGGCCTGTGTAGCACCTACACCCGAGGTTCGCGAAGTTGAGAAGCAGGTTGTAATAACGGCCACGCCGGCGCCAGAGCGTGTGTCGTTGATTTACATGACAGCCGGCGATGTGAATATGCTCGCCCTGGGGCAAAACATCTTTGCTCCCCAGTTCCATGAGAAGTATCCCAACGTCGATGTCCGGACTGTACACACCGGCCCTGGAGAAGCAGGTTCTCGGATCATCTTCCAGAAACTCATGGCAGAGAAGGAAGCTGGGAAAGAAGCCTGGGATGTTGACGTAGCCATGGTTCACCAGATCTTCATGACTTGGGCGATGAAAGAGGATATTCTTCTGAAGTACGCCCACGATACTGATACGTGGCAATACGTAACATCTCCCCATGCCAAGAACGCCCTGGGGGCGGACGTGGACGGGTATGTGATCCCCATGTTCCACAGCCAAACAGCGCTTGCCTATAATCCACAGTTCGTCACCGATCCACCACACAGCTATGAAGAACTGGTGGACTGGGTAAAGGCAAATCCTGGAAAGTTTGGCTACAACGGTATCAAGGGCGGCATGTCGGGTGTCGCGTTCACCACCGGCTGGCTCTACTGGAAGACAGGCAAGTACGAGAAGTATGCCATCACTGGCCCGTTCGACCAGGCCGAGGTAGACTCCTGGGAGCCGGCCTTCAAGGACCTCAAGGACTTCAATCAGAATGTCACCCTCACAGCCGGCAACGTGGGCACCCTGGATGCCCTCAACCGGGGCGAGATCTGGATGGGACCTGTGTGGGTAGACATGTTCTACACCTTCATGCAGGAAGGTAAGCTGGATCCCAATTTGCATCTGACGATCCTGCAGCCTGGCATGCCTGGTCAGCCGATGTACTTCGTTATCCCCAAGAAGGCGAAGAACATCGAGTGGGCCAAGAAGTTCGTCGAGTTCGCTACCAGCCCGGAGGTGCAGGGCAAGATCATCATCGACCACTACAACTGGTATCCCGGCATTGACGGCAAATTCGTCAAGGATGTGGCTCCGCCTGAGGCGTTCGACCGGCTGTACAAGGATATTTCACCTGAGGATCTGTCCAAGTACGGACGCGCTTTCCCGCTGGCCGACTACTTCCAACAGATGCTGGAAGCCTATGAGCGGTGGGTCACTGGTGGCTGAGACCAGAGCGTCCAGCCGCGGGGAATGGGGAAGACTGGAGTGGGTCTTCCCCCTCTCCCTGCTGCTGCCGGCGCTGGGACTAATGTTGGCGCTGTATGCTTTGCCCTTCCTGGCATCCATCTACCGGAGTTTCCTGGATGGAAGCGGGGCGCTCACTCTCGCCAACTACCAGAAATCTCTTGAGCTCTATCTGCAGGATGTCATCTTTTCTCTGGAAGTAGCAATCCTCAGCACGGCTATTGCTGCTGTCTTGAGCATTGGCCTGGCCGCCTATCTGCGGCTGGGAAGTGGACGGATCAACAAACTCGTCAACGCCCTGTACCGTCTCCCGATTTTCATCCCCTTTGTCGTGGTAGCCCAGATGATGCGCACCTTCCTGGCGCCTCATGGGCTGCTCAATATCTTCCTGGCCCAGCTCGGATTGATCGACCTGAATACGCCTCTGCAATTGTTCAACCTTACGGGGTTAACGTTTGGGTTTGTGTGGAAGCAAGCTCCTTTCATGACTCTAATCATCCTGGGCGGGTTTCAGATGGTAGACGATACGTACGTTGAGGCGGCCCGAAGTGTTGGCGCTCGATTGCCGCAGGTCATCAGCCGGATCCTAATGCCTATGGGCCGGGCTACCCTCTCCGTGGCGGTCGTCCTGGCCTTCACCTCCACCATTAGCACTTTCACACTTCCCTTCATGTTGATCGGTGGTAAGTCGCCGACAACGGTAACAGTAGATATCGCCCATCGGGTGACCTACTTTGGGGATTGGGGAGTGGCCAATGCGCTGGGTGTTCTGTCTTATCTGATGGTATTGATTATGGCGGTCTACTATCTGCGCTACGCCGTGCGAAAGGGCATCTACGAATCTTGAGAGGGATGAGCGTGACTCCTACCAGGGTGCTGTTCAAAGCGGGGGAAATCTTTCTGGTTTTGCTGATAGTCTTCATCATCTTCGGGCCTATCACCGGGCTTGTCTTATGGTCCATTGCCATCAGGTGGTTTTGGCCCCACGTGTTGCCTCAGGACATTGGGCCAGATTATTGGCTCCAGGCCCTGGGACTCCAGAAAAGTCTGGCCATTGGGGGAGTCAGCATTGTTGACTCTTTTACAACGAGCATGTTCATCGCGGTGGTTGTCGTGGCTCTGGCAATGCTCATTGCCGTACCAGCCGGCTACGCATTGGCCAAATACAGCATTCCGCTGAAAGGGGCGGTGCTTCTGCTCTTCCTGATGCCCCAGGCCTTCCCCCAACAACCGGTTTTCGTGAATCTTTTGCTGACTTTCAGCCGTATTGGCTTGGCCAGCACCATTCGAGGTGTGATTCTGGTGCACCTGTTGGTCGGTTTGGTTTTTGCCGTCTGGATATCCAGTGCCACTTTCAAGTCCATCCCTCCGGAACTGGAAGAGGCGGCCCGCAGCGTGGGAGCGTCGCGGCTGCGGGCGTTCCTCAAGGTGACGCTACCGCTGGCCGCGCCAGGGCTGTTGGCCAGCGCGGTGTTCGTCTTTCTGACGTCGCTCGACGAATTCACCGGCACGTTTTTCATCGGCCTGCCGTTCGTAACGACGCTGCCGATGATGCTTTATTCTTCCAGTGGGTATAATCTGCAGTTTGCGTCCGTGATCGCCATTGTGCTCCTGGTCCCCAGTATTCTGTTCATGGTTATCATTGAACGTTTCTTGAAGGCCGAGTACATTGGCGGGATAGGCATATAGAGATCCAACGTGTGTCTCAGATTCAGAAGAGGATACTTGAATGCCCGGTCTGCGTCTAACGAATCTGTCAAAGCGCTTTGGTAATACAGTGGCTGTTCGCGATCTCTCACTGGAGATTGAGGATGGCGAAATCGTGACCCTGCTCGGGCCAAGTGGTTGTGGCAAGACGACCACTTTGCGCTCCATTGCCGGCTTTGTCAAGCCCGATGTCGGGGACATCTACCTGGGTAAGGAGTGCGTAACACATTTACCGCCGGAGCGTCGGGGAATCGGCTTTGTCTTCCAGAACTATGCGCTGTGGCCCCACATGACCGTCTATCAGAACCTGGCGTTTGGACTTGAGCTTCGTCGCGTGGACAAGGGTGAAATTCGGCGTCGGATTGACGAGACGCTGGCCCTGGTACATCTGTCTGGTTTTGAGGACCGATTCCCGCGACAACTATCCGGCGGTCAACAGCAGCGTGTGGCCCTGGCGCGGGCACTGGTCATTCAACCCAGCGTGCTCTTGCTGGATGAGCCTCTTAGCAACTTGGACGCTCAACTGAGGGAGGAAATGCGCTTTGAGGTTCGCGAACTCCAGAAGCAGTTAGGTATCACCAGCATTTATGTGACCCATGATCAGGCTGAAGCACTGGTCCTCTCTGATCGGATTGCTGTGTTGCACCAGGGGGAGTTGGTGCAGGTAGGGACGCCGGAGGAGATCTACAATCGCCCCAGCAACCGGTTCGTGGCCGGCTTCATTGGTTTGACCAGCTTCATTGAGGGACGTGTCTCAGGATTTGACCAGGTGACAGGCCGTGCGCTCATTTCGACGAGAGACGGGCTCACTATCGGCGTGAGCGATCACGATCTCAGCTTAGGACAACAGGTGACCCTATCTGTGAGGCCGGAACACATCCGCTTGTGCCGAGACAGCGACACAGTCGCGACAGAGGACTCCAACGTGCTTAAGGGCAAGGTGATTCGAGCCGCCTACCTGGGGGACGTGGTAGATTGCCGTGTCCAGGTTGGCAATTGGATCTTGAGAGCGAATACGCGGGCGGATGAGGTGCTAAGACCTGATGAAGATGTCTTCATCGTCTTCTCTCCAGAGCGGGTGACAGTGATTCCAGAATAGCGACGTGTGTCTGTTCATGCCTCCTGGGATGTGATTTACGAAATCATGAAACCGAGACGAGTGCTGTAAGAGTAGCTTCCGGTGCAGTAACTGCTGAGACAGCAGTAGCGCGACTTGTCACGCAAGGGCAGATTCTTGTGTCGCCCTTTGCAGGAGGAATTGACAGTGAAACCTGATAGAATTCCTCACCGTCAACTTGTCAGGGTATGGTCAGTTCTTCCCCTGATCATTTTGCTAGCAACTGGGGCGGGATGCTCGTCGAACGAGCCGGCTGGTAGTTTGCCAACTGCGGAAAAGCCGCCTGGTGGTCTGCCAACTGCGCCGGCCTTTTCAGTGGTGGCGGGCTCAACTCGGAAGATCTGTCAGCTTACGGGAGAGTACGACTACCATGAGGCAGCGGAAGCTGGGGTAGCCCCCGAAGAAAAGCCAACACTGAACCGAACCTATACCAACTATGGATTTCATGGCACCGACCTGGGAATTTCGTTTGAGCACGCCGGCAAGCTCTGGTTTCTGTTCGGCGACACCTTTGCGACCGAGACCATTCCAGGCGATCCAGATGACGGGCAATCGCACTCGGACCCGAACCCACTTGCTGCAGACGCAACTGCGTACACCACGGACACTGATCCGACCGACTGTATCTCACTCGAGTTTCTAAGAGATTCAAATAACCCCAACGTTTGGAGAAATCCCAGCTTTGACCCGGGCGGGGCCGTGGTTCAGGAGGAGGGCTTCAGCAATGGAACTTCGATTTATGTATGGTACGCAACAGGCGGTGACACCTCCGTCTCCACCCTTGCACGTTCAGACGATGATGGTCAAAGCTACACGATCCTTCATGATGTGAGCACCAACCGTTTCATCTGGGTCAGCGTAGACCTCGTTTCTCATCTCGTGATTCCCGGCCTGGAGGACATGGGGGAAACCGACTGGTTATTCATCTTTGGTACCGGTCCGAAGTACCGGGAAAGCGATATGTACTTGGCGGTGGTTCCGGTTGCATCGATCGAGGATTCCCAGGCCATGATTTACTTTACCGGACTTGATCAGAACGGCCTGCCCCACTGGAGTGAATCAGAAGACGAAGCCCGGCCTGTTATCGACGTTGACAATCCGTTAGCAACCGGCGACTGGTTCGCGGGTGTTCCACTCAAAGAAAAAGCGAAGGCCGAAGGCTGTATCGGGGAATTCTCTGTGCACTACAGCGAAGTGGCCGAGACCTGGATCGCCATGTACAACTGTGATTTTCTCTCCATCAAGATGCACACCGCAGATTTCCCGTGGGGCCCGTGGAGCCAGGCAGTTACAGGTTTTGACCCTGTAAAGGATGGCGGATACTGCGGCTTCTTGCATTTGAGTGCCGATTTTGATCAAGTTCTCGATCTCAACTGCAAGTACAATGTCACCGTTCCGGGGAGATCTGATCCAGGATCCCCCTACGGCCCTTACATAATGGAGCGTTATACCACCGGTGACCGCAATCAAGCAACCCTCTACTTCGTGATGTCCATGTGGCATCCATATAACGTTCTTGTAATGACAACGCAAGTGCAGCGCCAGTAAGCGGCATGTATTCGGTCTGGGCGAATGAAGCAGGCCCGCTAACTACTCAGCCTTCCTGCTGCTCAGCTCCCCCGCCTGGTTGGGGCGCATTTACCAGTTGGGCGAGTGCTCAGAAAGGACTACGTCTGGCGCCGGCCGAGCAGGAGCGAAGCGACGTATCGAGGCCAAGCGGGTCGTCCAGAGAGCCGCTCGCTTGATTTCGATACGCTACGCTACTCAATCGGCGCTCGCTCTCCCAAGTTTTGTATGCGCCCGCCTGGTTGCAGATCATGACCGGCGTGCTGGGCCGGCCGGTGGCCGTTTCGGGAGTGTGGGAGGCATCAGAGCGAGGGACGGCTCTGTTGGCTCTGGAAGCGTTGGGAGTCCTGACGGGTGTGGAAGATGTGCCGGCCTTTGTGGGGGCTGTGCATCAGCCGGATGCGGGCCGGCATGGGGTCTACCGCCAGGCGGTGGAGCGCCAGCGGGCTCTGTACGAGCAATCTGCACATGACTGATGACCTGACGAACCAGAACCAGACTCTAGACCTGACCGCTATGGCCCTGCTGGTTGTACTCTGCTCGAGTTGGGCCTTGCAGCAAATAGCCATCAAGGTTGCCATCCAGGGCGTCTCGCCGATCCTACAGTCTGGGATCCGGTCCGTCGGCGCCACCGTTCTGGTTTGGATGTGGATGATCGTGCGTCGGGAACCGATCATGGAAAGGGACGGCACCCTGTGGTGGGGAATCGCAGCGGGGCTCCTCTTCGCCGGGGAGTTCGTGCTGATCTACTGGGGCCTCGAATTCACCAACGCATCACGCGCTGTCATTTTCCTCTACATGTCGCCCTTCGTTGTCGCGCTGGGCGCGCAACTCTTCATTCCAGGCGAATACATGCGGATGATTCAAGTCGTAGGTCTATGCTGTGCCTTCGTTGGGGTCGTCGTCGCCTTCAGGGAATCACTGAGCCTGCCCAGTCATCGCATGCTGATCGGCGACAGCATGCTTGCGGGAGCGGCTGTGTTGTGGGGAGCTACGACCGTTCTGATCAAAGCCAGTCCGCTCGCGAAGATCAAACCCAGCAAAACGCTGCTCTACCAACTGGCTGTCTCTGCGGTGGTCTTGCCATTGGGATCGTTGGCAATGGGCGAGCCCGGCATCGTCCTGATGACACCATTGATCGCCGGTAGCCTGGTCTACCAGGTCGTTTGGGTCGCCTTTATCACGTACCTGGCCTGGTTTTGGCTCATCGCCCACTACCCCGCTTCGCGTCTTGCATCGTTTACCTTTCTCACGCCACTTTTCGGTGTGCTCGCCGGCGGTGCCTTGCTGAATGAGGCGATTACGAGTACACTATTGCTGGCACTGGTCCTGGTGGGCACAGGCATTTTCCTGGTAAATCGCCCTGGTGCCGGCCTGGAACGGGAGCCGGCAGACTTGGGAATCTGAACAATGAACGCTTCACATTGAGGATTTGGAGACATAACAGCATGGAACAACACGACATTGGTTTGATCGGTCTGGCCGTGATGGGCCAGAATCTGGTGCTGAATATGGAGCGGAATGGCTTCGGCGTGGCGGTCTTCAACCGCACCGGTTCCAAGACCACGGCCTTCGTGGAAGGGCCGGCGGCCGGCAAGAACATCACTGCCACCTACGAGATAGAGGATTTCGTCGGCGCGTTGAGGAAGCCGCGCATCGTGATGATTATGGTCAAGGCCGGCTGGCCCGTGGATGCCTTCATCGAAAAGCTGAAGCCGCACCTGGAACCCGGCGACCTGATCATCGACGGCGGTAACTCCTTCTTCCGCGACACCGAACGCCGCTCGGAAGAACTGGCGGCGGATGGCATCCAATACCTGGGCGTGGGGATCTCCGGCGGCGAGGAAGGCGCCCTCTGGGGCCCCAGCATCATGCCCGGTGGACAGCGGGAGGCGTACGCCCTCGTGGAACCCATCTTCACGGCCATCGCTGCCAAAGTAGACGACGAGCCGTGCGTGACCTACCTTGGCCCGAAGGGGTCGGGCCACTACGTGAAGATGGTGCACAATGGCATCGAATACGGCGACATGCAACTCATCGCCGAAGCGTATGACATCCTGCATCGGGGGCTGGGGCTGACGAATGATGAGCTGCACGAGGTCTTCGCGCGCTGGAACGAGGGTGTGTTGTCGTCCTATCTCATCGAAATCACGGCCGACATCTTCACTTACATCGATGAGGAGACGGGCCGGCCACTGGTGGACTTGATCCTGGACAGGGCCGGCCAGAAGGGCACTGGCCGCTGGACCAGCGAGAACGCATTGGACCTGGGCGTCGCGACCCCCACCATTAACGCCGCCGTTGAAGGGCGCATCATCTCCGCCTACAAATCGGAGCGTGAGGCGGCAGCGGATGTTCTGACAGGGCCTGATGGCGCGTATTCGGGCCAGCGAGAAGCCTTCATCGACGCCGTGGGCGACGCTCTCTACGCCTCAAAAATCTGCTCGTATGCGCAGGGGTTTGCACTGTTGCGCGCCGCCAGCGACGAGTACGACTATGGCCTGAACTACGGCGAGATTGCCCGCATCTGGCGCGGCGGGTGCATCATCCGCGCCAGATTCCTGGACGACGTTCGCGCTGCTTATGCTGACAAGCCGGATTTGCCCAATCTGCTGTTGGCGCCGTTTTTCCAGGACGCCGTCGCCGGCCGGCAATCCGCCTGGCGGCACGCGCTCCAGACGGCCATCGAGCTGGGCATCCCAACGCCGGCCATGGGCGCATCCCTGGCCTACTTTGACTCGTATCGCAGCGCGCGCTTGCCGGCCAACCTCATCCAGGCCCAGCGTGACTATTTCGGCGCCCACACGTATGAGCGGGTGGATAGGGAGGGCACCTTCCACACCGATTGGACGAGGTAAGAGATGCCAGTTGTACTGCGAATCAAAGGTACAGGTTCTGGTTTTATCAGGCGGACCTCGATGAGCCACCGCACGTTCATGTTGGCAAGAGTGGTAAGGAAGCGAAGTACTGGGTGGACCCGATCGCACTGGCAAGATCGGGCAGGTTTCGAGACCACGAACTGAATGAAATTGAAAGAATCTTGACAGAACACAGAGAGGATATCTTAGAGGCATGGAGAAAGGAGCAGCAGAAACATGGTGACGGTCAAGGCTAAGATTCCTACCCATACAGATGACTATACTCCCATCGTGCCCATCGTCATTCCAGACCTCGATGAGGTCAGAGAGTTTGCTGCCAAACTGCACGCCGAAGGGAAGGCATGGCAGGGTGAGGCTTTTGGTTGGCCAGCGGAATATCATCCAGAACGACCAGAGCCTTCACTTGATTCCAAGATGACCTTCACACCAGCGGATTTCTGTATCGGTGAGAGTGGTATCTGGTTTTTCTCTCTCATGTGGGAACATGGTAGCGATGCAGAGCCCGTGGAGTTCTCGGATGACAGAAACATCCTGGAGAAAGTTGCATGAGTGGCATAGCCATCTCTCTCATTCGCCGACAATCCCCACTGACTTGTGATACGAGGGAGACCAATGATGAACATTGATCTTGACCAACTTTGCGTCAACACCATCCGCGCTCTGGCCATGGACGGCGTGCAAAAGGCCAACTCCGGCCATCCGGGCATGCCCATGGGCATGGCCGATGCGGCCTTCGTGTTGTGGACCCGCTATCTCAAGCACAATCCGGCCAACCCGGAGTGGCCGGATAGGGACCGCTTCGTGCTCTCCGCCGGCCATGGCTCCATGCTGCTCTACAGCCTGCTGCATCTCACCGGCTACGCTCTGTCGTTGGAGGACCTGAAGAACTTCCGACAGTGGGGCAGCCCCACTCCGGGCCATCCGGAGAATCACGCGGCGCCCGGCGTGGAGACGACGACCGGTCCGCTGGGTCAGGGGTTTGCCAACGGCGTTGGCATGGCGCTGGCCGAGCGGATCCTGGCAGCGTATTTCAACCGGCCGGGCTTCCCCATCGTCGATCACTACACCTACGCCATTGTGAGTGATGGCGACCTGATGGAAGGTATCTCCCACGAAGCCGCGTCCTTGGCCGGCCACCTCGGCCTGGGCAAGCTCATCTACCTGTACGACGACAACGGCATCTCTATCGAGGGCAGCACCAATCTGGCTTTCACCGAGAATGTGCGGGTGCGCTTTGAAGCCTACAACTGGCACACCGTCGAAATCGACGGGCATGACCGCGCGGCCGTGGCGGCTGCCATTGAAGAGGCCAGAGCCGAGACCGAACGGCCATCGCTCATCCTCGCCCACACCCACATCGGCTACGGCAGCCCTCACAAGCAGGATACGGCCTCAGCTCACGGCGAACCACTGGGAGAAGAGGAGGTTCGGTTGACCAAAGAGGCCATGGGCTGGCCGCCCGACGCGCAGTTCCTCATCCCCGACGAAGCATTGGCCGTGTTCCGTCGCGCACTGGACAGGGGGGCGGCCCGAGAGGCCGGGTGGCAGGCCCTCTTCGACCGGTACGCGGAGGCGTATCCCGACTTGGCCGCAGCCTGGGAGCAGGTCATGGCCGGCCAGTTGCCCGATGGCTGGGAGGAAGCGCTGCCCACCTTCACTCCCGACGATGGCCCCATGGCCACCCGTGTGGCATCGGGTAAGGTGCTCAACGCCATCGCCGACTTCATCCCGACCCTCATCGGCGGTTCAGCGGATTTGCACCCATCCAACAAGACCTACCTGACGAAGTATGCCGACCTGGAGCCTGGCCAGTTCAACGGGCGCAACATCCACTTCGGTGTGCGGGAGCACGCTATGGCCGGCATCCTCAATGGCATGGCCCTGCACGGCGGGCTGTTCCCGTATGGCGGTACCTTCCTGGTTTTCTCTGACTACATGCGACCGAGTATCCGGCTGGCGGCCATGATGCGGCTCCCCATTATCTACGTCTTCACTCACGACAGCATCGGCCTGGGCGAAGATGGTCCGACCCACCAGCCGGTGGAGCAGCTTCCTTCGTTGCGCGCCATACCCAACCTGACCGTGATCCGGCCGGCGGATGCCAACGAAACCGTCGAAGCCTGGCGTGTGGCGCTGACACAGCGGGACGGCCCCAAGGCTTTGCTCCTCACCCGACAGAAGCTGCCGGTGCTGGATCGAGCGAAGTTGGCGCCAGCCGGCGGGCTGGCGCGGGGCGCATACGTGCTCTCCGATGTCACTAACCCGGACGTCATCCTCATCGCCAGTGGCTCAGAGGTGGAAGTGGCACTGGGAGCCCAGACGCTGCTGGCTGAGGCGGGCGTTGCGGCGCGGGTGGTGAGCATGGCCAGTTGGGAATTGTTCGAGGCCCAGCCGCAGGAATACAGGGATGCGGTGCTGCCGCCGGCAGTCCAGGTGCGCGTGGCAATCGAAGCGGCCGAAGGTCTGGGCTGGTGTCGCTACGTGGGTGACAGGGGGGCCGTGGTAAGCATAGAGCGATTCGGTGCTTCCGCCCCGTACAAGATCATATACGAGAAGTTCGGTCTCACGCCGGAGAATGTAGCTGCCAGGGCGCGGGCGTGCCTCGGCTTGTGAATCACAGGCAGTAACGACTTCAATCGCCAGGCGACAATGCCTCACGACCTTCCGCAATCAGGCGGCTTGTAGCCGACATGGGAACGGTGTACAATTGAAAATAAGTGTGAAGACGACTAAGGGTCTCAATTCTGAGTGAAGAGGGGAGACGTCGGTGCGCGCATCGTTAACTTTCGGCAGAGTCTTCGGCATCCCCATCGGGGTGCATTCCAGTTGGTTCCTGGTGGCGGCCCTGATCACCTGGTCTCTGGCCAGCGGCTACTTTCCGCAGGAATACCCTGGCTGGGCCACGATGACCTACTGGTTCGTCGGCATTGTCACCGCTGTGCTTTTCTTTGCCTCGGTGCTGATCCACGAGCTGGGGCACTCGGTGGTTGCCCTGCGCGAGGGCGTGCCGGTGCGCAGCATTGTCCTGTTCATCTTCGGCGGCGTGGCCCAGATCGAGCGAGAGCCCCCCACAGCCGGCGCTGAGTTCCGCATCGCCATCGCCGGCCCGCTCACCAGCTTTGCCCTGGCCGGCATCTTCGGCCTGCTGGGCCGGGTCGCTGCCGTCAGCCCTGTTTCGGCTGCACCGGCGGTGTACCTGGGCCGGATCAACCTGATGCTGGCGCTCTTCAATCTGATTCCTGGCTTCCCGCTGGACGGCGGGCGGGTGCTGCGTGCGGTCCTCTGGCAGTACGAGGGGAGCTTTCGCCGGGCGACACACCGGGCGACCAGCGTCGGCCAGGGTGTGGCGTTTCTCTTCATCCTGTTCGGCGTAGGGCAGATGTTCTTCGGCCATTTCCTGAACGGTCTGTGGATTGCCTTCATCGGTTGGTTTCTGAACAACGCCGCCGATGCCACCAAGCAGCACGCGACGCTGCAGGAGTCACTGGCCGGCGTCACGGTCCGCGATGTGATGACCCGGGAGTGTCCCACCATATCCGGGGACCTGAGGCTGGATAGCCTGGTGAACGAGCACATTCTGGGCACTGCCCGCCGCTGTTTCTTCGTTGCCAGGGAGGGCGGCTTGCAGGGCCTGATCACCCTGCACAACATCAAAGCCGTCCCTCGGGACCAGTGGGATGAGGTCACAGCCGGCCAGATCATGACTCCCGTCAACGCCCTCCTGTGGGCGCGGCCGGACGAAGACGTGTTGGCGCTACTCCAGCGGATGGACCAGGCCGACGTGAACCAGGTGCCCGTGATGGAAAGTGGACACCTGGTGGGCATGATCACGCGCGAGAACTTGCTGCGTTACATTCGGCTGCGGAGTGAGCTGGGAATATGACGTGAAACGTAAAACGTGATAAGTTTCATCCGGGAAATATCACGTTCCACGTTTCATGAACCTGTAACCTTTACCCCCCGCCTGCATCTAACCCCCTGAAAGCGAGGAACCCGCCAATGGCCTATGACGCAATCGTAATCACCGCCCATCCCGACGATGCCGAGGTGCAGATGGGCGGCACCATCGCCAGACTCACCGATCAGGGGCTGAGGGTGCTCATCGTCGATCTGTGCGACGGCGAGCCGGCTGACTTCGCGCAACCCGGCGTGCGCGTGCAGCAAGCACAGCGGGCCGCGAAAATCCTGGGCGCTGATCGCCTGATCCTCCATGAGCAGGATCGCCTGATCCAGGACACCATCCCGCTCCGGCTGGAGCTTGCCCGGCTGATCCGGCAGCACCAGCCCCGGTGGGTGTTTGGCACCGCCGAAGCCTGCGTCCACCCTGATCACGCCGCCGTCGGCCCGCTGGTGACAGCCGCTGTGTTCTACGCACGACTGGGCAACTGGGATCAAGTGCCCGGTGGCGAAGTGCTTGCCGGCACGGATCCGTGGGTCGTCGAGCGCCTGTTCTTTCCGCATTGTAAGATGGAGCCGGCCTGGGGCGCAAGTTTCGATTTCGCTGTGGACGTCAGCGAGACGTACCGGCGGAAACAACAGGCCCTGGCGGAGTATCGGTCCATCTTCGAGGTTGAGGAGGGTGACCAGTTGCTCGAGCTGTACGAAGCTGAGGACACGCACATGGGCCGGCTGTTCGGCGTCGCTTATGCCGAAATCTTCAAAGCTCACAGCCCGCTGCTGGTGGACGATCTGACTGTGTTCAAACCAGGCCTCCATGCATGATAACACGCTGAACTGGAATCCGGCTTTCACGTTTCACGTTTCTTTCGCCTTTCACGCCTGGCGTTTCGCGCTCCTGCTCCTGCTTCTGGCCGGCTGCACCGCCCCAACCAGCGCCTCAATACCCCGCGATTCTCGCCTCGGCCAGCCGGCCCCCGACTTCGCGCTGCCCAACCTCGCCGGCGAGACCGTGCGGCTCAGCGACTTGCGAGGCCAGGTGGTGCTGGTGAACTTCTGGGGCACCTACTGCCCGCCCTGCAAAGAGGAGATGCCCGACTTGCAGCAGTTGTACGAGCGACATGGTCTGGCCGGCTTCACCATGCTGGCCGTGGACGTGGAGGAGCCGGCCGGCGTCGTCCGCACATTCCGCGACCAATACAGCTTGACGTTCCCAATCCTGCTGTCGGATGACGCCAGCGTGAACCCGACCTTCGGCATCCGCGCCCTGCCCACCAGTTGGCTGGTAGACCAGGCCGGCGTCTTGCGCAGCGTCTGGGTCGGACCGGTGCCGGTCCCGGAGGTGGAGAAGCAGATCGAAGAACTGTTACCAGTGATCAGTGATCAGTCAACATGCCCCTACGGGGCTCCATGAAGCATGAAAATGATAG
>CAZHMV010000135.1:0-12515 GCA_964532665.1 uncultured Anaerolineales bacterium
TTGAACTGGTCACTGATCAGTGATCACTGAGATGCCGGCAGAGCCCCGACAAACGTGTCGGAGACAGGCCGGCAACCTAACCCACACCAGGGAGGTGCATGATGCCGACGTACATTCTCTTGAGCAACCTGACGGACGAGGGGGCAAAGACGATCAAGCGCAATCCGGCGCGCATCAAGGAAGTCAACCAGGAACTTGAAGGAGCCTTTGGCATTACGGTGAAAGGGCAATACGCCGTGCTCGGCCCCTACGACTTCGTCAGCGTTGTCGAAGCGCCGGACAACCAGACGATCGCTCGCGTCTCGGCGGAACTGGCTTCCCGGGGCAGCATCAAGATTCAGACTTTGACGGCCATTCCCATCGACGACTTCATCACCGGCCTCACATAGCCGGGACGCTGCTCAATGACCAACAAAGCGTGGCCCGGCGGGACATCGTTCTGCCGGGCCACGCCTTTTTCCGGTGTGACATCGCCCACCACCCGCAGGTAGTCGCCCTTCGGCGCGTCGGGGTTGACGGCCAGCAGTTGGACCTCGAAACGGTGTTCGTCACCGTAGTCGAACAGGTAGAGGAACCGCTGCTTCAGCCGCAGCCCCAGGTCGCTGATCTTCGCCCTGGCCGCACTGCGACCCTCGGTGTGAGGTGAGGCATATTCCGTCGCGTCATCCCAGGCCCGGCCGCTCATGAAGAAAGAAGTGATGTCATTCTGAGGCGAAGCCGAAGAATCCCTGAAAGGCTACAATGACCCTTAACATGACTGGATAATACTCGATCTGATAAACCAGGTCATCTTTTTGCTAACGACACAGGAGCTTTGACTACCCTATCAGGGATTCTTCACTCGCGGAGCCTGTCCTGAGCCTGTCGAAGGGCTCCGTTCAGAATGACATATACGCAGTAGGTGCTCTCATCCTGAAAAGTGTACGGTGGAGAAATCCGCCTACAATCTCCACTCTCCACTCTAAAAATGGGTTATCGTCAATTCTTATGCTTCATGGAGCCCCGTAGGGGCATGTTGACTAATCTCCAGTCTCCAACCCCTGGACCGGGACAGGCCTCCAACCTCCAATCTCCTCTGATGGGAACATCGTCTGCTGACAATGCGTTACGCTAGTAGATCAGACGCCGAAATGGAGGCGCCCCGGAGGAGGAAGCGCAATGCGACGACTTATTCCCTTTTTGCCTTTTCTGCTTGTTGCCTTGTTGTTCATGCCGGCGCCGGCCAGTGCTGACGGCATCATCATCATCGAACCCCCGCCCGGCCGTGTGATCGGCACGACCCCCCTGGTCGTGCGCGACCACCTCGTCACCGTCACCATCGAGAACCAGGTGGCCACGACCCACGTGGATCAGACCTTTGTTAACCCGTCGAACGTGGCTCTGGAAGGCACTTATGTATTCCCGCTGCCCGAAGGCGCCACGATTTCGGAGTTCAACATGTGGGTCGATGGCAAGAAATGGGAGGGGAAGGTTCTGAACCGTGACGAGGCGCGGGAAATCTATGAGAGCATCGTGCGCCGGCAGCGGGACCCGGCCCTGCTGGAATACATCGGCCGGGGTGCTTTCCAGGCCAGCATCTTTCCCATTCAGCCGGGCGACGAGCGCCGCGTCGAGCTGGAGTACACCCAGGTCTTGGCGATGGACCAGGGCCTGGTCGAGTACGTCTACCCGCTCAACACCGAGAAGTTCAGCGCCGAGCCTCTTGAGCGGGTGAGCGTCACCGTTGACATCACCTCAGACATACCGCTGCGGGCCATCTACTCGCCCACGCACGACGTCGATGTGTTCCGAGACGGCGAGACCCGCGCGCGGGTCGGGTACGAAGACGAGAACGTGCGGCCCGACCGCGACTTTGTCCTGTACTACAGCGTGACACCGGAGGACGTCGGGCTCAACGTGTTGAGCTACAGGGTGGACGGCGAGGACGGCTACTTCCTGCTGCTGGCTGCACCGCCGGTGGAGGTGAGCACGACGGAGGTGGTCGCCAGGGATGTGCTGCTGGTGTTGGACACGTCTGGCAGCATGGAGGGGGAGAAGCTGGCCCAGGCCAAGGACGCGCTGGACTTCGTGCTGGAGCACCTGAACCCCGAGGACCGGTTCAACATCGTCACCTTCAGCACCGGCGTCCGGCGCTACGCCCGCGCGTTGCAGCCGGCCTCCGAAGCCGGAGCCGCCCAGCGCTGGGTCGAAGGTCTTGCAGCCGGCGGCTCTACCGACATCAACCGCGCCTTGCTGGAAGCCCTGGCCGACGCCGACCCCACGCGCCCGACTATCCTGATCTTCCTGACCGACGGGCTGCCGACAGCCGGTGTCACCGAAGAGGACCGGATCATCGCCAACGTGACCGACGCGGCGCCGAAGAGCGCCCGGGTCTTCACCTTTGGCGTGGGCTACGACGTCAACACGATTCTGCTGGACACGCTGGCCCGCGAGCTGCGGGGAGCCAGCGACTACGTCCGGCCCGAGCAGCAAATCGACGAGGTCGTCTCCGGCTTTTACGCCAAAGTCAGCACACCGGTCCTGGCCGATATCGATCTCGATTGGGGTGAGATTTTCGTCGAGGACACCTATCCACAGCCGCTGCCCGACCTGTTTGCCGGCACGCAACTGGTGATGGTCGGCCGCTACCGCGAGGGCGGCACCACGGACATCGTGCTCGGTGGCCAGGTGAACGGCCAGCCGCAAAGCTTCCGCTACAGCGACGTCAGGTTCCGCAAAGAGGGTGGCGCCGATGGTTCGGCTGGGCTCACCACGAGCTTCATCCCGCGCCTGTGGGCTACCCGCAAGATCGGCTACCTGCTGAACCAAGTCCGGCTACATGGCGAGAACCGGGAGATGATCGACGAGATCGTGGAGTTGGCCGTGCGCCACGGCATCGCCACGCCGTACACATCCTTCCTGGTGGATGAGCGCGCCGATGTGCTGACGCGGGAAGGCCGCGACATGATCGCTGAAGATCAGGCACAGGCGCTCCGAGCAGCGCCGACCATGGTCAGCGGTCAGGCTGCGGTGGAGAAGTCGCTGGGGGCGAGGGCAATGGAAGAGGCGCAGAGCGTGCCGCTGGCTCCAATGGTCGAGATGCCGGCCGGCGAGGGCCGCGCCCGCCAGGTTCTCCGCACCATCGGAGCCAAGACCTTCATCCTGCGGGACGAGGTCTGGACCGACACCACATTCGATCCTCAGCAGATGACCACGACCGAGATCGATTTCGGATCGGAGCGGTACTTCGACCTGCTGGCGGAGCACCCCGAGTGGGGTCCCTACTTCGCAGCCGGCCAGCATGTAATCGTGCGGCTGGATGGTGAGGTGTATGAAATCGTGGGCGAAGGCGGTGAGACGGTGACCCAGCCGGAGACCGGCTCGACAACAGGCACGACGCAGCCCGGCAGCGAGCAGCCGAGTCCGCCGGCCGGCGCGCCCGTGCCGCCATGCACCGCCGGCCTGATCCTGGCCCCGCTGGCGCTGGTCGTCGGGTTGTGGGGCCGGCGGCGCCAGTAGATACGTAGTCCCCGAGCTTTGACAGGAGCCGCCGATTCGAGTATCATGTATGGCGCAGTGTACGGACACCGGAGCACAAGTCTCAGTAGCTCCAGATTTCGTTCGAAGGGGATTGTCAAACCCCCATTTTGGCGTGGATGGTTCGGCTAGGCTCACCACAGGTTTGGCAATCCAGGCCGAGCAAAATTGGATCTATTGAGTCTCCCCGAGCTCCGGTGAACAGCCCATTGCGGGTCGCGAAGCATCCCTGATCGTCACGCCAGGCCCATCTCCAGATCGCGGGCCAATGCGGAACCCTGATCCGCGTGCCAGGAGCAAGCCTACGAGATCGTCAAGACCGACATCATAACCCGGCGCTCAAGCCTGGACCGTGCTCTATCCTCGCATCAGGTAGCGTTCTCTCTCAGAGTGTAGCGGCGTGGTATACCAGGATCATAGGCAGCGTGCCCTGGCGGGCGACCACTCCGACCTGCCCGGTGTGGTCCGCGTCAGCTTCGGATGCTACAATACCCTGAAAGAAATCGACGCCCTGGTCGAGATGCTGGGACGGCTCATCGCCGGCGACTATCAGGGAAACTATGTGGTGGACAGAACCACCGGCTTCTACTGGCCGCAGGGATTCGGCCTGGATATCCTGAAGGACTACTTCGTACTCTGAGCTTTGCACCGGTGGGTTCGTTCCTGACGCGGGGAGGAGGTGAGGCCGGCACGGTCATACGCAAAGAGATAACACCTGAAAACAGGAAGTAGCATACGTTCGTCCGAAGTCAACGACGCGGCCATCCGTCTGAGTTCTGCAAGGAAAAGGAGGAAAAAGATGCGTGCCAAGTGGTTACTGACCATCATTGCCATCGCCGTGGCGCTCTCCATCGTAATGGCCTGCGCCGCGCCGACTCCGGGGGCACCGCAGGTCGTCAAAGAGACAGTGGTCGTCGAGAAAGAGGTCGTGGTCACGCCAACAACTGCGCCACCTCCGACCGAGCCACAGCGTGGCGGCACATTGAACATCTCCCTTGGTCCGGACTTCGTGAGTTTCGATCCCTTCCTCGACATCACCAACATGCAATTCAAACCCATGATCTTCGATGCTCCCATCCGCATCAGCGATGACGGCCAATTCGAACCATGGCTGGCCGAGTCGTTTGAGGTGAGCGAGGATGGCCTGACGGTCACGTTGCACCTCCGCAAGGGCGTCAAGTTCCATAATGGCCGTGAGATGACCGCCGACGATGTCGTGTGGTCCGTCGAGCGGGCGTGCAATCAGGATTTGGGCCATCATCTGGCCGACCGTTTCACGACGTGCGCCGGCGCGAACGCGGTGGACGACTACACTGTCGAAATCCACTACAGCGAGATCACTCACTCCGCCCTGGACGGCATCGCCCGTCTCTACATCTTCCCTCAAGAAGCGGCCGACACCATCGAGACCACGCCGGTCGGCACAGGGCCGTTCAAATTGGAGGAGTGGGTGCCGGGCGACCATCTCACGCTGGTCCGATTCGAGGACTACTGGAAAAAGGGCCTGCCGTACCTGGATAAGGTTGTTATCAAGCCCATCCCCGACGAGCAGTCTCGCATGGTCAACCTGCTGGCCGGGAGCATCGATCTTCTGATGGGCGTTCCGTTGGCAGACATAGCGCTGCTGGAGCAGGCACCGGACGTCAGCGTTATCCGCCAGCAGCCGGGCTTCTCCTTCGACGCATTCATTTTCAACGTCACTCACCCGCCGTTCGACAACACGCTGGTGCGGCAGGCGATGAACTACGCCGTTGATCGGGAGAAGATGCGAGAGCTGGCCTACCACGGCCAGGGAGTCATGACAACCCTGCCCTGGTCGCCGACCTCGTGGGCCTATCCGCGGGATCTCGAGAATTACTACACCTTCGACCTGGACAAGGCCAAGGAGTTGTTGACCGAAGCAGGCTATCCAGATGGTTTCAAGACAGAGATGACCATCCGGGGCACCGGCGGAGTAGCGCTCGACACAGCTCAGGTGTACCAACAGGATCTGGCCAAGATCGGCGTCGAGATGGAAATCCTACCCACCGAGCTGCCCCAGTACTGGCCGAAGCTCTTCGACGGCGACTTTGCGGTGGTCTCCCACGCCACTGGCGAGGCAACCGTGGATCCCAGCGGTGTGTTCATAGGCGCCGCCTGCTGCCGGCCCTTCCGCAACTTCTTCCAGATCACCGAGAACAAGGACTGGTTCCCCAAGTACAAGGCGATCATCGACCAGTCCAGCACAGAGACGGATCAGGAGAAGCGAAAGGCACTGTACCACGATGCAGCGGAAATCCTGTTGGAGCAGGGGTGGACCATCCCCCTGGGTTGGAGGCAGCAAACCTTCGCGCTGAAAGACAACGTCCACGGCTTCCGCACCGATATGGACGGCCTGATCTGGCTCAACGAGACCTGGCTGGCCAAGTGATGGCCTGAGACCGTTTCCAGGCCCGCTGCGGGTTTTCTGGCTGAGGACGCATCCAGGAAGAAGTCCCCGGAGAGATCGGGGATCGGAGATTGGGGATAAGGGAACGACAATCTCTAATCTCCATTCTCCATTCTCCAATCTCGGAGAGGCGGAGCTTCGCTGGGCGCTTACCTGACAGGAGTTACGCAGTAAAGGTGACCGGCACTTCCTCAACTCCATCGGAAGACCAGCGACACTGGTTCTACAGCCAAAACAGGTGCTCCCAACACAGTTTCGAAGTGCCGGTCACCTGATCTCGCTCTCACCGCGTAGGTCCTTTTACCTGATCAAAGAAAAGGCTGGCACAGTTGGGTAAATACGCGCTCCGACGGCTGGTACAGATGATCCCAGCACTGCTGATCGTATCCGTCGCCGTGTTTATGATCATTCACCTCATCCCTGGCGACCCGGCCAAGATCATCGCCGGCCCCAACGCCACAGACGAGCAACTGGACGCCCTCACCCGGCAGTTTGGTCTGGACCAACCCTTGTGGATCCAATATCTGACCTGGCTGCGCAACGCGCTTTCCGGCAACATGGGCCACTCATTTATCAACAATTATCCGGTGAATAGGATGATCGCGCTGCGCGTACCGGCCACGCTTGAACTGGCCATCGCGTCCGCTATTATCGCTGTGTTAATCGCCTTCCCACTCGGCATCACGTCCGCCCTTCGACCGGGGAGCACTGTGGACTTTGTCAGCACGCTCTTCTCGGCCTTGTCCTTTGCTGTGCCAGGCTTTTGGCTGGCGATCATGCTGATCCTGTTGTTCAGTCTTCGATTCCACTTGCTACCACCATCGGGGCGACCCGAATTTGGTGAGCAGCCGGTGGAACACCTCAAGTCACTGGTGATGCCAGCGTTGACACTGGGAGTCGGGATAGCCGCCAAGCTAACCCGATATCTCCGTTCCTCGATGCTGGATGTGCTGGATCAGGATTACGTGCGAACAGCTCGGGCCAAGGGATTGCGGGAACGGGTGGTGACCGTACGCCATGTGCTGCGCAATGCGCTGATCCCCGTCGTCACCGTGTTGGGACTGCAGACCGGTGACCTGCTCAGTGGGGCGATTATTGTGGAGTCCGTCTTCGCCTGGCCGGGGGTTGGCCGGCTCACCGTACAGGCCATCGGTTGGCGGGACTATTCGCTGTTACAGGCCGATGTGCTGTACATCGTGCTCGCCTTCATGGTCATCAACTTGCTGACAGACCTGGCCTACGGCTTCATCGATCCACGGATTCGGTACGGGTAGGCGTCAAGACATGAGGAACAAGCCGTTGACAACCGAAGGACGAGACCTGCGAAGTCGGACGGGGCCGGCAGCGACATTCGAGGATCAACCTGTAGCCGGAGAAAGTCTTGTCTGGTTGGCCATCCGGGCTTTGCTGCGCCACCGCTCAGGGATGGTGGGCCTGGCTATCACGGTGACGCTCATCATCCTGGCACTCCTGGCACCAACGATCGCGCCATACGACGCATTGGAAATGCACGCCCCAGATCGCTTTCACCCGCCATCGGTGTCCTACCCCTTTGGCACGGACGAGTTTGGGCGCGACATTCTGAGCCGCATCCTCATGGGTTCTCGCATCTCATTCAGCGTCGGGCTGATATCCATCGCCATCGCGACGCTCATCGGTGTGACGGTCGGGTTGGTGGCCGGCTACTCAGAGGGCTGGTTCGACACGGTGACGATGCGCTTCTTCGATGCGTTGCTGGCATTTCCGGCGATACTCCTGGCCATCGTCATTCTGGCCGTACTGGGTCCTGGCTCATTCAATGCCACACTCGCTGTTGCCATTGTCAACATACCGGCCTTCGCCCGCTTGACGCGGGGCAACGTCCTGGTGGAAAAGGAAAAAGACTATGTGGAAGCGGCCAGAGCCGTGGGGGCCAGGTCATCGCGCATCATCTTTCGTACAATTCTGCCCAACGTGGTCTCGACGATTCTGGTCCAGATCACCGTTTCCATCGCGGCCGCAGTCCTCCTGGAAGCAGCCCTGAGCTTCCTGGGCCTGGGCACGCCCCTGCCGGCCCCTTCCTGGGGCTCAATGCTAAGCGTTGGGCGAGGATACCTGATTCAAGCGCCGTGGTACGGTATTTTTCCGGGACTAGCCATCACTCTGTTGGTGATGGGTCTTTATCTGCTGGGGGATGGACTGCGCGATGCCCTGGACCCGCGCCGGCAAAAACTTGTCTAGCCGGCTCCTAGACTTCCTCCATCCAGTCGATCTCCAGCCGGCCGGCCTCCCCCGCCATCGTGATCGCGATGTGGGTAAGAGACGTGTCTGACGTCGCACCGTGCCAGTGTTTCTCACCTGAGCCGATGTGGACGACATCGCCGGGGCCAATGTCCAGGGCCGGCTCGCCCCACCTCTGTACCTGCCCTCTGCCTTCTACGATGTACAGGATCTGCTCGCCGCCATGTGCGTGCCAGAAGGTGCGGGCGCCGGCCTCGAACGACACCGACGAGACCCTCACACGCGGATGGTCCCCCACAATCCTGTGTACTGTTACCTGCCCTGTGAACCGATGCTTCGGATACTTGGCCTCCCGATCCGCTGAAAGATAGTCAGGTTTTCGTACTAACTCCATCTGGCTCCCTTGTCTCTTCTGTCCCCTCACCTCACATCCGGCAGCACATAATCCGCGAACTGCTGCCGCAACACCTTCTTGTCGAACTTGCCCACGCTGGTCTTGGGCAGGCTGTCCAGGAACACCACGTCATCTGGTAGCCACCACGAGGCAACCTTATCACGGAGGAAGTCAATGATCTCTTCCTTCGTAACGCTCTCTTTGGCCTCCTCGGTGGGGACCACACATGCCAGCGGGCGCTCCTGCCACTTCGGATGGCTCACCGCGATGACGGCGGCCTCCATCACCTTGGGATGCGCCATGATGGTGCTCTCCAGCTCGACGGTGGAAATCCACTCGCCGCCGCTTTTCACCAGGTCCTTGGTCCGGTCCACGATCTGCATGTAGCCTTCGGAGTCGATGGTCACAACGTCGCCGGTGCGGAACCAGCCGTCCTGGAAGGACTCCGCCGTTCGCGGATCGTTGTAGTAGCTGCTGGCGATCCAGGGGCCCCGTACCTGAAGCTCGCCGTAGCTCTTTCCGTCCCACGGAACCTCATTCCCCTCTTCGTCCACCGCGCGGATGTCCACGAAGGGGGCGGGAATCCCCTGCTTGGCCCGAACAGCGAACCGCTCTTCCTCCGGCCAGGACTCCATGTGGCTCTTCAGTTTGGAGACAGTGCCCAGCGGCGTCATCTCCGTCATGCCCCAGGCGTGGGTAATCGGCACGCCAAACTCCTTCTCGAAGCCCTCGATCAGGCTGCGCGGCGCGGCCGAGCCGCCGACCGGCATGGTGCGCAGGCTGGAGATGTCGTAGCGCTCCCGCTGCAACAGGTGATACAGCCCGATCCAGATGGTAGGCACGCCGGCGGTGATGGTCACGCGCTCCTGCTGGATCAACTCCGCGATGTCCCGGGGCTGCATGTGCGGTCCGGGGAAGACTTGCTTCGCCCCCACCATGGTTGCCGCGAAGGGCAGCCCCCAGGCATTGGCGTGGAACATGGGCACGATGGGCAACACCACGTCCCGCTCGGCGACCCCGAAGGTGTCCGCCAGGCTTTCCCCCAGGGAGTGCAACACGATGGCGCGATGGGAGTACACGACGCCCTTGGGATTGCCCGTCGTTCCGGAGGTGTAGCACATGCCGGCCCCCTCATTTTCATCCAACACCGGGAAGTCGTAGCTGGCCGGCGCCCCCTCGATCAGCGTCTCGTAGTTGAGGGCCGGCGCCAACGCCGTCTCGAAACTCCCGGTGTCGCTCATCACCACGAAGTTCTCCACTCCCCCCAACTGATCCTTAACCCGCTCCAGGGCCGGCAGCAGCGTGTCGTCGATGAAGATCACCTTGTCCTCGGCGTGATTGATGATGTATGCCATCTGGTCGGGGAACAGGCGGATGTTGAGGGTGTGGAGCACGGCGCCGCTGCACGGCACAGCGAAGTAAAGCTCCAGGTGGCGGTAGGTGTTCCAGGCAAACGTCGCCACTCGATCGCCACTCTTGATCCCAAGTTGCTTCAGCACATTCGCCAGCCGCTGCACCCGCTCGTAGAAATCGGCGTAGGTGTAGCGGTGCATGCCGGCCGGCGTCTTGGTGACGATCTCCTTGTTGGGGTAAAGCCGATTCGCGCGTTCGAGAAAATGCGTCAACGTGAGCGGATAGTCCATCATCAAGCCCTTCATCGTGTCCTCCTTCTTCTGTGTGTGAACTCAATCCCACGTACGATCATCAACTAGCTTCGGCGCGTCGGCCGGCAGCGCAGCGTCGAATACGATGTCAGCGCGGAACTTCAGGCCATCCCGGATCGCGGCTCGCAGACGCTCCGCCAGATCTGCCGGCTCGTCCGACCCGGTGGCGACGCGCAAGGTGAGGAAATCTTTGTGCTCTTCGCGGGTGACGACGAACTGGTAGGCTTTCACCTCGGGGAAGCGCTTGAGCACATTGGCCGCCTGAGCCGGGTGCAGAAACATGCCGCGCACTTTGACCGCGTCTCCCACGCGCCCTTGCCAGCCGACCAGGCGGGGCGACGGCCGCCTGCACTCACACGGCTCGACGTTCAGCGCGGACAGATCGCCCGTGCCGAAGCGAATGAGGGCGTACTCGTGGCAGAACAGCGTCACCACCACCTCGCCGGTGTCGCCGGCCGGCAACACCTGGCCGGTGTTCGGATCGCAAACCTGCACCACGGCATCCTCGGGCAGGTGCCAGCCGGCAGCCGCCTCACACTCGAAGCCCAGGTTCCCGGTTTCGGCGGTGCCGTAGCCCTGGCGAACCGCGAGGCCGTAGCCTTCCAGGTGAGCGCGCAGCGAAGGGGGCAGCGGCTCCGCCGTCACCCAGGCGATACGCAACGGCCACGCTTTCGGATCGTGCCCCAGCTCCGCCGCTTTCTCGAGCAGCGCCTTCAGGTAGCTCGGCAGGCCGATGTAGCCGGTGACACCCATGGCGTCCATGAACTGCACCTGCTGCTCCATGTTGCCAATACCGCCGGGCACTACCGCACACCCGATAGCCCGCAAACCCTCTTCGAACATAGCGCCGGCCGGCGTCATGTGGTAAGCAAAGGCATTGAGCACGATGTCACCCGGTCGAAAGCCGGCGGCCTCCAGTGCCGGCTTCCAGCGCCAGTGATCGGCCACATCAGGTTCGGGATCGTAGATCGGACCAGGTGACTGGAAGATACGGCGCAGTCGGCCTGGCTCAACGGTCAGCAACCCACCAAACGGCGGATTCTCAGCCTGCATTGTCAAGAGATCATCCTTGCGGGTCACCGGAATTCGCGCCAGATCGGCGGTGTTGGTGATGTCGGCTGCGGAGAGGCCGGCGGCTGCCAACTTCTCTGCGAAGGCCGGCGCGCGCTCAGCGGCATGCGCAACGATCTCGCGGACTGGGGCATCGAACCTCGAATAGAAAGCATCGAGATCAAGGGACATAGCTCATAAACCTCTCTCGTCTTCTTCCGTGCTAACCACTCCCCCCTCCCTCAATGGGGCAGTTCCCCTGAGTTCCTCCGAGTTCCCCCGAGTTCCTCTGATCCCCTTGCAGGAACTCAGGGGAACTCAGGGGGCATGAAACCCACTCGCGCCCAGGTGCGTTTCGCTAACTAAGCCACCGCTTGCGACGCTTGTAGTGCTTCACCTGGCGGAAACTCTTGCGCTGCCCCAGGTCGGTCAGCCCCAGGTAGAACTCCTTGATGTCCGGGTTGTCCTTCAGCATGGTGGCCGGCCCATCCATGACCACCCGACCGTTCTCCAGGACGTAGGCGTAGGGCGCGACGGTGAGGGCCAGCTTCGCGTTTTGTTCCACCAGCAGGATGGAGATGCCCTCCTCCTGGTTAAGCTGCATAATAATTTCGAAGATCTCCTTGATAAGTAGGGGCGCCAGGCCCATGGAGGGCTCATCCAGCAGCATCAGCCTGGGCTGAGCCATGAGCGCGCGGCCGATGACTGTCATCTGTTGCTCACCGCCGCTGGCAAAGCCGGCCAAGCGATTGCGAATCTGCTTCAGTCGGGGGAAGTAATGGTACACCATCTCCAGGCCGTCTCGCAAGCGGGCACTATTTCCCCGTGTGTGTGCCCCCACCTTGAGATTCTGTTCGATGGTGAGGTGCTCGAAGACGCGGCGTCCCTCGATAACCTGGACGATGCCCATACGAGCGATCTCTTCGGCATGCCGGCGGTCAATCCGCTCCCCCATGAACTCAATACTGCCATCGGTGACCCGGCCGTCTTCGTGCTTCAGGAGGCCGGACACCGCCTTGAGGGTGGTGGTCTTGCCGGCGCCGTTGGCCCCCAACAGTGCCGTGACGCTCCCCTGGGATACCTCCAGGGACACGCCCTTCAACACGAGAATGACCTCGTGGTATCGGACCTCGATGTTGTTGATTTTCAGGATGCTGTTGTTGCTGGTTGCCGCCAATGAAGGGTCCTTCTGGTTCATGATAGGCCGGCTGGTTGTTAGTCTGTTCCTCTACGAGAAGAAACG
>CAZHMV010000135.1:12615-15694 GCA_964532665.1 uncultured Anaerolineales bacterium
GGTTGCAGATTTCATAGCTGGTCGTAGTCCATCGGTTGGGCGAGACCTTGAGCGATTTCCTGCTTGGCGCGTCGCGCCGCGGCAACAAGCGGAAACCATTCCAGAGGCACTGATACTTCGCGGCCATCCGAGAGCGCAACAATCATCGCGTCGTTGGTAAAGCGGACGTTGAGAGCCAGAACGGCAGTGGGACTAACGGTGCTTAAGGTGTTCATACCATTTCTCCAAATGGATTTGGCCTTTGCCCATATTATAGTGCAATTGCCTGCTAACATCCAGCGCCGGCCCACAAAGTGAGGAACCGCCCCTCGGCGGCAATGGCGCCGCCGAGGGGCGAAACTCTGTTTCCGTGAGCGTGGCTAATACCCGATCCAACTGTCCCACTTGTCAGGCCAACGAGCCTTGATGTCAACCTGCTCCAGCAGTTCGAACGTCCCACCTTTGATGAAGTACACACGCGGCGCGTGGGCGCCCCGATGGTCCTTCGCCGTGTAGGTGACGGGCGCAAAGCCCAACCCCACGTCGAAGTCCTTCATCGTCTCGAAACCTTTGGTCAGGATGCCTTCGCCTGTCAGGTCGCCGGCCTTGTCCGCCCGCTTCAGGGCCTCCGTCAACATGAGCACATTGCCCCAGGCCTGGACGGTGCGAATCAGGCGCTTCTTCACATCTGGGTGGAGCTTCTGGGCATACTCCTTGACCTTGTCCATCTTGGGCACGTCCTCTCCGTAGAAGGCACAGGGGGCCACGCCGGCCACCATCACCTTCTCCGCCTTATCGCCCAGGAGATCGATCAGGTTCTCGTCAAAGCCCCAGTTGTCGATGATCCAGTCACACCCCAGACCGTTGTCCACGGCGTCGCGGACGGTGGCGAACACCGAGGCCGTCGTGTTGCCATGCCAGCAGACATCCGGCTTGAACTCCTTGGCGGCCAGAACCTGGGTGACGGCCTCCTTATCGCCGAGCCCGACATTCTGATCCGGTCCCACATCGAAGCCCAGAAGTTCTGCGTGTTCCTTCAACGCCTTGATGGGGGCATTGGCGTATGGGTGCTCCAGGGCGTAGAAGTTGACCATCTTCGGCTTCTCGCCGGCATCCCGGCGCGCCTTGAACTTATCGGACTTGAGCCAGACCTCATCATACCAGGCCGTGAGGGCCGCCCGGGCGTTGGTAGAGTAGTCGCTGGAGTTGAAGAAGTTGTAGCGCGCCTCATTCGGGTCGGTCAGGTGCGCCGAATAAGAGGCGGAGACGTAGGGCATCTTGTCGTCAGTCACCGAGGGGCGCAACGCCTCGGTGTCGCCGGTGCCCCAGCCCAGGATGGCGATCACCTTGTCCTGGTCTTTCATCTGAGCGTAGAGGGTGGCGGCCTTCGACTTGTCATAGCTGTAGTCGTAGCCGTGGAGGACGATCTTCTTGCCGTTGATGCCGCCCTGGTCGTTGACGTAGGCAACGGCTTCCTGCACCCCCAGCGCGTAGTCCTGGCCCACATCCGAAGTCGGACCAGTCTGGTCATACAGAGCGCCAATTTGGATCTCCTGGGCTGCCTGCTGGGGGGCCGGCTGGGCACAAGCGGTCGCCAGCAACAGGGTCGCTACAAGGACCAGGATGATCCAGAGCCAGTGATGCTTTTTCATCTTTTAATACCCCTCCTTTGTTCCTCAATCGTACGCGATCGGCCTGTGTGATCGAGTGCAATCGTCACCCGCGCACTGAGTTCCCATCTTTGCTACGATTTCACTGTTGGGGACATCACCTCCTTTGGCTCCTAGTACGAGAACGGCCACAGGTGAATCCAGTTCTTAATCTGCCACCAACGGTAAGCCAGGCCATTGGGCTCGAAGATCAGGAAGAGGATGATGGCCAGGCCAAAGCCCATCTGTCGAAAGTACGCCGGCTGTAACTGCGGTACGATGACCGACAGGGGGCGCACCAGGCTCACCAGGAAACTGTCCGCCAGAACCCAGAACATGCACCCGAAGATGGTGCCGTAGTTGCTCCCCAGACCGCCGATGAGAATGACGCCCACCAGCTCCAGCGAGAGGACAAATGTGAAGTCCTCCTGACTGATAAAGGGCTGCTTGCTGATCAGAAAGGCGCCGGCCACACCTGCAAAGGCGCCGGCCACGAAGTACGCCAACAGCTTATAGCGGTATACGCTGACACCGATGACCTCGGCGGCGATGTCGTTGTCTCGAATAGCCACCCAGGCCCGCCCCACACGCGTCCGGGCCAGGTTGGCCATGCAAATCACACACAACACCACCAGCACAAGCATCCAATAGTAGACCGCCTTATTATTGCCGGCAATCTGCCACGGGCCAATCTTCACCAGATTTTTGGGGATATCCCAGCTCAGCACCCGCCCCTCGCTCATGGACACGTACTGGGTGAGGATGAGGTTGACGGTGATGAACTGCGCCGCCATGGTGGTCATGATGGTGTAGAACCCCTTGATGCGGGCTGACGGCAGCCCGAAGAGCACCGACCACAGGCCGGCTGTCACCGCTCCGACTACTACACTCATGGGGTAGAGTATCCCTGAGTTGAGGACTGACTCCGGCCACGGGAAACGCAGCAGTACCGCTGCACTGGCGTATGCCCCCACCGCCACAAAGGCTGTGTGCCCGAGGGTGATTTCCCCCGTGTACCCGATCAGCAGTTGCACGCCCATGGCCATGAGGATGAAGTAGCCGATGCGAATCGCCACGGGCACCTGCAGTTGCGGGATGCGGGCCAGAGGTCCCAGCCTGACCAGGAAGGGATAGGCAATGAGGATCCCCACAAGAAACAACATACGCAGCCTGACGAAACGAGTCTGCCACCAGGCGTGATCCTCGGTGTAGGATTCGTGATAGACCCCACTGGGAAGTCGCATGGACGCCATCCAATCCCTCCTGAAGGAGCCAGTGAACAGTGATCAGTGATCAGTCAACAGTGATCAGTCAACATGCCCCCACGAGGCTCCATGAAGCGTGAAAATTGCTGGATAGCTGGATGGCTCACATTGTTACCGCTCAGCCATCTAGCCATTAGCCATCTAGCCAACTGTTTTCAGAGCAGTCCAACCAGTGATCACTGATCA
>CAZHMV010000136.1:0-15672 GCA_964532665.1 uncultured Anaerolineales bacterium
AGAGTGTGTCCGAGCATCCCTTGGGGCGGGCGATTGTGGACTATGCTCTGGAGCAAGGGGTTGACCCTTCGACAGGCCCTTCGTCAAGCCCTTCGACAGGCTCAGGACGTCGCTCAGGAGGGACCTCAGGGCAGGTTCTGGCTGAGGTCACGGACTTCCAGGCCGTGCCGGGCAAGGGGGTGCGCGCCCGGCTGGAGGGTCGCACCGTCTTCGTCGGCAGTCCGGCCTTCTTCGCCCATGACCTGGGGGTGGACCTGGACCCGATCCGGGCGGACCTGGAGCGATTGCAGGGCGAAGGCAAAACGGTGGTGCTTGTGGCGGTGCAGCCTTCCCCCGAGTCCCCCCGAGTTCCCCCGAGTTCCTCCGAGTTCCCAGGAACTTCCGCAGGAACTCAGAGGAACTCATGGGAACTCACAGGGATGATCGCCATCGCCGACACCCTCAAGGAGGATGCCAGAGAGGCTGTCGCGCGGATGAAAGCGGCGGGGCTGGAGCCGATCATGATCACCGGCGATAACGCACGCACCGCGCAGGCTGTGGCGACGGCTGTGGGTATTGACCAGGTGCTGGCCGAGGTGCTGCCAGACGAGAAGGCGGCCAAAGTTCGGGAACTCCAGGCCCAGGGCTATCGGGTGGCCATGGTGGGAGACGGCATCAACGATGCGCCGGCCTTGATGCAGGCCGATGTGGGCATCGCCATCGGCGCCGGCACGGACATCGCCATCGAGTCGTCGGACGTGATTCTGGTGGGCGAGCGGTTGGGGGGCGTGGTGGATGCCTATCACATCGGGCGTACCTCATACCGCAAGACGGTGCAGAACCTGGCGCTGGCCTTCGCGTTCAACGGCATCGGGGTGCCCCTGGCCACCACGGGGCTGGTGCACCCGGTGTGGGCCATGGTGGCCATGGCACTGAGCGTGAGCACGGTGCTGGCCAACTCCTTCGCTGGCCGGCTGCTGCCCAAAGCCAGGACGGTGGAACGCGAAGCGCCTGAACTACACACTCTGGAGCTGCGCGTCCCGTCTATGCACTGCGAGGGTTGCCTGAGCACCATCACACGAGTTGTGAGCCGGCTGCCGGAGGTAGAGACCGTGGAAGGCGACCTGGAGGGGAAAACGGTCACGGTCCACTACCGGGATGGCCGGACAGCGCCAGATGAGACTTGTACTGAGCTCAGCCGAAGTATCCGCCAGGCCATCGACCAGGCCGGCTTCCCGGTGGGGTAAAGCACTACAGTACCCGGGGGCTGCCTGGGGGCGTTCCCCGGGTACTGTGATGCGTACAAGTGACTTTCGCGTCGCACAAGGGCGTAGGACGAAGGGCCGACCTTAGCTAGGTTTGCTCACGCTGCTCCTCCAGGTCAAAGTCCCAATAAGCTGGGCCATCGAGGAAGAAGTCAGCGTTCGTTTCGATGTTGTCCTCGTACTCCGCCGGCAACTCCCACTCCGCGAAGATTGCCTCGGGTGGACATACCGGAACGCACGCACCACAGTCGATACAGACGTCCGGGTCGATGTAGAAATGAGGCCAGTCGGGGTCACCCCTGGGCCCGGGTACGATGCAGTCGACTGGGCAGACCTCAACGCACGCACCGTCACGAGTACAACGTTCGGTAATGACGTAGGTCATTGTTCGCGATCTCCTTTCATACAAAAGTATGAGGCAAGACCTGTCATCAAGATAGCAGGCTCACTGAGGGCACCAGCGAGATCGACGCGCAGATATACGCATAACAGGAGTTGCGTAGTCAAACGCTTACAGAGGCACCGGCCGGACTCGAACCGGCGATCCGGGGGCTGCAGCCCCGTGCCTTTCCCCTTGGCTACGGCGCCTGGTTTAGTTCCAATACCTTTCAAATAAGCTCAAGTCAGCGCCGTAGGTCGAGTAGGGGAGCGTATCGAGACCAGGCGCGGCTCTCCCAGAGCCGGTACGCCCGCAAAGCCGCTTCGCTTGGTCTCGATACGTGCCTTCGGCCCTACTCGACCGGCGCTCGCTCCGTTATTTCGAAAGGTATTGGGTCTAGCTCCTGAACCGGTGTCACCCTAGATGGACACTGTTAGTTCAGATATGCACGGAGCCAACGGCTGCGACCCGGATGCCGCAGTTTGCGCAGCGCCTGTTGTTCGATCTGTCGGATGCGCTCCCGTGTCAGGCCAAACTTCTCGCCGACTTCCTTCAGCGTGTACTCGCGCCCGCCACTCAAGCCGTAGCGCATCGCGAGAACGCGGGTCTCGCGTTGTGTCAAGGTAGATAGAACCGCTTCGATCTCCTCAGACAAGAGTGTGTGATCAATCGCTTCTGATGGACCAGGCAGGTTATCGGCCTTGATGAAGTCGCCCAACTCGCTGTCCCCTTCCTCGCCAACCGGCTGCTCTAGCGAGAGGGGCTGCTGGGTGGCATTCAAGGCCTGCTTGACCTGGCTGAGGCTAAGCTCGATCTCTTCGGCAACTTCCTCAGGGCTAGGCCAACGCGCCAATTCCATCTCCAACTCGCGAGATAGTCGGTTCAAGCGCTGGATCCGATCCTTCATGTGCACTGGGATACGGATCGTCCCTCCCTGATCGGCCAACGCCCGCGCGACAGCCTGCCGGATCCACCAGGTGGCATAAGTGCCAAACTTATAGCCCTTGCGATAATCGAATTTCTCTGCCGCGCGCATCAGCCCGAGGTTCCCTTCCTGGATCAGATCCAGCAGAGGAACATCGTGTCCCATGTATTTCTTGGCGATGCTGATAACCAGGCGGAAGTTCGATTGCACCAGCTTCTGCAACGCCTCTCGACCCTGCTCGATTTCGGCTTCCAGGTATGTGCGGTCCTCGAGGCCGAGTATGCCGCTGGCCGTGGTAAGGCGATGCTTGGCCTTTTCACCGCGCTCGATACGCTTGGCGAGATCGACTTCCTCCTCACGGGACAGCAGCGGATTTGGGCGCACGTCTCGGAAATAGAGGCCGACAGTGTCATCGGAGTCTATAAAGCGGATCAACCTGATCCGCAGTGGGCTCCGCTCAGCAGAACCACGCTTCGGTGAGCCCAGGCACTGCGGGCCAGGCCGGCCATTCTGCCGGCGCCGGAATCTGCACCGGAACACCTGCCACCGAAGCCGCCAGGGCCTTGACCGCGTAATAGGTGGTCAAGGTGTCGGTATTGGTGTGGGCTGCTTCTTCCACCAGCTTGCTTACCTGCCAGTATAGATCGTCCATGCGCGGGTCAGGATGATCCCACCGATAGGTGTAAGACGCTGCGTCCAGGGGTCCAAGCCAGGAACCGGTATCTGGCAGGTCCAGAATCGCGGAATCCGGTGGAATCAGAAGACGGATCGAATACTGCACCGGGTCAACGTGCCGAATGAGGCCACGGGCTTCGACGAAGTCAAGCACCTCGAGGTAATCGTCGATGGTCGTCCACGGCGTGAATGCGACGAGCGAGGGTCGTAAGGGAATGCCGGCCGCGCCCAGGATATCCAACGCCTCGATCACATCAGTCTTTGTATGACCTTTCTTGAGCTTTTCCAGGACCAAATCGCTCAGCGATTCGACGGCCGAGACAATGAAAGCGCATCCCAGCTCCTTGAGTTCAGGCATGTACCTGCGAAATTCAAGGATATGCTCGATCTTGGTGGTCGCGTCGAAGGTGAGATGGGGAAACTCGTGGTGCATCCGTCGGGCGATGGCGACGGAATGGCCCGGGCCGTTGAAGAGGTCGGGATCACCGAAGGTGATGTGGCGGGCACCCATCGCGACTTGCTGACGAATGTCTTCCAGAACGAATTCGCGGGGGATGACAAAGAAACGGCCGTTGTAGATCGGGGTGATCGGGCAGTGCCGGCAGGTGTGCAGGCAGCCACGGCTCGTCTCGGTGTAGCCGGCCAGTGCGGCTGTTCCGTCGCTCTGGAATCGTGCGTAGTGCTCCAGCGATGGCAGGTTTGCGCGATCTGGAACCGTAAAGGGAATCTTAGCGATATAAGGCTCACCGTTCCCATTCTGGTCGTCAGCACGCTCGATACACGCCGGTTCGCCGCGCTCCAACGCCTGAACAAGCTCCAGCAGCGGTTGTTCGTACTCACCGCTAATCACTGAGTTGGCGTAATGCTGGAGTAAGTAGTCAGCGTTGAGGGTGGCGTAGAGGCCATAGAGGCAGATGTAAGCCTCCGGGTTGATGGCCCGCACCCGCTCAGCCACGCGCACGCCGAGGCGCATCGCTGTGTGCATCGGGACAGAGATGCCGACGAAGCGAGCACGCGTAATGGCGTCATTCGACAGCGTTTCGACGCTCGTATCGAGACCGAGGGGTTCGTAGCCGGCCTGCCTCAGAACAGCCAGGGGCGAGGCCAGGCTGAGCGGCTGATGGCCTAGCTCGTAACACGAGATGAGTAAGATCGCGCCGGGTTCTCTCATTGTTTGCGTTGCGGTACCGGCGGATCATTGCCCTTGCCCTGTGGCGCCAGCGGGCCGCCACCTTTGCCCTGCGCACCCGGCGGACTATCTTTACCCTGCGGCCCCAGGCCACCCGGCTGGTCCTCGGGGATCCAGCCCTCGGGCACATGCTCCTGTTCCTCGAAGAAGAAAGCTTCCATCTCTTGCATCAGAAACTGCTTCGCCTCCGGATCAGCCAGGTTAAGTCCATAGTGGTTGATAATCAACGTCTGCTGTTCCTGCCACATGTCGAAGGCTTGCCTGGAGACGTGCTCGAAAATGCGCTGGCCCAGTTCACCGGGAAACGGGGGCCTCTCCAGTCCGGGCAATTCGCGCCGGAGTTTCACGCATTGTACCATACGGGGGTTTCCAGGGGCCGGTTCCATCACTTGATCGGGTTGAGTCGCATCATCGTCCCTGCTATCGTCACCGTCCGTGCTCTTGGCACCCGCGAAACGATCGAAAGCGCCCTTTAGGTCATCCCATAGTGTAGCCATTTCATCTCGCCTTCCGACACTCAACGCATTAGTTCGCAAAACTGCAAACGCGTTAGTATGATTTTGTCACATGTCTTCTTGAAAGCAAATAGCCTCCAGGCACTCGCGATCGTGGATCACAACCTTTACTATGAAGAACTTGGCGATAGAGAGATATGCAATACGAATAAACACGATAACTATAGTAGAAAATATTGAAAGTCAACTGACATTATACCAGAAAAATATTCTCTTGTCAACAAAATCACATGACGGGATGGGGAATCGGAACACCAACTCCTTCGGTGGCCGGCTGTTGCCCAAAGCCGAGGAAATGGCCGCTGCTACGTTTTCACCAATGGTCTTCAGGGTGGCGGTCCCTTTGGCTTTCAGCCCGACGTGTTTGATGCGGTGCCGGGTGACGAGGGGTATAGCCCACTGCGGGCGATCAACCTGGTCGCCTGGGAAGAGGGTGCTACCGCACGAGAGCTACGTTCTGTGGAAGAGGTGAAAGCTGCGGAGTCGAAGGGGGAGGTGACCATCAAGCGTCCCGGCATTGTCGTGAATATGCCCGTGCTGACGTGGCCGGGAGGTCACAGGTAGCTCAGATAAGACCTCGGAGGTCTTCGAGACAGACACTCAGGAGCAAGACTGGCCTCAAACTGGTTTGAATCTTATCAGTTAGAGGCACACCTGAGACCTCCGAGGTCTGGACGCTATTTGTTTGAAAGGTATTGGTGCTAAGAACTCTTTCAGCTACTGACGTCTGCCAGCGTGCTCTCAATCCACGCGCGCGTCAGCTCGCCGGGCTGTATGGCCTGGATGACGCCGTTCGCATCCAGGAAGAAGCTGATCGGCATGGCGCGGGCGCCATAAAGGCGTTGGACATCACCCTTCGAATCCAACACGAAGGGATATGCCAGACCGTACTTGTCGATGAAAGCCCGAGTGGCGCTCGGCGGCTCCTGCACATCCACAGATAAGATCACAAAGCCCTTATCTTTGTTGGTGTCGAAGGCGTCTTTCATCCGAGGCGCTGAGTTGTTGCATGGCACACACCAGGTGTGCATGAAGTTGAGCAATACCGGCCGGCCCCGATAGTCGCTGAGCGAGATGGGGTTGCCCTTCAGGTCTTTCAGCGTGAAGTCCGGCGCTCGCTGGCCGATATTCGTCCCCACTGGTGCTTCTGGAACTGACTGCGGAGCCGACTGGCGTGCCGGCGAAGCTGCCGGCTGCTGGGTCCTGGCGGAACCGCCGCAGGCCACGGCGATCAGGGCAAGGGTCGCGGTCACTACAATCAACTGAATCTGCATTCGTTTGGCCATCAATGAAACTCCTTTCAACGTTCTACACCGGATAAATGCTTCTGACTTTGGAAGGGGGCGGAGGCTTGGCCTGGCAAGGCCGGCATTGCCAGGTCGCTCTGCGTGACCGACAACGGATCCTGGACGCTCCTCTGGGCGGATCCGAGGTTGTGTCGGATCTCTCGCATCCCACGCTCAATGTGCGGATAGGCGAACCAGACCGATGCCAGGCCGAACAGCCCGCCGGTCAGGGTCCGCAAGGCCCAGTTCAGGCTACCCAGCGAGGTGCCGGCGTAGAAGCTCGTGCTGAGTTGCATCCCCAGCAGGCCGGCCAACGGCTGGAACCAGGCATTGGTGGTGCGCCAATCGACAAGACCCACTTCGGTGAACATGTGGGTGAAACCATCGACGGCCATGGGTAACATGAGCAGCAGATACCATTTGAAGGGCAATGGCCGTGCCCGCCGGCGCACCGCCCCGAAGATCAGGCTGCCGGCCAACACCGACAGCCAGATGGCCGACAGGCGGTGGGCAAAGGCGACCTTGTAGCCCATCTCCGGCGTGCCGGTAAACTGCCGTAGATCGGCGAAGGTTTGCCATTGCCAGACCGTGCTGATCTCAGGCAGGCTGTAGGTCAACTTCTGGCCGAACAGAAAGTACGATCGTTGCGGAAGCTGGTGACACATAAAGCTGTAGGCCAGGTAGATGGCGGAGGCCGGCCCGGTCCAACCCAGCTTCATGAAGACCGGCGCCAGCCACGGCAGGCCGGCATACACCACCAGCAGACCGATGACGATGGCCAGCCAATGCTCTGCAAACCAGGCGACAAAAGCGTCAACGGCCGCACTTCCCCTCGCAGCCGATGTTTCCTCAGTCAACCCCTCGTTCATTTCCATACTCTCATTCAGCCATGAATGAATTCACGGCCTGATACGAAAAACACGTTAAAACGTGTTCAAACCTTAACCCGTTTCAACGGGTTTCGCAGTATCAGACGGGCAATTCATTGCTCGTCGCGTCGCGGCGGGCTGGGTAGTTACCTTTCATCAATACGAAGCTACTTGGGGCTGTTCTCGATAAAAGACCGGATTCGCGCTTCATCGACCTCGTCCAGCGTTTCAAGTTTTCCAACGTGAGTCAGCGCGATCTTGGCATCCATGTCAGGAAACGGAGCCAGGTAGACGTGGCCTGGATACTCCTGAGCGATCTCTGTGAGCCGATCCACTACATCGGACTCGCAGGGGAAATCATCGCAGTTGTAGTTTATGATCACGCCTGGGCGTCCACCGCCATCGGCGTGCTCCAGCATATGTTTCTGGACGGGCAGAGACATCGGTTCAGTCAGGATGTGGGCGGAGGGGAGGTGTTCGGTGTGGCCAGCGAAGTCAGTTGGGGGGTAGTACCTGGCCCCGGACACCCACCGATACCCGCCATATCCCAGGCCGGCAATGATCAGCACCAGGGCCAGGATACCGCCGACCTTCCTCAAGTTGGCTGCTCTCGCCTGTTGCTGTCGTTCCTGCTGCCGCAGTTCTTTCAGGCGCTTCTTCCGTTCCCGTTTGCTAAGACTTTGACTCATACGATACTCTCCTTCTTTCCATCCTCCACCTATCGCAGCTCCATTACGATCTCATCGCCGTCATGCAGGACATAGCCGGCAAAATCAGCCGTTTCTTTCCCGTTGATACGCACTGTCAGCCTACTACCACTCCTCTGTTCCTCCTGACAGGTTTCCAGAATGCAATCCTCAGCGTAGTTGATCTCGTGCGTCGCCAGCGCCTCACCTAATGTGAGATTCGGGCGATGGATGTCGATGAACTTCTTCTTTTCGAGATTGAACAGTTGCTCCTCGCGCCCATTGACGATGATTCGTAACCGGGCATGCCAGTGCACTTCGCTCAGTTCGTGATCGCCATCGTGACCTGCCGCTGTGACCTGCTGCCGGGGTGCCTGTGTGCTGGCCATGGCCTCCGTCGCGAACCGTTCGATCTCTTGAGGGGTCATCGCTCCCACTTGTACGGCCGTGATGGCACCTTGCCGATTCACAACGAAGCTGGTAGGCAATCCGCGTACCCGGTAGCGCTTCGCCACAGCACCGGTCTGGTCCAACAACGGCCGGAAGGTCAGCCCGAACTTCTGAACGAAGTCCTGGACCGGTGCCGGCTGCTCTTCGGCATCCACGGCCAGGACCCGGAAGCCCTGGTCCTTGTATTTCTGGTAGGTAGCTTCAATGGCCGGCATCTCGGCCTGACACGGCGGGCACCAGGTGGTCCAGAAGTAGATCAGCACGGCCTGGCCCTGCAGGTTATTCAGCGTAAACTCGTTGCCGTCCAGATCGCTGAGGGTGAATTGGGGGGCCAGAGCGCCCACGACGGGTTCGCCGAGGCTGGCCACGGGCTCAGCCGCTCCAATCTGCTCCATGTGGATGTCAGCCTGAGCCCGCTGTTGGTCCAGCCAGTTGGCGAGGGCCGCGTCGGCCTGATCTGCCGGCATGCCGGCCGCTACCTGCTGTTGTACAAACTTGTTGTTGATCGCTACCCGACGAATCTCCGCGCGTAACTCGTCCATGGTGATCGCTTCAGCTTGCAGCGCTGTTGTGAGGGCCTCGTCGGAAGCGCCTTCGCCCGCTTTCAGTTGCCTGATAAAGCCAGTGATCTCTCGCCCGGTGACGCTTATGCCGGCTGCCGTGGCCGCCTGTTGGACCAGCGCATCATCAACCAGTTGGCGCACCACGCCGGCTTCATCGATCCGCCCTGGAGGTTGATCGTGAGATGCGCGGTAGAAGACGCGCCCCACGGCGATAGCTAGATCGACGTCAGCCTGGGTGATTACCTGATCATTCACAACGGCTACCACTGCTGTTGCGGTGTTGCCTGGAGGTTGCTCCTGGCCACCGTCACTCCGCATGACTCCAGCCGCGCCTTGGGCCTGACGGCGGGTCGATGGGACGGACTCCCCACCGATGGCTGTCGCATCTCGCTTTATCCAACGGTTCAGAAGTCCGCTGTTTGAAATCATGAAGCCGCCAGCAAAAAGGGTCAGGAGCGCGACAACGAACATTGCCGGCCACACCCAGCGCCGGCTATGAGAACTGCGTCTTGCGTATTGCGTATTGCGCGTTGCCAATTCATTTGCCTCCACAACTAGCGTTCTACGTTTGTCGCTGCCCTGGGTGGCGGCTGTCGCCGGTGGCACTGGGAGGGACCACGCAACATCCGGGAACAACCACCACCCAGGTGCATACGCCGTTCGCCGATCATCAGAATCACCTGCCGCCCCGAGGCTTCCGCCCCATTTCAGCCTCGAGACGGCAGGTGTCTGCAAGAAAGGAGGAAGGTCTCTGTGTTCAAGGTGTGATGAGCCTGTCCAGATAACCTTGAAGCACATCGGGCGTCAGTGCGCCCCGGTGGATGTCAACCACCACTCCGTCGCGGTTAACGAATATGCTGGTGGGAATTGCCTGAATGCGGTAGGCGGATGACACAGCGCCACTGCGATCCATGGCGACCGGGAAGGTCAGCCCTAGTTCCTGCAAGAAGGGCTTCACCACTTCCGGCGTCTCCTGGATATCGACGGCCAGCACCACGAAGCCCTGACTTTTGTACTTCTCATACGCCGCCTGCAGGAACGGCATCTCGTAGCGACAGGGGGGGCACCAGGTGGCCCAGAAGTTGATCAGCACCGGCTGGCCGGCGAAGTCGCTCAGGCTGATGACGTCACCGTCAGGCGTACGCAAGGTGAAGGGCGGCGCCGGCTGGTTTAGCTTCACTGTCCGCCCTTTGGCCTCCTCCATCACGATCTGAATGTCGGCTTCTTGCTGCAAGGCCCTGGCCCATCGTTCGTAGGCCGACTTGCCTGACACGCCGGCCGGCGCTGGATTGTCAGCCACGAATTGCTCAGCCAGCATGGTGGAGCGGAGCGAGGCGCGAACATCATCCATCGTCACACCGACGGAAGCCAGGATTTCTGCCAGGTCTGTTTCGGCGAGGCCCACCCGGGACAGGATGCCTTCCAACCGGCTCTCCAACGCTGCATCCTCGATGGCGAGGCCAGCTTCTTCAGCCGCCTGGACCAGCAGTCGCTCGTCGATCAGGCTGCTGAGCAGGTCTGCGCGCATGCGCTCCAGCGTCTGAGGGTCGTCGCCGACCGGGACGCCCCGGAGCAGCGGGTAGAGCACGCGACCGATACCTACATCCCGTTCCAACTGGCCCTCGGTAATCGGCTCACCGTTGACAATAGCCACTGGCTTGTCCGAAGCCAGCCGGCGGGCGACGTCGGACGACGGCTCACTACCCTTCAGTCGGGCTACGTCTGCTGCCACCTGGCCTGAGAGCGGCTGTGCCTGTGAGCTCGGCCCGGAAGCGGTGTCCTGAGCCTGTCGAAGGGATGCCGGGCCCGATGTGCCAGCCGTGGCCGCAGTCGAACCTTGGGCCGCAACGATGTCCGCCAATCGGGCGACCGGTGGTGCTGCCGCCGGCTGAAGGCGCGCTCGTCCGTAGAACCAAATAGCGCCGGCCAGCACCAGCATCAGCAAACCGGCCATGGTAGCCAGGATAACATGCCGGGTCGAGACGATAAGCGGCTCTGCGGTAACATCCCTGGGACCTTCTTCCATGGACACCGCTGGACCCTGTGGAGCTTCTGGTGCTTGATCCTCAAGCTCAGGATGCGCATCCGCTGCTGTATCAGAACCCGGTATCTCGGTCTCAGATGCCGGCAAAGGCTCTTCTTCCTCCGAGATGACGTGAACCTGAATCCATTGCGGCATGATACAGCCTCCTCACAGAATGGTGTTAAACCCAAAGACCCGGTAGAACCAGGCGTTCAGCTTGCCAATAGTGTTCGTGTACACGATGATGCCCATGGCGATCAGGAACAGCCCGCTGATGATGGACACCAGGTTCATGCGGCGGTTCAGCCGCTTCAGCCAGCCCGACATCCGGTCCAGCGCCAGTCCCAACAGCAGGAACGGGACTCCCAGCCCGGCCGAGTACACCGCCAGCAGAAACGCCCCCCGGCTCACCGTGGCGGCATTGCCGGCCAGCATCAGGATGCCCGACAGGGTCAGCCCGATGCAGGGCGTCCAGCCGGCGCCGAAGAACACCCCCACCAGCAATGAGGAGAAGTAACCCAGCCGGGGATCGGCCTGGAACTCGATGCGCTTCTGCTGGTAGAGGAAGGGGATCTTGAACACGCCCATGTAGTGGAGGCCGAAGATGACCAGGAGCACGCCGCCCACCTTCTGGATCAGGGGCATGAAGTCGTACAGCAGATAGCCGATCAACCCCACCGATGCTCCCAGAGCGATAAAGACAGCCGAGAAGCCTGCGATAAAGCTCAGGGCATGGATGAGCGTCGCGCGCCGGTCGCTGATGACTATGCCTTCGGCGGTGACCAGAGCGGTGCCGCCCAGGTAGCCGACGTAGGCCGGCGCCAGGGGCAACACGCACGGCGACAGGAACGAAAGCAGGCCGGCGATGAATGCCAGGAAGACGGAGATGTTGGGTGCATCCACGAATCAAACCTCCTCATTTTGCACGTTTGTAGTCAGGCGTCCTGAGGGAAACGAAGGAACTGGAGTGCCGTTCAACAACGCCACTCCGCTGCGCTGCGCGGCTCACTACAAACCTCTTACATCCATTACAAGTCCTACGGCACGTAGTAATTTGAGTCAAAAAAACAGACCGTTACCACGGCGAAAGCCTTCCTTCAGCTCCTTGACGACCAACTACTACATGGTGTAAGATTTCACGCTATGAATAACGCCGCTCGAGGTCGAAAGTTACGGGCGGCTGTTGGCCTGTCTGGTCATGCTGGTTGAAATGACGTCACTAATTATACCAAAAGGCTGGGTTCTGTCAACACAAGCCCGTAACGGCACATCTCTTTGCCGTCTTGTCCGTTCTGTGTGGAGGCCAGGTCGGTTCGAGTTGCAGATGATCGGGCCGGGCCGGCCACATTCTGACCAAACATGGATGGAAATTTGACCCAATCATGACCTTCTGCCAGTACCATGGAGCGTAGTTGATCCGCCCCATTGAGCCGCATCACCCGGATTATGAGTTGAGAAAAAGGAGTCGCCTATGCCTGCACCGCTACAGGTGTCATCAATGTTTCGACCAGCGATGGTGCTGTTGGCGTCCATCGCCGCCGTGATTGGCCTGGCCGCTTGTTCTGGCGGCGGGGCAAAGCAGTCGGTCAAACTCGAACTGGCGTCGGTGTCCGTGCTGCCGCCTGAGATCCAACAGGCCGAGCCCAAGGTGCGTGAGGCGTACCAGTTCGCCGTGGCGAATCAGGACTACCTGACCAACTTTCCCTGCTACTGCGGTTGCGGGGGGATGGGACATAAGAGCAACCGAGATTGTTACATCGACGAGGTCAAACCGGATGGGACAATTGTCTTTGAGAAACACGCCTTCTTCTGAGGTGTCTGCGTCGATATCACGCGTGACGTGATGCGCATGACAGAGCAGGGCAAGTCGGCGAAGGAGATTCGCGCTTACATCGATGCGACTTATAGCAAGTTTGGCCCGCCGACGGATACCGAGCCTGTTAAGTAACTTGACATTATCTACCGATAATCTGAGGTTATCCCCTCCAACCGCCACCCCCACCGCCCTAGCCTTCACATCCGACCTGGCTAAAGCGATGCGTATAGGAGGGGGAGAGTGCTGGTGGTGGAAGATAACCTTAGATTATCGGTAGGAGACTCTAACCCAGTTAAGGCAGGGATTTTGTCATCAGGCAGCTACGGTAGATTTGATCTGAATAGCGACGGGCTGCCGCTCAATCAACTGACGGTACTTCTCATCAAAGCTCAGCCAAGTCTTGTAGAGTGCATGCCACTCAATGAATTGCATGCGATACTCGTCAAGCGCATCAAACTCTTCAAGCTGACCACGCTCCATCGCTTCGTAAAAGTCACGTGATTTCACACCAAAGCGCTCCTCAAAGCGATGGAGTTGAGTTTCAAGAGTGCTCATGTCTTTGAGCAAACCTATCAATGCCATTTCTATCTTTTCCTTGGTTAAGAGATCGTCTGTTTACTTCCGTAACACAATTATAGTCAAAAAGGGAGTAAGTCAAAAAGAGCCTGCCCTGGGGGCTTGTCGAAGGGATGGTTGTGGGATTGAGATGCTCCTCGCCAAAGCCATACACCCGACCAAAATGGAAAATGGAGAGGGGAAAATGGAAAATGGAGAATGGAAGCCTGTCCCTTCGATAAACCCCCTTCGACAAGTCCTGGGCCGGACCAGGACTCAGGGCGGTGCTTCGACAGGCCCCTCAATGGACTCGGGAGGGATCTCAGGACGGCGCCTGAGCGAGGTCGAAGGGATAGATTATTGGAACGTTTCCCAACGAGTCATGAGAGTCCAGAGCATCGCACTTACCTGCTCGTAGCCGATCGTGAGCGTCTTGTGTTCGTCGGCTGAGATGTACTGACAATCCAGGCTGAAATCAAGCCAACCCTTGGTCTCCTCAGACTCCCCGAGCGAATCGTTGAGACTGTTCTTGAAGACCTTCTGATACCGCCGCCTGGCAAACCCTTCGGTGATATTCCCACAGACGTTGCGCGAAGACCGCCGCATTTGATCGACGAGGCCGTATCGTTCTTCCTTCGGGAAGTGCGCCGTCAGATGGAATACCTCCATCGCCAACGTATACGCCAGACACCGTCCTGAGCCTGTCGAAGGGTGGTACACGTCAAGGTCTTTATACGACCGAATCTGCCGCCGCTCGCCCTGTCTCTTTGACTGCCATCTCTCTCCATCAAATATCCACGGTTCGCAACCAGCGTACTGCTGCGCCACTCAATCCCCCCTTCTCCTTCTCTTTTCCGTTTTCCATTCTCCCTTTTCCCCTTTCCTCCCTCCATCTTCCCCTTTCCCTTTTCCCCTTTCCCCCTTCCATTCTTCCGTTCGCTCCCAGAACCAATCCAGAGACGGCGTGCGCCAGTCAGAGTCGCTGCCGACCAGGTTCCAGTGGAGCTCCACGATGACGCTCTGGTGCGGTCCGCCGCGCAGGTGGGTGTGGTGGCCGGCGGCCTAGTTGTGCCCGGGAAGCATCTCCGGGTAGGGTTGGCGGTAGCCCAGGGACTTCACGGCCTGCACCGCCGGCTCCAGGTGCTGGCGCGGTATCAGCAGATCGATTAATTGTCAATTGTCAATTGCAAATTGTCAATTGCCTGGAGGATGCGGGTCAGTTCGTGGTAGAGGAGGAGGTTGTGGGCGGCGGTGGCGTAGTAGGCAGCGCGAAGTTCATGGAGAATGGAGGACGGAGGATAGAGAATGGAGGATGGAATTCCCCTTCCCTTTTCCTTTTTCCTTTTTCCCCCTTCCATTCTCCCGCTTCCAGCCCCCCGCCAGGGCACTACTGGTTCCAATCCTCGATAAGCAGCCCCGGCACCCGGTCGAAATCCCGCCGATTGCTCGTTACCAGAATTCCGTTCACTGACAGTGCAATAGCGGCAATGCGCAAATCCTGAGTGCCGATGCGCACTTTCTGTTCCCGCAGATCCGCCAGTTTGACCGCAGCAGCGGCCGTGAAAGGCAAGACGTTTACTCGACAGAAATAGAGCAACGTGGCCTGCAACTGCTCATAAGCGTGGATCAGAGCCGGCCCTTCCTGAGCGCGATCTACGTTGGCCAGTCGGCCGCGCATCTGCTCCCGCAGGGTGATGACGGTTGTATAGACTGTGTCGGCCGGCACCGCAGCCAGCCGACGCAGAACAGGCTCGCGCCCGGCTTGCTGAAAGGTCACACTGTCTGTGTCCAGAACATACAGGGCCACGGCTACTCCACCGGTCGTTCCGCATCACGGGCGATGTAAATCTCGCGCAGCATCGGCTCCAGCATCGGATCATCGGCAAAGATGCCGGCCGTCATCAGCCAGGGGTTAAGCCCTTGGCCATCACCTGGCGCTGGCATAGCCACTTCAATCGTGGTGATCTCGGTTTCGATCAGCCAGTCTTCTAGAGCCGTCTTGAGGCGACGCAGCGCCTCGTCTCGCGTCTTCCCCTCACCTTTGCAACCTGGCACCGCCGGCGCCACCGCCACATACTTTCCCAATGGATGCTGCCGTAGTAAAACCATGTACTGCATATCGCACCTCCACCTCTCCTTGATCAAGCACTTCAAGTCTCCCCCTTCCATTTTCCCCTTTCCATTTTCCCCTTCCCATTTTCCCCTTCCCCCTTTCCCCTTTCCCCTTTTATGCCGGCCGGCGGCGGAAGTCCAGCCATCCCTCTGAAAAGTCATCGCCCACTTTCCACTGGATGGCGCTGGCTTGCGCCCGCTGGCGTATCTCCGGCCCGGTCCACTCGTCGCCGATGACTATGCCCATGGCCTGGACGTTGGCGCGCTGCAGTGTTCCCGCCCGCCGGGCCGCTCGGGCGACATCATTGCCGTTGACCACGCGGGAGGCTTCGACTACGACGAACTGTTCTCCCTTCCACCCTTCGACAGGCTCAGGACGCCGCCA
>CAZHMV010000137.1:0-11734 GCA_964532665.1 uncultured Anaerolineales bacterium
CGGCTGGCTTGCACCCGACGGGTTCTCGTGCTACAATCTCCCTCGTCAGGTGTCCATCTCACACCTGTCCTCGCCTCGGGCTCTGGACCAGCCGCGAGGCTTTTTCTTTGGGTTCAACAGTTGGATTGCATTATACCACCCTGGGCGGTTTATGGCAAGCAGGTTTGCGTTGGAGTGTTGAGCCCTTTGCGTGGCACGGACCAACGGCACTCCGCTACCGCTGCGTGCCTGACTACGAACGGACTGTGAACATGTAGCCTACGCCGCGCACGGTGAGGATGCGTTGCGGGTTGCTGGTGTCTTCCTCCAGCCCTTCGACAAGGCTCAGGACAAGCTTCTTCCTCAGCCAGGCGATGTGCACTTCGACGGTGCGCGTGTCTCCCGTGTAGTGGGTGTCCCAGACTTCCTGCATGAGGAACTCGCGCGTGAGGACCTGGCCGGCATGCTGCATCAAGGTGGCCAGCAGCCGGCACTCCTTGAGTGTCAGGTGGTGGGCCTGGCCGTTGACGGTGACTTCCTGGCCGGCCCGGTCCAGCACCAGGCCATCGAGTTCAAAAGTATGGGGTGGGTGCTTGTTGCTTTGGGCATTCTTAATGCGGGCCTGAGTCACGCCGCTCCTCCTTACCCCCCAGACAGCCATGAGGTGGGCTTACTATTATACCACAGTTTCGACGAGCTCAGGACAGCGAGCCGGCGGTAGGCGGCGCGGGCGGCCACGGCGTAGCCGTCGATCAGTTCTTGCATGATGCGGTTGTGCTGCCCGATGATCTCGTCGCGGACCTGGAAGTAGCGCCGGCGGCCCTCTGAAAAAGCCGCTTGCGGCTACCGCTTAATGGGGGCCGCTGCGTAGGTTCCGCGGCTGGCGGCATATTAGGGGCAAGTTTTGGCGTGCCCGGGTTGGCCGGCGGGGTGTGCGTTTCCGTGTGGCTACGGGTTGCGCCGGCGTGGTCGGGAGGCTGTGCGACTGGGGGGAATCGACGTTATCCAGGACAAACAGTGCACTAGCTGCAGGCTGCCGGCCCAGGGCGGCTCCCTCAATCGCAAACTTGCAGTGATACGTCGTCCAGAAACATCCACGTGCGCCGGCCCCTGACACCGTAGTTGACAACATTGAAGTACAGGTGAACCATCTGACCACGAAGAGGTAGCAACTCAAGCAAATCCAGGCGCAACTGAGTCCAACTCCGGCTGTTAGAATTGCCGTTGAGGATTACAGCGCCCAGGTCTCGGTCGTTGAAGTCACCAACGTAGACCAGCACCTGTTGGCGATTGGTTGCGGATGCGCCCAACTCCTCCGTGGCCGGCCAGTACCAGAAGGACAGGAAAGCGCTGGTGGCATCAATCGGGATGTAAACCGGCTGGCGCACGGATGAGTAGGTATATACGTCGGACTCAGGAGGTCGAAGACCGAGCAGCAGGCTCTGATGGTCGCTGTGGGGCCGATCCGAGGTCACCCGTGGTGGCACGGGGTTATCACCCAGAATCCAGCTAGCGGTGCCGGATTCGAAGCCTCCATTGACCACAAGCTCACGGCAACTGCCTCCGGGAGGGGTTGCGGTAGCGGGTGCCGGGGGTGGCGTATTGGTTGGTGCGGGTGGCTGGGTTGCTGTCGGCGGTGGGGGCGGTGTGTTCGTTGGCTGAGGTGGCTGGGTCGCCGTTGGCGACGGGGTCGGTGATGGCAACGGTGTCGATGTGTTGGTTGGTGACGGCGTGAGCGTAGCCGTCGTAGTAGGCGAGGATGTGGCCGTGGTCGGGGGCTCGACGACAACCGTAGCGCCAGCCACCACAGCCGGCAATCGCCTGCCCGCAGGATCAAACAACCTTGCCTCCTGGATTAGAAGGGGGCTGGCACCAATGGCCAGCCCCTCAACGGTCACCCGAGCCAACTTTCCTCTTCCTGTAGCGGGTGGCGCCGGACCGGAGAGCAAAACGGCGTAATGGATTTCACCCCGCCGATTGTCGGCATCGTTCACAGCGATAATACCATGAGCGGGGTTGGGGAACGGGCCAGGCTCAATCTGGACGCCCGGCTCTGCCGATATGGCATCTCGGACGGCCAATATCTGCGGATCAAATCGCAGCCATATCTCGGCGGTATAGAGACTATTCACTCCTGTAATGTTGATGTCCACGTCGGCTGTTTGACCCTGCACGATACGCTGAACCTGAGGTATAGTCTGTACTGTGATGGGGCCGCCGGAATGGTTCTTCGCGATCATGGGGAGAAAAACGTAGCTCTTCTGCGGAGGGTCGAGATATGACTCCCTGGTGACCTGAAGGTCGTAGGCCAGGAGGCAACTGCCCAGGTTTGGATTAAAGCCCTCGACTGCCAGGAAGTACGTCCCCGGATCGACGAAGCGCCACGTGATGCGTGAAGCCGGCGCGGTGTCCGGGTCGTCGTCGTTTCGCGCCAGGACGGTCACGCCATCCGTATCGTAGAGCGTCAGCACAGTGTCTGTGTTGGGGGCCAGGTTCAAGGTCTGGATGGTGTAGGTATCCTTGTCCGTAGCTGCCAGCTTGACGTAGTCCACGTCGCCTGCCACGTGCAGGTTGTGATGCTGGGGGAGTTCATTAGGGCGAATGACTTTCGACTCGGACAGAATGTCATCTGGCTCGTAGGCGTCGGAACAGGACGTGCTGTCCGGGGTGGGAGTGCTCGTGGGGGCTGTGCCGATCACTACGGCGCCCCCCACCGGGATTGCTTCCAGCAAGCGTCCCTCTGAATCAAGGAGTTGCACGCTGGTGAAGCGAAGGTCACTACTCCCGGTTGTCAGAGCCTGGAAAGTGATGCGTGCCAGGAGGCCATCTCCGTTAGCCGGCGATGCGGGTGGTGTGAGTTCAATTTGGTAGTCGATCAGGCCGCTGATGCTATCAACGGTGTTGACGTGCACGATGCCCTGGGTCGGATCGGGAAAAGTTCCGGGGGCGATCTGTACGCCAGGTTGCTCCGGTATAGCGTCCTCAACCTGAAGGATACCGGGGTCGAAGCTCATGGCCATGCTCACCCGGTAGAGTTGAGTGGTGTCTTCGATCCGCAGGTCAATGGTGGTGGTGTTGCCGACGGCCAGGTCGGTGAAGGGAGGTGAAACCACGATCCGGGCCGCTTGCGGTGTGGTGATCGGGGTGACAGTAGGCGTGGGCGTTGCCGTGGTCGGGGGCAGCGCGGATGTGAGTTGCAGCCCATAAGTGAGACTACAGTTCCCCATTTGTGGATTAAATTGCTCGGCCCGGACGAAGTAGGTGCCGTCGTGGTCGAATTGCCAGTCGATGCGCGAAGCAGGAGCGCTGTCCGGGTCGTCGTCGTTGCGCGCCAGGCGCGTCACACCGTCGGTGTCGTAGAGTTCGACGACGGTATCGGTCCCAGGGGCCAGGTCCACTGTGCGAATGGTGTATGAGAAGCCGGCCTTGGCCCCGAATTTCACGTAGTCAACATCGCCCGGGGCATGGAAGTTGCGGATTTGTGGGCCGATATTGGCCTTCAGCAGATGGGCCTGTGTCCATGAATCATCGGGCTCGTAGATGTCGGCGCATGCGGGCGGCGTAGTGGTGATGGTGGACGTCGGAGTCGGTGTGCCTGTGGGGGTCAGGCTGGATGTTGGGGTCGGCGTGGGGGTGCTTGTTTCTGATGACGGCTGGACGGATAGGCTGCCATCTACATGCGTGACGTCGATAAAGTTGTCGGATGGATCGCGTAGCAAAGCTTTGGTGAACAGTAGATTGCTTGTGCCCACCGCCAGCCCTCGGAAGGTGATGCGGGCAACCACGCCGTTGCCGAAAATTGGCGCAGCCGGCGACTGAAGGGCGACGTTAAAATCGATGGTCCCCGTGGTGTTGTTGGCCGTGTTTGTGATGATGGCCCCTTCTGCCGGGTCGGGAAAGCCTCCTGGCTCAACCTGAATGCCAGGCTGGCCGGCATCGGTGTCCACAACCTCCAACAAACTGGCGTCGAACTGCAGGCTGAAATCCACCTGGTACAGGTTGATGACATCTTCCAGACGAATCTCAATGACTCGCGTGTTGCCGATACCCACGTTATCCGTGGCCGGTATGACCATGAGTTTGGTGAAGCTGGCTATGGGTGTGGCGGTCACTGTCGCGGTAGGCGTGTCGGTGGCCGTGCTCGTCATCGTGGGGCTACTTGTTACCGTAGGCGTGGTTGTGCTCGTCTGCGTTGGGCTCGGCGTGGGCGTGACCGTCGTGGTGGCTGTGCTCGTTTGCGTCGGCGTCACCGTGGACGTAGTTGTATTCGTCGGGATCGGGGTGAGGGTGATCGTTGCCGTAAGGCTGGGGGTTGGCGTTGGTCCGGTGATCGGTCCTGTCGTCTCGACCTGAAGGTCGTACTTCGCATCGCAATTCCCGAGGTTGAGGAAATTGCTGACGCGGATGAAGTATGTGCCTGAAGCAGGAGCTTGCCAGACGATGCGAGAGGCCGGTGGATTCTCCGGATCGTCATCGTTCATCATCAATGCAGTCGTCCCGTCTGTATCCAGAATAGTGAGTATTGTATCCGTTGCTCCTTCCAGGTTCAGGGTCCGAATAGTGTAGATATAATTTGTCATAGTGGCCAGCTTGATAAAGTCAAGGTCATTTGCCGTGTGGAAGGAGCGGTGCTGTGGCGGATCGCCCGGCACGATGGCTTTGGCCTCAAGGTGGGTATCATCTGGTTCGTAGCTGTCGGAGCACGGCGTCGATGTGGCAGTGGGCGTGGGGGTCGGTGTGGGTGTGCCCGTTGCTGTGCCGGTTGGTGTTAGCGTTACCGTGGCCGTAGGGGTGGCGGTAGGGGTGGTCGTCGATGTGGGTGTCAGGGTAGGGGTAGACGTCGGCGTGCTGGTGGGCGAAGGGGTACTGGTGAACGTGGGCGTGTGCGTGGGCGTCAGAATGGTGGCCTCTGTCACAGAGATGTCGTATGTCCAGTCACATCCTCCCCGGCTAAGCTTTTCTTCTACCCTGGCGTAGTAGTCGCCGGCTTCCCCTGGACTGAAGCTGATGAGCGATGCATGGGCCTGGCACCCCGGGTCCAGGCAGTTGTCGTTCTGGAAGAGCAAGGTGGTCCCATCTGTATGGTATAAGTACAGAACGGTGTCTGTCTCGCCGCTCAGGTTGCTGGTCTGGATGGTGTAGATGTAACCCGGCCGGGCGAAGAACTTGATGTAGTCCGCGTCGCCAGGGGGGTCAAACTTATGTGTCTCGGCCATGCCATTGGTGTCAACGGTGTGGGCGTTGGATGGCGTGTTGTCCGGCTCGTAGGCGTCGGAGCAGGCCGGCGTGGCCGTGCTTGTGGCCGTCGTTGTTGTGACCTCAGCCAGGTTGAACTGTTGAAAGACTTGCCTCTCCCCATTTGTGACTCGTGACTCGCGACCCGCTCCTCCCTCTGCCGGGTCTGTGCTGATCCAGATGTTGAGCACGATGGTAATTGCAACCACGGCGATTGTGAGGCCCAAGCGAACCCAATGCCCCCACCAGTTCATCTTTGCATCTCCACAGAGTGTCGTATCAAGAGAGTTATCTTACGGGCTGGATACCATCAGGCGCAGAACGGGCATGGGGCCTGGCGGGTTGGCGCCGTTGCTGTAGCCACTGTACCAACTGAAGAGACTGTCGTCGCCCGACTGCGGTCCGTCCAGGCGGAAGGAGGCCCGGCCGGTGGTCGTCAGGCGCTGCTCCAGGTAGGTTAGATGGTCAACGTTGAAGGTGAAAGCATTCACGATATCGGTCCCCAGGTCGGCAGGGTGGAGCACCGGAGGGATGGCATCGCCCAGCGGTGATGCATCGTGGATGGCCGTATATCCGTGATCGGCCCATCCAGCATCCACTGCGGAATCCAGCAGGCGGAGCCGCCATTCTCCGGTTGTCCCCAGGAAGTCTCCGACTTTACCCGTCAGTTCCAGCTCGGCTGCCAGAATGTGGGAGCCAGCCGGCACGGCTGAAAGATTAAATTGGATAGCCCCATGATGGATTACATCCTGGCGGAAGCCGGTGTACATATCATCATCGCCGAAGAAATTGCCTTCGGTCCAGGCGCTGGTGACCCAGCCCACGGCGTTGCTGGCCGGCGTCACTTCGATCTCGACGGGTGGCGTGGTCGCTGTTGGCGTGGCTGTCAGCGACGGCGTCGGTGTAGGTGTCGGACTCACCGTGTAAGTGGCTGTTGGTGTGTGGGTGACTGTCGGCGTACGGGTAGCGGTCGGCGTGCGGGTAGCCGTGGACGATGGGGTGGGCGTGGACGATGGGGTGGGCGTGTAGGTAGCTGTGGGCGATGGGGTAGGCGTAGAGGTTGCCCCCTGCTCGAGGACAGAGAACTGATAGGTCATATCACACCCACCCCGCTCGGGGTTGCGGTTTGTCACCTTAACATAGTGAGTGGTATCCACGCCGTCCTGAGCTGCGAATGTCCAGTCGATGCGCGAGGCCGGGAAGCGGCTGGGATCATCGTCGTTGTAGGCGATGAGCTCGTAGCGATCTCTGTCGGGGTGGTACTCATACAGGCGCAGGACCGTGTCTGTAAGCCCCTGCAGATTGGCTGTCTGGATCGTGTAGGTGCGACCATCGATTGCTACGAACTTGAAGTAGTCTACGTCGCCCGGGATGTGGAAATTTTGTGACTGCGGGTTGCCATCTGGTGTGATTGGAATCGCCTCTTCCGGTGCATCGTTGGGTTCCAGGATGCCGCACGATTCGGGGATGGGTGTTGCACTTGGGGTCGGTGTCCGGGTCGGCGTTGGTGTGCGAGTTGGCTTTGTGGTCCGCGTTGGCACAGGCGTGCGGCTGGGCGTCAGCGTGGCAGTCGGGGTAGCGGTGGCAGTAGGGGGTGCCGGCGCGTCGGTGAGGCTGATGGTGTATACCATGTCACCGCACCCTCCCCGCTCTGGGTCACGGTTGCTGACCTGTATGTAGTGCGTCGTATCCACTCCAGCTTGCGGCCAATAGACCCAGTCGATGCGCGAGGCGGGAAAGTGGTCTGGGTCATCATCGTTGTAAGCAATGATCTCATAGCGATCCCTGTCGGGATGGTACTCATACAGGCGCAGGACCGTGTCTGCAACACTTCCTCCCAGGATCAAGGTCTGAATGGTATAGGTACGGCCAGCAACTGCTACGAACTTGAAGTAGTCTACATCGCCTGGTGCGTAAAAACTGTGTGCCTGGGGAGAGCCATTCGGCGCGATCGGAATTGCTTGCTCTGGGGTATCGTTAGGCTCCAGGGTATCACATGCTTCCGGCGTAGGCGTCGCTGTTGCAGTTCGCGTTGGTGTACGTGTCGCTGTTGCAGTTCGCGTTGATGTGCGCGTCGCTGTTGCAGTTCGCGTTGGTGTACGTGTCGCTGTTGCAGTTCGCGTTGGTGTGCGCGTCGCTGTTGTGGTTCGCGTCGGCGTACGTGTTGGGCTGGGTGTAGGTGTGTCCGGCCCTGCAGTTATGGGGGTCGGCGTGACCGTTGATGTTGCGGGGGGGCCAGGGTAAGCCTGTGACGTGGCTGTGGGCATGGGGGGCGCCGGGGTTGGTGATGGATACCCCGAATTGGGATTCGGATCCGCCTCAGGATGTAACATGAGGGCTGGCAAGTAGATCCGGTCGGGGTAATCGGCGATCCGAACGGCATCTACATAGGTCCAGATGCCCCGCGCTCCGTCCCACTCGTTGCGGTTCTCAAACCATAGCCAGATTGTCTTTCCCCGAAAAGGGCGAAGGTCGTAGCTGGCAGTCTTCCACCCCAGGTTGTTGTTGCCACGAGCGGTGTTCCCGTTGCGATTGTACCCGTCTCGGAGCACCTGAGCCAGGGGGTGCCCCTCGGGATCACGGATCTCCACATGGAAGGAAGCCCAGTGATAGTTATCGTGGGTTACGATGTCGTAACAGAAGGAGAGATATGGATTGTCCATGTCGGCCGGGACGGTCACGGCTTGCCCTATCCAGGCCGAACTGGCCGGCACCGTGACCGGGTTGCCTGGTATCCATGCGATGGGATCACCTAACCGCATGGACCATCGACCTTCGCAGGCATTGTTATCCAGGGAACGCCCGAGGGTTCCGCCGGTCTGCCACGGTGAGATAACCCCCGATTCGAAGCAGCCGTTGGCAACGACTCCGTTGCAGGTGTTGTTGGTTGCAAGCACGTTCGACGCCGAAAGTACGGCGATGAACACCAGAATGAACCCAAGGCACGCATGGAACGCGATGCGCGATGCATGGGACGCCAAACGTGACGTATGAGGTATTGAATGTATTGAGTAAACAGGACCGTCCATCCAGTCCCCTCTCGACCCCTATTCTGTCATTCTCCCTTTGCCAGTGTAGGTGTTGGCGGCCGGCTCTCTTCCGTGGGTGGGGGGGTGGGTGTTGGTGGCCGCTCACCTTCCTCCGGAGTCGGCGTGAATCTCGGTTGCGGTGTACTGGTTGGGGGCGGTGTACTGGTTGGAACTGGCGTATTCGTGGGTGGAACCTGGGTAGCCGTAGGTCGATGGGGTGCCGGTTTGGGTGGTGCCGGGGGCTGTGTTGGCACGGGCGTCGGGCTCGGTGTGGCAGAAGGGCGAGGGCGGTATGATGGGATACCATAAACGGGCGTTGTTGGTGTTGGAAGCCGTTCCGGGCTTGCGGAAGGGGTCGGCGTGCTCGTTGGCGTCGGTGTGATGGGGGTAGCGGTCGGCGTCAGCGTTGCCGGGATTGGCGTTGCGGTTGCTGTTGCTGTAGAGGTGGGTGTCGGGGTAGGTGCCGCCAGAGTTTGCACCACTGCCATCCGGAGCCGGGTCGCGTCTGCGACATCAGGGACGCCCAGGGCCAGGGCTTTGTTGTACTCCTCCAGGGCACTATCCCATTCTCCTTGGGTGGTCAGATACTCACCCCTTCTGATGCGAGCGGCGTACAACAGCTTGGTGATCTGGCCGCCGGCATAGTCCGGCATATCGGCCCGGACCTGGGTGAAGAAGTCTATGGCCCCCTTCCAGTTACCCAATTGGGCGGCTTCGATGCCGGCAATATAGAGATCCAGGAGTTTCTGCTCCGCCGAGAATTCATCACTATGATTGCACTCAGCCGCATAATCTGTTAGCTTTGCCCGCAGAGGCAGCAACTTCTCCATACTGCTCTGAGCTTCTACAATTTGAGTGCGTATTGCCTGAACGTATGTCTGGCAGAGGTGGGTTGCTACTTCATCAGACCGGAAATCAGGCGCCGAAGCTCGCAGGCTTTGAAAGCTGGCTATGGCCTGGTCCCACAGCCGGCGGTTGTAGTATCCCTCAGCCTGAGCAAACAGGCTCTCCAGCCGACGTTGTTCCATGGCAAAGGACAACTGGCTTTGAGCTTCCACATTGTCAGGCTGGCTTTTCAGAAGCGCTTTCAGGCTGCTGATCGCCTTGTCCCAGTCCTGCGCAGCTACGGCCGCCTCGGCCTGGCCGAGAAGGGGGGACTCGCGAGGGGGTGTTGTAGCGAGAGCGGAGAAAGCTGTCAGGCTTCTGCCTTGCCAGGCGACCAGAATGCCGAAGACCAACACGCCATAGATGAGAAGATTAGCTGTCACCAGTAAAGCCGGCATCACCCGCGAGCGTAGACGAGCCCAGCCGCGAGCTCGTTGGTCCGGGGTTGCTTGCGCTTGCGTCCGTGCTCGTTGTTTGGCCCGCGCCAATGCCACCTGCCAGCGGGCTGCTGCCAGCAGGGACCGCATGTCGTCGCTCTTCTCCTCCACATCGATGAGAAGATCGATGACCTGGCCCCAGGCTCCCTGCTGGTACAGTTCAAGAGCACGGCCATATAGAGCATCCTGATTGCCGACAGATTCGACCATGATGCCAGTCTAGAGCCTGCCTCCCAATAGCCTGCGTTGCGCCCATCTCTTTATTGCATTGCTTGCATCCCAGCTCATGTCTCTCCAGGGGAGGTTAAGAGACATCTCCAGGCCAGTCGTCAGCCTGCAACTGAGCCAGGGTCGCCTGTAGATCTTCTGCCAGTCCGCTTAATGACTGGGCCGCAATCGCAATCTCGTCTGCTGGTAGGCTGGGTTCACCCAGCCGGTTTGGAATCAGCGGGGCAATGCCCTGAACGCTGTTCTGAGTCTGTAGGAGATCTCCGTCAAAGGGCTGTCGCGGGAGGGTAGGCCGAATGTGCTGTTGGCCGCCACCATTGCGAGAGATCTCGTCCACCAGGTACGCCATCGTTGCCAACGTAGCCTGGCAGGTTCGTGTGACTGTCTGGAGGACCAGCAAGATTTCCTGGAGCGTGCTGTCGATGGACATCGACGGCATCATGCCTGCATGGTACTGATCCGTCATGCCGTTGATCCGCCGGGTGGATAGTCGGCCATCGGCGCATTGACCAGACGTCTCCGGCACCTGTGCCGGTGCAGGTATTGACATCTGGTAGCCATGGCCGGGAATGGTGACAATGTGCCGGGGCTTGCGGGGATCGGGCTCGATCTTGTCCCGCAGACGCTTCACATACATGCGCACTACATCTGGACTGCCGACACCAGGTGGATATTTCCATACCTCATCCAGCAATTGTTCGCTTGAGAAGGTCTGGCCTGGATTTTCCACAAAGTAGCGCAGAAGCTTGAATTCTGTAGGCGTCAGCGAGGTCGTTTTATCGCTTGTCCTCACCTGAAACAGGTGGTAATCGAGCACCAGATTGCCAATCTGGCGCTGATAGCCGGCGGGGGGGGGTGATGAAGATTCGTTCTCGGGGTTCAGAAGAGCGCCGAGACGCAATCCTAGTTCGATCGGATCGATAGGCTTTACCAGACGTGTTACTCCATTTGCCAGAGACGCTGGCGGCATGTACGTCGCAGTCGAACTGGTAGACGTCAGCACCACCAGAGGTACTGTCCGCAGTGCGGGGTCCGCATGCCACTGCTCGAAATGCGAGCTTACCAATCGATCGTCAGATGCCAGGTCCCAGACAGCCAGACGGGGGCTATCCCGCCGCGCCCGTTGCAGCATCTCAAAGGGACTTTGAGCGACTACTACCTGGTGTGGACCTCGTGCCATAGCAATGAAACGTATGGTGTCCAGGATCTCTGGTTCAGTTTCGTTGGTTAGAATATATCCCATTTGATCTCCCTCCTGCGAATACGAGGTTCCTTGGGGTGGAAGCAGAGCGAGTGAACTGTACCCGGGTGCCGTTTGGGCCCTGGAGGGTGGATCGGAAGCGATCTCCACTCCGTTGAGCCTGCTGAAAGGATCAAATGGGCCAGGACAGGGGCGACTTGCGAAGCAAAAGACAGTGGTCACCGTTACAGGGCCACCCTGTGCGCAACCGTTCGCCATTATAATACAGCCATATCCAGGAAACATGCTGGGTAGGTAAAGATTGGGTGAAAATCTCATGAAAGAATCCGAAACAGACATTGCCCGTGTAAAGTTGGAACAAAATTGGCCGATAATATAAAGTTACAGTTCTTGTTACAACTTGCCCTTGCTGATTATCAGTACTTGAGAAATTGCTCCCGCTGGACAACAGTCCAGCGGCTCAGACGCGGACTGTTGTCCGCTACGAGCATCAAATTCTCAGGTACTGATTATTATGAAACGGGTTGGTCGTGTACCTGCACTCAGTATATCACATCTACACTGTTGCTGTCAGTAAAGGTCGTGTAACAGCCCTGTAAGTATTGTAGTCGTCCAGCGAAGCTTCGCCTCAAACCGACAATACTTCCAATTGACAATTGACAATTGACAATTGACAATTGACATCGGGCTTCTCTCTTACGTTGTTGATACGAGGGTCATACGAGAAGTTTATAGACATT
>CAZHMV010000137.1:11834-15499 GCA_964532665.1 uncultured Anaerolineales bacterium
GGGCTTCTCTCTTACGTTGTTGATACGAGGGTCATACGAGAAGTTTATAGACATTTTGCCAGAATGATGATATGGTTATTGGTGAACAACGGCGGAGGCCATACAGGGGAGAATATCTGGAGGTACGCTTATGACAACAATGGCCGCATCGTCTGATGCCAGATCTCGCGAAGACGCTGGCTCAAAATGGTTGGGATGGGTGAGTATAGGCTTTCTGGGGCTTAACCTTTTGTTGCTGGCGGCCGTGCTGTTCCTGTGGCGATATCGCCTGCCGGCCAGCATGGGGGTGGCGAGAGAAGAGGCCGCGCCGGTCGCATCGTCGGCGGAAGTGGCAGCCAAGGCGGAACCGGTGTCGCCGGCTCCTTCAGCCCTTCGGCAGGCCCCTCTCGACGAGCCTGGAACGGCGTCCCGTCAGGCTCAGCCCCTGTCCCGAGAGCCCGTTAAGGGGGACTCAGTTCAGGGGAGCGGGACTCAGAATGCTGCTGCGCCCAAGGCAAGCCCGGCGGCACCTGTGCCGGTGCAGGCATCGGGGGCCGGGTCGGAAGAACGCACGTCGGCTGCGATGCCTTCGACAACCACCTCGGATACAGGGGCGCAACTCGCGTCTCCCCTCGCGGAGGAGGGCGTGATTGCAGAAGGCGGGATCAGGGACAAGCCGGCTTCGCTTCCCCAGGGAGCGGATACGGTCACCCTGCCGGCGGCCTCACTCCGTACGGCTGACCTCGATAACGATGGCGATGTCGATATCTTCGACGTCGTCCGGTATGCCAGCAACCCGAAGGGAACCGATGTAAACAACGACGGGGCGGTTAACATTCGAGACCTCATTGTGTTGGATGCCAGTTTTGGCCTGGAAGGGCCCTAGCTTATGAAGTAAGTGGGCGTAACGGGTAGCCGTTGAGGAGCAAGGAGCGAGGCAGGCCGATACTTCGCGCCGGGGGGCGGTGCGGGCCTGCCTCGCCCTTTGTGTTGTGTCAGGCTAATTGATTCACGATACTGCCGCCGAGAATAATGCCGGCATAGGCCTGCTGTTGTCGGAATATAGGTGCCTGGCCTAAGATGGCCCCGTACTGCTGGATCAACTGCTCTTCCCGACGATCGGCTCGCTTGTTGATGGCGGCAATCCGCTCATCAATGTTTGCGGTCTGATCATCTATGGCTGCGGTGAAGGTGTCCAGGAAGCCGGTGTCTGCCGTGGTGAAGGGCTGAACGTGGCCCAGGACCTTGTTCATGACACCGTCAAAGAGGTTCGCCACCCCCTGGAAGTTAGAGGCCAGGGCGGTGTCCAGGGCCGAGCTATCGGAGATGGAGAAGTGTAGCGTGTCGGCGCTCAGGGTAACCCCCACCTCCGAAAGGCGTGAGGGGTTATTCCCCGTCACGCCGCTCAGTTGCTCCGTCAGATCCTTGATGAGATCTTGGCGAAGTTGCTGGAACGTCGTCTGGCCGGCCAGCGGGCCCCGGCTGTAGGTCTTGGCCTCCTCGTTCACTGTCACTTGCGTCTGTTGCTGCAGGTAGTCCAACACGCTGTTGAGCGAGCTTAACAGGTCCGAGATCTTGGTGTGGACACTGGTCGTATCACGGGCCACAGTGAGCGTGGCGGTGGCACTGGCCCCCTCCTGCAGCAGGTTCAGGGTCACGCCGCTGATAACGTCATCCAGGCCAGTGTTGCGGCTTCGCGTGACGGAGATGTTGCCCACGGTGAAGGAGGCATCGAGCGCCGATTGGAGCGTGGTCTTGAAAGCGCCGCCACTGGTCAGCACCCCCAGGGTCTGGAGTACCGTGCCGCTGGTATCGCTGGCCGCAAGCTGATGGACCGTGCCGGTATGAGCCGCCTCCAGGGTCAGGTAGTTGTCCACGATCGAAGCCGTTACCTCATTCCCATCGGCATAGGTGGCCGCGTTGATGGCATCGCGGATATCGTTCAGCGTATCCGTGGTGCTGACGGTGACGCTGGTCCCCTGGGCCGTGTAATCCACGCTGGCAGCACCGTTCCCCTTGCTGCCATAGGTGACCGGGCCGCTGCCGAAGGTGATGGTCAGCCCTCGCCCGGTGTCGAAGGTGGAGCCCTGAACCAGGGAGAGGGCCTGCCAGCCGGTGGTCGTGGTGGTGCCGGCGGCGCTGGCGTCGTCGATGGCCACGGCGTTCCCCTCGCTGTCCACCACCCGGAACTCGTCGGTACCGCTGTTGTCCCGCACTTCGACGTAGTACGTGTTCGTGCCCAATTCTGTCAGGCCGCTGGTGACGCTGGCCGTTCCGAACCCATCCACGGTGTTGGCCACGGTGACGGGGTTGGCCACGCTGCGGCTGGCCGCGCCGCCGATGACGAAAGTGCCCGACAGCCCCAGCGCCTGGTCGCTGTACGTCTGCTGGTCGGAACGCACGCGATGCGCCTGAGCCAACGTGGTGATGCTCACGTCGTAGACGGCGGGGGAGGCGCTGGAAGTGACCGAGGCTGTCAACACATCCGTGTCACTGGAAGTCACGGTCTTGGCGCCAAAGATAGACGTGGTGCCGGCCGCCAGGTCTGTGGCCAGAGTCTCCAGGCTGGACAGTTTTGTGTCCACCTGATCGTACACCGAGCGACGCACCTGCAACTGATCGCGTTGTGACTGGAGCCGGGTGACGGGTTGCCGCTCCACGGCCACCAGTTGGTTGATGAGCTGACCGAAATAGGCGTTCGTCAGCCCGGCTGCCGCAGATGTTGTGCCGGCTGTGCTAAGTAAGCCTGCCATATTGGAAACCTCCGTTCGACAATGCTGAATGCTGAATGTTGAACGATGAATTCAGCATTGCATTCCGCATTCATCATTCCGCATTCATCATTCGTTCAGCCGCCGCTTCCCAGGCGTCGCGCAGTTCACGCAGAATATGGGCCGCTTCGCCCCAGTGCCCCTGGCGGGCCAGATCGCTACAGTAGAGGTATAGGCTGAGGAGAGAGGTGGCCACCTGACCCTGGGAGAGGTCCAGGCTGTCCCGTAGCACACTGATCGCCTGGCTGAACCGCTCCAGGTGCTGCTGGGCGCACGCTTGCAAGGCTACATCATAGACGATGAGCAGTCGCTCCAGGGGGCTGCTGCTCAGGACTTGTTGCTGGCGGTACAGTTGCATTGCCTGGAAGTGGTGATTGAACTGACCTGCGTCGGCTGTGTTCAGCATGACCCTCACCTCCGCCTTCTGAGGCTCTTGAGGAGGCGATCATTGCGGCCATCTCTGAAGTCGAGGCCGGCGGCGGCTCCCTGCAGGTAGAGCAGTTCGTTGAGCAGCCGCTCTTCCTCGTCCGCGTTCTGGGTCTGAGCGAGGCGGTTGTTCACGTCTCTCAGTCGATTGTCAAGTTGCTGGCGAACTTTCCTGTTGAACATTGTGACCTCCTGTTCTTTGGTGCCCATCTGAAAAAACGCAACTTGCCCCTGCTGTGTTATCGGCAGGTTGGGCGAAAACTTTAGCCGAGTTGCCATGCGGAAAATGGAAAGGGGAAAGGGGAAAGGGGGAAGACGGAAGACGGAAGGGGGGAAGGGGGAAGACGGAAGGGGGGAAGACGGAAGGGGGAAGGGGGAAGACGAAAAGAGGCACTGGGGTAAAAGTGACACGCAGCCCGCGAACTCATTCACGGGCCCATGTCATTCCGAACGGAGCGCCAGCGGAGTGAGGAATCCCTGGAACCGTGC
>CAZHMV010000138.1:0-15490 GCA_964532665.1 uncultured Anaerolineales bacterium
GCACATCCTGAACACCAGCCCCGACGGGCGCATCCTCTACGTCATCAACGCCGGCCAGCACGACCGCCAGCCCGGCGCCCATGGGGGGTCTGAGGGATCGGAGATGGGCCAGGAGACGGAGCATCAGGGCGGTATGAACAACGACGGCAGCATGGAGCAACAGACACCGGCTGCCGACCATGCCGGTGACATGGGCATGGGGATGGACGTGGACCAGGAGGCCGTTGCTAACAGCCTGTGGGCCATCGACGCGACCACCGGCCAGGTGCTGGCCCGCGTCGCCGTCGGACAGGGACCAACCCACCCCATTGCCTCACCGGATGGCCGCTGGGTGTACGTGACCAACACCGACGAGGGGTCCGTTAGCGTGATCGACGCCAACACCTGGCAGGTGGTGACCACCATCCCCAATCTGCCCGAGCCTCATGACGGCGAGCTGACCCCTGATGGCCGGCTGCTCTACCTGGCCACGTCCGGCAACAGCACCATGACCGTCGTGGACACGACCACGCGGCAGGTCGTGCAGACCTTCGCGGTGGGCAAGAAGCCGCGCGGGTTGGCTGTAGGTGGCCCCAACGGCGAAATCGCCTACGTCACCAACAAGGGCGATGGCACGTTGAGCGTCATCGACGTACCGGCCGGCCAGGTGAAGGCTACGCTACCGGTTGGCAAAGGTGCCCACGCCGTGCGCGTCAGCCCTTCGTCTCCGCTTAGGACAGGCCCCGACGGCAAGACGGTTTACGTGGCGTTGAGCAAAGAGGATGCCGTGGCGGTGGTAGACGCGGTGTCCGGCAAGGTGCTGAGCAAGATTCCAGTGGGCAAGACCCCCGAGCAGATCGACTTGAGTCAGGATGGCCGCTGGCTCTTCGCCAGCAACAACGGCGAGGCGACGGTCTCCATCATCGATGTGGCGAAGGGCGAGGTTATCGCAACCGTGCCGGTGGGCGAGGGGGCCTACGGCGTGCAGGCGATGACCGCAGTCGTGGAGGCGAGGGGGGAGCACACACCCATGGCAATGCCAATGTTCCCCAGGAACGCCGACGGCTACGCCGACATCACCGTCCAGCAACTGGCAGGCATCTTGCCCAACAAGAACTTCACCCTGGTGAACGTGCACATCCCCTACGCGGGGGAGTTGCCGCAGACGGACCTGTTCATCCCCTTCAACGAGATCACGGACAACCTGGACCAGTTGCCGGACAAGGATGCACCCATCGTACTCTACTGCCGCAGTGGGAGCATGAGCACGGTGGCCGCCAAGGACCTGGCCGGCCTGGGATACACCAACATCATGGAAGTGGATGGCGGCTTCAACGCTTGGCAGGCCGCCGGCTACGAATTGCTGAACAAGCAGTAACCATAATCCGACACATCGATTACTCTACCTCGATCAACACCACCGAGTCGTTGAAATCCGCGTCGGCCCAATCCTCCCACTCCAGCAACCAGCGGTCCGCGCCCTGCCGCGTGATGCGTGCCCGTGCCGGATCGGTGGACAGGTAGGTCACCCCGCCGCACTGTGCACGGGCCGTGATGGCGAACACCAGTTCCGCCCCGCATTCGAAGCGGCCCACCACCTGCGACGCGCCCACGTCCTGGTAGCTGGCGAAAATCTCGCGCCGGGCCGGCGACCACAGGGAGAAGGGGCCGGCACAGTCGGCGGCAGCGCTCAAGATGGTGGCGCGGACGGTGCCACTGCGCGGCAGGCGGATGGTGTTGGGGTCGTTTGGCGGGGTGATCCAGCAGGCGTTGTGGAGCAGGGCCGGCAGATAGGCGAAACGGGAGGCCGGCGTGGGGGTGGGGGTGGGCGTCGGCGACGGCATATGTGTCGCGGTAGCAGTTGGGGTAGGCGTGGCCGTGGGTGTCGCCGTGCCAGTTGGCGTTGAAGTGGGTGTGGGTGAAGGTGTCGTGGTTGGTGTCGCAGTGGGGGTCGGCGTGTTGGAGGGCGTCGGCGTGATGGTCGGTGTTGGCTGCGCGCCGGGGCCGGACAGCGGCGCCAGGTCCCACCAGTAGGAATGGCGAATGCTGTTCCACCACCACGGCACCTCGGCGAAGAGGGTGACACTGGAGCCGTCCGGCGGGATGAACAGCAGCCCCTGGTGCATGTCCACCGCGAAGACATTCCCCAACGGGTCGATCTCAACGTCGCCAATGCCGCTGATGCCGTCCTCTCGCGTCAGCCACACGCGGGGTGGGCGGTCACGGGTCGGGTCAAGGCGCAATATCTGGCCCCACTGGCTGATGACCAACTCGCCAGTCGTAGTGTCGTAGGCCAGGTCCCCGATGTTCGAGCCGGGCGCACACTCCAGGTTCCAGGTGCGTTCGATGTTCCCCGAGGCGCGATTCAGTTGCGAAATGCCACACGGCCATCCGGCACCACCCCAGGTGATAAACACTTGCCCTGAAGGCGTAGTCGCAATGCCGTGGATGTCAAAGTATTCGTCCGTTTTTTCGTAGAACACTGTGACCGCCCCGGTGGCCACATCCATCTCCGAGATGCGGTTGCGGCCGGTCTCGCTGCCACCGCTTGAGTTGATGATGAGAGCTGAATGGCCATCGGGACGCAGCGCCATCCGCCCCACCAGGTTGAGATCCTCATTCACGCGGGTAACCGTGTAGAACGAGCCGGCGTGAATATCCGCTCTGAATGCGGCGGCGTTAGCTCCAGGCCCGGGGTGAGGGCTGAACACCCCCACGGATACGCCCACCAGCACCTCGTGGTCGTTGACGAACAGAACGGAGTCCGCCGACTCGGGGAAGGTGATGATGCGAGTGGCCGTGACGGGGTTCAGGTCGATGCGAACCAGATGGTTATCCCCGTCATCGACCACGTACAATGCCGTGAACGGGCTGTTGATCGGCGGGTTTGGCTGGGCATGCGTCGTCGGTTGGGGTAGGAATGCCGGCCACAGCATCAGGATGAATGCGACAGCGCCGGCGAGCAGCGTGGGCACGACACGGATCAGCACACGAACTCCACGGATTGCCCGCAACGGAATCCGTGCATCCGTGTTAAAATCCGTGTGGTGCATTCGTCGTCGGTCGTCAACCATCTACTCCCGCCCCACAAACGACAGGTAGATGCGCTTCTCCGCCGGCTGCACCGCAACCTCAGTCGTTGCCATGCCCCGATGGCCGTAACTGTCGGTAGCCTCCAGCCGGACGGTGTACCGGCCCGGTGACTGGTAGACGTGGAACACCGAAGGGCGAAACGTGGTCTGGACAGGCGCACCGTCACCGAAATCCCAGCGAAAGCGGGTGAAGCGTGTTCCAGGGATCGACGAAGTAACCGTCCCTGAGAAGACGGCCGGCGCCCCGACGGTAGCTCTCCTCTGCCTGTCCTGAGCCTGGCCGAAGGGCTCCTCCGCTCCTCTGCTCCTCCGCTCCTCTGCTCCTCCGCTCCCTGGCTCCCCTGCTCCCTGGCTCCCCTGCACAAACGGGCCGGCCAGCTCCACCGTCACCTCATCCGCCAGCCAGTTCAGCAGCTTGCGCGTGACCTCGGCACGGGTGGCGTAGCCGGTGTTATCGTTGATTCCCTCCAGCCCGAAGGCCAGGTAGACAGTACGGTAACGCAGCGCCTGACGCGGTTCCTCCAGGCTGGGCTCGGCCGAGACGGCCAGCCCGACGGTGCCGGCCTCCTCCGGCTGCCCGCCCAGAGCAGTGAAGAGCGGCCGGGCGTCGGCGTAGCCCAACGCCAGTGCATCCGAAGCCTGGGAGACGGCGATCTCATCCACCGAGAACTGGTTGCCGGCGCCGGCACCGGCCGTCGTCGTCACCGGCAGGCCGAGGTCCAGCCGCAGGTTGCCCAGGAAAGAGTTCGGGCCCGAGGCCGTCACGCTGGGCTGGGGCGGTAGGGCAGGCGATGGGCCGGAGAAGAGGCTGTCCTGGAGGTACTCGGCGCCCATGTAGCCCCGGTAGAGCAGCGTGCGCCCCGGCCCGGACTCCAGCGCCGAGGCGGCGGCCAGGTTCTGGCCCGTCGCCAGCAGCCGGCCCCCGCTGTTCAGGTAGTCCATCAGGCGGGCCTGGTCGGCTTCCGACAGGCCGTGCGGGCCGCGGGTCGCGCTGTCGCCGGTGAACCACAGCACGGTTCTGTATCGCAGCAAGTCGCCCAGCGAAAGCGCCTCACTGAGCCGGGCGGCGTCGGCGTCGAAGTAGGCGTAGCTCAGCCCCAGGCTCTCCAGCGTCCGCGTGTAGTAGCCGGCGTAGTCGGGCAGCGGATCGGGCAGCGTGAGATTGCTGGAGCCGTCGTTGTCCAGCAGTAGCACGTCGGTCTGGCGGGCCGGCAACACGCGCACCCAGTAGGGTATGTGGGCGGTGTGGGTCTCGCCCCGCAGCCAGACGAGCCCCTCGTAATCGCCGGGCGGCGCGTCGGGCGCTACGCCGACGTTCAGCGTGAGGTTCAGCCGCTCGCCGGGTGCGACGGTGAGCTGCGCCGGCTCGGGCTGCAGGACGACCCCCGCCGTCGTCGTGCCAACCCGGCTCGTGGTGACGGCGTAAGTCTCCTGCGCCTCGCCAGCCCCGGTGACGACAATGGACCGACGCGCGTACCGGCCTTGCCGGGTCAGCAAGCTGAGACTGGGCGGATCGAGGGTCAAGCCGGGGGCGCCGGCCCGCGCCAGATCGATGCGCCCCGCACCGAAGTCCAGGATGGTCGAGGTAGCACCGGAGCTTTCCGGGCTGAAGCCCTCGACTTTCGCGGTGGACATTAGCGCCGATTTAATCTGGTCCGGCGTCCACGCCGGATGCAGTTGCCGCAGCAGAGCCGCCGCGCCGGCCACGTGGGGCGTCGCCATGCTGGTGCCGGAGGCCAGCCCAAACCCGGCGAAATGATTGCCGGGGTCGCCGGGCGGCCCACCGTAGCCGGCCGACAGCACGTACACACCCGGCGCCACCACGTCGGGCTTGAGCCGCAGGTCGGCGGTGGGGCCGCGGGAGCTGAACTGCGCCACGGCGTCGGGCGGAATGCGCGTCACTTCGGTGGCGTAGCCGATGCGCATCTGGGCCGTCTCAGGATGGTCGCGGTACCAGGCGGCCATGGCCTCTCCCGGCGCTTGCTCAATGGAGACGGCCGGGATGACGACGTCGTCGCAGTCCCCGCTGCACGTGGAGAACAGCGCCGGCCCCGGCTGGCGCTCGTAGATTACCACGGCCGCCGCGCCGGCGGCCTGGGCGTTGCGCACCTTGTCCTTGGCCGCGCAGGTCCCGCGCTGGATGAGAGCGATCTGGCCCGCCAGGGAACCGTGGGGGAAGGGGTTGGGGGCGCCGTCCAGGTTACAGCCTTCAGGACTGCCGTCCGTGGCCACCGCGCCGGCCCAGGCGTAGGGCAGCGGCCCGATGGTCTGGGTGATGGGTGGGCCGAGGCCCGGAGAATCGAGCCAGTGGGCGCCGACCACATCGGAGATGACCGGGGTTGGCGCCGTGACGTCCACCGTGCCGGCGGGAAAGGTGAAGGTGAGCGGCGCTGTGCTGGCCCCGACGCTGATGACGCGCGGTGACACGGCCGGCGAACTTATCGTCCCATGGTACGGGCCGTCGTTGGCGGCGGCGAAGACCATTACGACACCGGCGTCCACCGCCGCTTCCACTGCCTGCACGATAGGGTCCGTCCAACTGGCAGCGGCAATGTCCCCGCCCCAGGAGTTGCTGATGACGTCCGCGCCGTCGGCCACGGCGTCCTCGATGGCGGCCAAGATCTCGGCCGTGAAGGCCACACCGGACTGGGATAAGTTCTGGGACTGGTAGAAGATCTTGTAGTTCATCAGCCAGGCGCCGGGCGCCACGCCGGCCAGGGTGTGGGTGATGCCGATCCGCTCCCCGACTGTCCCGGGCAGGGTGACCGTGGTGGGGACGCCGGCGGCGATGCCCGAGACGTGAGTGCCGTGCGAGTATTCGCCCCAGAGCGTCGGGCCGGGCAGCGGCGTGCCGTGGCCGGGTGCTGGCGGGTCGTCGGGCCGGAAGTAGGCGCGGGCGGCGATCACCTTGGGCGTGGTGTATTCGGCCTCGCCTTTGGGAAAACCGCCTGGGTACGTGAAGCCTTCGGGACTGAAGAAGGTGTTGGAGATGTAGATACCGGTGTCGATGACGGCCACTTTCACCCCGCGGCCGGCCTCCATCGGGCCGCCGAACTGCTTCCACAGTTGCGGCGCGCCGATGAGTGGCACGCTGTGATCCAGGGCGAGGTGATACGGACGATCGGGGGTAACCGCTCGCACGCCTGGCAGCCGGCGGATTTTCGTCAGATCGGCCTCCGGCGCCCGCACTGCCAGGCCGTTGAAAACGACCTGGTAACGCCGCTGGACGGTCGCCTGGGGCACGGCTTGCTTGAGGGCTGCCTCGAAAGCGACCTGCTGGCGCTGAAGGTGAGCCAGATAGGCCTGACTGGCCTCAGAAGTCAGCTCGAGCCGCTGGGCACTGGTTGTTCGGGGTGCCGTGGCCGGCAAGCCTCTCCCGTTGCCACGGTACGCGGCCAGGGGTGGGTCCGCTAATTGAACGATGTAGCGCGGATGTGCACGGGGAGGTGGCGGAGCCGAGGTCTGCGCATGGGCGAACGCTGCCATGGACAGACCGAGGAGCAGGATGGGCAGGAGTAAGACGGCGAAGAGGAAGGGCAGTGTGGCGCGGTGGCCCCCTCCCTCCCCCGCCTCGCTGCGCTCGGCACCCCCTCCCTCTCCCAAATTTGGGGAGAGGGAGGGAGCCATACCCAGCAACCAACCCGACTTTTGGGGCAATACAAGTATGGTTTTCCTCATCACGAAGTAACCCGTCTAGCGTGGACGATTTCTGAGAACTAGTGGGAGGTAGACGCCGGCACTTTCGGGCGTGGGCGTTGCTGTGGCCGTTGGGGAAGCCGTCGCGGTCGGGCTGGCTGTCCGGGTCGGCGTCGGCGTGCCCGTGGCAGTGGCGGTCGCTGTGAGGGTCGCCGTGGCCGTCCCTGTCGCGACGGACGTCAGCGTCATGGTCGGGCTGGCCGTCGAGGTGGTCGTCGCCGTCGGGGTGGGCGTTGCTGTCGCCGGCTGGACGTAGCTGATGCGCAGGGCCGGCGCCTTCGACGCACCAACCCCATCGGCACCGCTATACCAGGCGAAGAGGTTGTCGGACGCCGAGCCGCCCTGCGGTCCGTCCAGCCGCAGCGTGATTTTACCGCTGGGGCGTGTGTCCGGCTCGAGCCACGCCAGCATCAAGTCGGTGAAGGTAAAGGTGTTCACCCGATCAACACCTAGGTCGCCGGGACCCAAGCTCGGAGGCGGCGCGCCCAGGATACTTGCCCCGTGGATATCCGTGTAGGTGGCAGTCGGTAACAAGGCGTCATATTGTTCGTTGAGCACGGAGAGCACCCAACTCCCTGGCAGATCACGGTTCAGCCAGGCATCAGACTTGCCCGTCAATGCAATGCTGGCTTCTACGATTTGTGCTCCAGGTGGTGGATCTGGCAGGTCGAACTGGACGACACCATGGTAGAGGTCCTGCCCGCCCAGGAGGCCGGCGAAGATGCTCGCGGCGCCCAGATTACGCCCATGCAGGGAACTGAAGTAGCCGGCCTGCTGGGGTGCCGGCGTGACCACGAGGTCTATCTGGCCGGGCCGGGGGGTGGCGGTGGGAGTCGGCGTGTCGGTGGCTAGCAGGGTCGAGGTCGCCGTGCGTACCGGTGTCGGTGTGAAGGTGACCATCGGGTTCAGGGTCTGGGGGCGCGGGCCGAGTAGGATGGCCACGCTGCGCCACTCGGTGAGGTCTCGACTGCCGGCCCGCGTGCTGCCAGGTGGTAGAAGCCACTCTTCTGTCTGGTCGGGATGGATTTTGAGAATACCCCATCCTAACCCTGGAACAAGGCTGCCCGTAGAACCGTACAGGTTCCCCTCTGGATCGATTGCCAAACCAGTGAGCCCCGTAGGGCGGGTTAGCCACAGTCGAACCGCATCATCGGTTTCAGGGTTAAAACGGGAAATGTAGCCACCGCTGTCGTCTGTTATGACGATATCACCGGTGGTTGGGTCATAAGCCAGGTAGTGAGCTGTGCCAGAGTCCGGATCACAGATGACCGGCCAGCGGTTTAGTTGCTCGCCTGTGTCTGGGTCTAGCTCGAACAGAGAGCAATTTGGGTGATTGCCGGCAGCTAAGAACAGCCGGCCAGAGGGAGTGAATAGCAGGTCCCATGGCTGGTAGGGGTGCGGAACAGTTGTGAAGTCAGAGACGTCGCCGGTTTGAAGATCGTACTCGACGATGCGCCAATCGTGAGTAGTGCGCATGATGCCCCGAAATTCAGCGATAAGGGCGGATGAGCCGTCTGGACGAACAGCGATGCCGGCGGCGCCGTCCAGATTTGTCACCACCGTGCTGTAATGGTGTGCGTCAAGGTAGGCTCGGATGACGCGGGAGGGGTCGTATATCTCGATGGAATTAAGGCTCACCAACACGTGGCGGGTGCCTGGAATAAGTGCTAGGTCGCCAGGGGCGGCGGGCAGATTATCCACCAGGACACCGTAGGCCCCGATCTCCGGATCGACGGCATACAGCCGGTTGTAGGTGAAGTCGGCCACTATGAGTGTCACCTGTTCATCTTGTTGGACGCTGACGGTATCGGTTCGTGATGCAACCGAGGTAGGGAGCGCGAGCAGAAGTGCGAAAACACACACACCTCCGGCCAGGGCCATTGCAATCATCAGGTGGCGCACCACAGGATCTCCTTTCAGGCCACAGTGGATGCAAAATATCAGCGAGAAGGTCAGGTGCATACTGCGGATATCCCGGCAAGCACAGGGACATTACACAGCAAGAAATGCTTTGACGATGAAGTATATCGGAGAGAAATGTACAGGTCAATCTCTCGTTCGTGAGTGTACAACGCTGAAGGTAACAGTGCGTTACGTGCAGAAGCCAGCGTGAGTAGCTCAACGGAGACGATTGGGCAACTGTTAGGGGTTCGCGTCTACGAATAGTTTCCAACCTTCAGCCGGAGGCCTCTGCCAGCGGCTTCGTCAAGCATCGACTGTTTGTTTACAACCTGTTCGTAGGAAGAAATGGAAGGGGTAGATGAATGAGGAAAACAGGGGGCCGGGGCAGAAGGCCGGCCCCCTTCGAGATACGATCGGCGCCTCAGTAACCACAGTAGTTGGCCTGGTTGATGACAGAGACGCCAGGGATTGGGGCACTTCCCCACACATCCCAACCGATGGCGTAGAGATCATCCGGCCACCGTCTGTTGAAGCTCATATCGTTTGCTTGGTTGTTCCAGAGAGGCCAGTAGTTGTTGTCGAAAATGTACTTCTGGCCCTGCGTGTCAGTCCCCTTCCACCACCGTTTGAAGTAAATGGTACTGCCGCTCTGGTTGGCCAGGCTGGCCCGCATCCACTCCATATACTGCGCGCCGTTACATTGGAGGTTAGGGTAAGGCTCGTATTTGTACTCGACATCGGCGAAGGCCTGTCCCGCGAAGACGGACGCGGCAAACACGGCGACCAGGGTCGCCAGGAAAAAGAGTCGCTTAGACATGGGACTTGCTCCTTTCTACTTGTGGTTGATTCTGGATAGACATTCGATTCTCCCAGCATGTGTACGCTCCGGGGAACGATCGCCCCCGGCCTCGGCAGGCTAGTGCCCGCTCATGGTTGACTCATTGCATCCCTCCTTTCGTGTGTCCCTCGCTCAAGGCATACCATCGTTCCAGGGGGAGCTCGATGGATGGCCGCAGGGCAACCAGAATCGTGGTCTGGGGAGCATCGGGCTGTGGTGCTACCCGGCTACCATCTCGGCAGCGGTATGCCTGTTGCGGAAGTTGTCCCTTCGATGCCACGTAGAAGGTAACCTCCCTGGCCCCCACCAGCAGCGGTGTCCGGATCAACGTTCTCCCACAACCCAGAGACTGGATGCGAACGTCCTCGCGAGGCTCACTCGTGTCCTCACCAGCGCGTACCTGGTAAGTCACTTGGTATTGAAGCCCGGGGACGTTGACAGCCTCCGAGCCATCCACCTCCTGCTCGATGATCACCAGCGACCAGGATTGGACGTAGACCGAGCCATAGCCAATGAGAATCCCCGCTATGGCTACCACGATACCGCACAGGGCGGCCAGAATGTAGCGGGATAAGGTGTCAGGCTGGGTGGTCTGTCTCATCTATATCTCCCTTCGAAACATCCAAAGTCCTGCTGTCATCTGTTCATGTCCCCTCATATAGTAGTAAGGATTTCAGGGTTTACATAAACCCGAACTGGCGCACCAGACGCCGGCTCTCCCCCTCAAGCCAAGCCGCCAACCGCTCCTTCTCCCGCCGCGTCCACCGTCGATGATCCATCTGCAGAATCCGAACAATTCGCGGTGGGATAGCGGCAACGAGCCCATCGAGCTCTGACTCGGCGCCCTCAAAGGGGTTGACCGCCGGCAGAAGCGGGTCTTTGTCCGGATCGTCTGAGCGTGCCAGGTTGGTCTCGATGGACAGGACCTTGCAGGTTTGTTGTGTCACCGCATTCCAGTGCCGCTCGGAAAGCGGGACGATCCCCAACCCTTCGGCCTTGAGACGTCGCTCCCAGGCGAGGAACAGCGCCTGGCGGGCGGGACACTGCCTACAGGCTTGTGCTGGGTGTAGCGAACCGATTGAGGAAAACATGGGAACCTCCTGTGTTGACTGAGGCTCCCGTGGACGACCCGAGGTGGTGATGCAGTGGGTGGCGAAGCCAAAGCACAAAAAAGCGCCCGCGGCATTCACACACCACGGGCGCTTCGGTGCTGCACAGACCCTAAAGGGTTCGAAAACCTTTAGGGTCTGGCAGGTTGACCTGGCCGGCCACCTGGGGTACAATGAGCCTGCACACGGGAGCCTGGTTTGCGAGACCGCTTCGTGTGTCCGCCGGTGGGGTGCAGCCACACCCCACTGGCATTTTGGGTCTTCTCCGGGTCGGTGGACCCGGTTGTCTTTAGCCTATTTTCCCCACAAGTCAGACGCGTCTCTTTGTTCGCATTGGTAAGGTGCGAAATCCAGGCTAAGAAGCTTTTTCATCGGAATTCACCTCCTTCTTGCGTGAGCTTTTGTCACTTGTGCAGGATTCTCTCGAGTGAGCCACCTCCGGCAATGCGCGTCCCGCTGAATGTGGCGCGGCTGAGTCCTCTCAGCAGTCAATCGTTCACCGGGCCTCACCTCCTGTTCCCACGATATTTCTCTTTCACCCTGGGAACAGGATACCAAAACCCGCCGGCCATTGCTAGTGACACGTGTCATGATTTGACCCATGAAGTTTGCGGAGATCCAACCATGACACACGTAATGCTTCAAACCATGACATGTGTCATGGGTTGATCCATGACACGCGTCATGGTAGCAGCTTTACTCAGCCGTCACCTTCGAGGACAGCCCCCGCCGGCAGGCATACAGCCCGGTGTCCCGCCGGTCGGTGATGCCCAACTTGGCCAGAATATTACTCGCGTGGTTGCGCACCGTCCCTTCATGCAGGTGCAACCCTCGAGCGATAGCTACGTAGGGTTTGTCCTGCGCCATCAGCGCCAGCACGTCTTCTTCGCGCGGTGTCAAGGTCTCAAGCTGGAGGGCCCGCAGCCGGATATCTTCCTCAAACAGATATTGGCCCTGCAGCACCGCCTGGACCGTGGCGATACATTCCTCGTGGGAGAGGTGCTCACGGGGAACACAGGCCCGCGCGCCGGCACGAAACGCCTGGGCATATCCCAGGTTGTGGCCGGCGGACGGGTCGGGATCGGTCAGAATCACCTTGACCTCGGGATACTGCCGGGTGATGCGCTCACAGAGCGGTACGCCGTCGGTAGGCAGGAGACAGCTATGCAGCAGAATGAGGTCGGGGTGGTCGGTCTCGATGAGCGTCCAGGCGGATTTGGGATCGTCGGTTTCACCAATGATCTCGATCGCTTCCGCTTCCAGGCAATCTCGCAGGCCGGCGCGGAAGACGTCGTTCTCATCTACCAACAAGCTGCGAGGGCAATCATCGGCCATGCTCGATCTCCTGACGATGTAACAAGTCGCCGCGCCGGCATCGTGGTGAGAGAAGGGCAGTGATAGGAGGACGAGGCGACAACGGGGCTGCCGGCTGCGGGTTAGTAAGACAGCCCGCCCGAATCCCGGGTGGGACTTCGGGCGCGGGCCGGCGGGGGCTATTGGGCGCGGGGTGAGCCGACCAATATCTAAACGTCTGTGGGGATATCGTTGGATGGGTTAAGGCTGACGAAATAGCGACGTTTGCGCACCAAGTGATCAACGCTGGTTTTACGGGCTATGCTTTCAGCCAAAACTTATACTGAGCCCTTCGACGCGGCTCAGGCCTGTACTGAGCACAGCCGAAGTGACAGGCGTAGCCGAAGTAAGCGTAACATTTTCGCGCGAAAGGACAATTAACTGGTAGATCGGAGCCTGGGCCGATTGGGTTGAGCTTCACACGAGCATGAAAAGCTGGATCAGCATAAAAGCTTGACGGTGCCGTCGGCATCTATATATAGAAGCCCCAACCCACGCACGAAAGGAGAGAACAGCCATGCGTAGTAAGATATTGGTTGGTCTAATCACCCTTGGTCTGCTTGTCGGCCTCAGTGTTGCCGGCGCTGTGGCAGACGCTCAACCGGGCGTCGGTAGATTAGAATTGCCAATGCCTCAAACTTTGCTCGTACAAGGACAGTATGCGTACATCTTCAAACACACTAGCGAAAGTGACCCACTTGGGGCATTGTACGTTGTAGACGTTTCGCAGCCAGACACGCTAACCCTGGTAGGGCAGACTGAAGCCGGCGACGTAGGTGTTGCACACTTTCGAGACAACCACTTGTATGTAACCGAAGGCGACGGCGTAAGTGTCTTTGACGTTTCCATCCCATCGAATCCGCACAGAGTCGGGCACGTTGCTATTCCAGAAGGCCCTAACAGGTTGAGGCAAGTTGCGGGTAACTATCTTTACCTGTCATACGGAAGCGACTTACGGGTTATTGACATCTCCGACCCGACACTGCCGACTCTGGTAGCAACTTTGCCCGGTCTAAACGGTCTTGTATACGTAGACCCGCCACACCTGTACGTGGTAAGCAATTCTCTGACGGATGTTGATATTTCAGACCCCACGCACCCCGCCGTTTTGAGCCATACATCTCTGGGTTCTCAGGTAATAGAGAGTGCGTATGACGCCCGTACCAAATACCTGTATATTTGGGCATGGCCTGACTTTCGGTCGCCCGGCTTTACCGCAATTGACGTGACGAACCCGCAACAGTATCCGCCCTTACAAGAGATTGACTGGTTGCCGACAGCGGTATCACTTGACAATGGCTTGCTGTATGTTATAGAGTACGTCGTAAAGGTCTATAGCCTGACAAATCCCGCACAGCCAAGGCTTATTGGTACGGAATCGCTTCCAATCGTAGGCTTCTTCGCCGCAACAGTAAAGAGTGACACCGTTTACGCAATTGCTGAGGACGGGCTGTACACGTTCCGCCTGCCTCACTTTCTGCCCTTCAGGTCGTTTCTGCCGGCAATCGAGGTCCTGAAGGGGGCCGCCGGTTAGGGCGGCCCCCTCTTACCGGCTTACGGGCACTCGTTCTCCGGCCCAACTTCACAAACGTTCCACGTTTCCCAGTTCTGGCCGGCGTACTTCACCCAGAAGGCCGGCCCCTGGGCCAAAATCCACTGTGTATTTGAGGGTACGGCTTCGATGCCGATACCGATTGGCGGAGAAGCGTTAAAGCCTTCGTTGTTCTTGAAGACCATCATGGCATCCGGGTCCGCCGGCCCGCCCGTTGCGTGTGCTGGCCGGCGGGGTGCTGCAATACCCCGCCGGCATCACTCTTTAGGCTTTTCTTCTCCGGTCAAGGCAGGGTTTATTCCGAGCGAAACAGCGTAACATTTTCCCGCGAAAACACAATTACGTTATAAGATCAGCAATCCAGCGTGAGCTTGAAGATGATCATCTCTGACGAGGACATGGCTCGGCTCTTGCAGCGGGCCCAGCATCACGATCCGGCGGCCTTCGATCGACTCTACGAACTGTACGCCGATCGCATCTACCGCTACGTGTGGTACCGCGTGCGCGACACTGAGCTGGCCGAAGACCTGACCGCCGACATCTTTGTGCAGATGATGCAGAGCCTGCCCACCTTCCGCATTCGCACCAGCGGCACCGTCGCCGGCTTCTCGGGCTGGCTGTACCGCATCGCCCACAACTACCTGCACCACTTCTACCGTCGCGGGGAGCGTGAGGAGAAAATGCAACAAATGAGGGAGGAAACGCAAGCCGGGCCGGCCAATCAGCCGGACCTGGCCGACCTGGCCGCCACCCACGAGCGCGCCGCCAGCGTGCACCAGGCCATCGCCAGGCTGCCGGCCGACCAGCAGGCGGTGCTCATTCACCGCTTCTGGGAACAACTGAGCCACGCCGAGGTGGCGGCGCTGATGGGGCGCAGTGAAGGGGCGGTACGCGCCTTGCAACACCGCGCCCTGGCCAACCTGCGCCGGCTCCTGGCACCGGATGACCCTTCGACAGGCTCAGGGCAGAGCCCAGAGGTGTGACGATGAGACAGCCGCCCGAACCTCAGAGCGAAAGACCATTCGACGCCGTGTTGGGCGAGTGCCTGGACGCGCTGTTCGCCGGCGCCACCGTCGAGTACTGCCTGCGGCGCTATCCCGAGTACGCCGGGGAACTGGAGCCGCTGCTGCACACGGCGGCCGAACTCCAGCAAACACCGCCGCTGACCCTGTCCGAGGCCGGCTTCGAGCGGGGCCGGCAACGGGTGCGCCAGGCCGTGGCAGCGCTGCGCAACGGACGGGATATCCCGGCACCTCACCATGTTCCGATGGACGAGTGGCCAGCCCCTCCGCCGCCACCGCAAGATGAGCTCGCGCGGCGCCCGGCCGGCTGGCTGGAAACGCTGCTCCTGACCGCCATCGGCGCGGCCGTAGTGATCCTGCTCATCCTGAGCAGCCCGGTGAATAGCCCGCTGTACCCCTTGCGCCTGGCACCCGAACGGGTCCTGACCTGGCTGCTGAGGACGCCGACCCCTGGGCCGGGACAGGCCCCGGCCGAGAGCGTGCGGCCGCCGGCGACCCCCTCGTCAACCCCCACCGCCGCCCAGCCACACCTGACCGTGACGGTGTTAGCCCAGACGACCAGGCCGCCGCTGCCCACCGCCGGCTCACCGCAGCCAACGACCATCCCCACCGGGCCGCTGCCGGACACGCCGACACCGCCATCCAGCCCCACACCGCCTTTGGTGGTCGGGGGCACGCCGGTGCCGGCAGGTACAGCCACACCGACGGTATCTGCGACGTCAACCGACACGCCACCCCCCACACAGACACCGCGTCCAACAGCCACGCCGACGGTGACACCGCTGCCTACCGACACACCCATCCCGACCGTGACGGCGACGGTCACGCCCTCGCCGATACCGAGCCCCATGCCGGCACCGACACACACGCCAACCGTGACCCCGACCCGCATGCGGGTGCCGACGGCGCTGCCCACCGCGACGGCGCCGACCGTATCGGAGCTACCT
>CAZHMV010000139.1:0-15441 GCA_964532665.1 uncultured Anaerolineales bacterium
GTTCCCCAGAGTTCCCCCGACCAAAAGGAACTCGGAGGAACTCGGAGGAACTCGGGGGAAGTCACGGGAACTCAGGGGAACTCGGAGGAATTCCCTGGCCCCCCGACATCGCCACGCCACCCGAGGCCGCCGCCTTCTGGGACCTGCGCGAGGCCGTGCGCCAGTACCCGGGTGCACTGGCAGACATTCCTGATCTGGAGGGCATGGTCCTGACCAGCCTGGTCGATCACGTCCAGACTGCACCGGACCATCCTCACATACACCAGGCATTTGACGGCTGGGACGGAAACGGGGCCTGGGTGAAGATCAACCCGGCCCGCGACTATGTTCTGGAAGTGGACCCCAGCCTCAGCAGCCGCACCGACCTGCCGGACAACGCTGCGAATACCGCGCCGGCGGATTGGACGGATGCCGGCTCCTACGCCTTCCCCGATGGCCTGGAAGAGACCTACTTCGCGGCGGCGGTCCACGAGATGGCCGACCGGGCCCACGCCGCCCCCGGGCCCACGGCGACCCCTTCGGCTACGCTCACAGCAACCAGCACACCAACACCCATTGCCACGCCAACCAGCACGCCCATGACCGGTGCGCCCACCAGGTGGCATACGCTGTCCCTGAACGAGCTCCACGGCTGGACGCCTGAGATGGACAATCACCTGAAGATCTTCGACGTGGGGGTGGATGAAACGCGCAACCGTGTCTACGTCATGGGCATCATGACCGCCGGCATCGCCGTCATCGATGGCGAGACCGACACCCTGATCGGCAGCGTGGACAGCGGTCGAAGTGAGGCCAACCCTGGCCGCACCTACCTGGCTGTCCACCCCACGACCGGTGTGATCTACGTCGCCAACTGGCACGCCCAGACCCTGCGCATGGTTGATCCGGATACCGGCACGGTCACGGGGCCGGTTGCGCTGCCCGGCGATCCCTTCGACGTCGTGGTGGACTCTGCGCAGAACCGTGTCTACGTGAGCATGCGCACCTTTGGCAAGGTGGGCGTCTACGATGCCACCTCGTTGGCTGAGGTGGCTGTCATCGATCTCGGTGCCAACAGGATCGGTGGTCTGGCCCTGGACAGCGCGGCCAACCGCCTCTACGTTGTAGACTCCGACGCGCCGGATGCGGCCAACCAATCGCGCCTGTACGTCATCAACACCGACACGCTGACGCCCCTGTCACCGATCCCCTTCGACAATCCCTTCGGGCCGCCGGCTAACTTCGCGGACGTGGACCCGGCCAGCGGGCGTACCTTCGTCACCACCAGTGATCACCTGTTCATCCTCGCCCCCGATGGCTCGATCCAGCGGCTGGTCGGCTTGCCGGCCGACTCCAAAGCACCCATCTACTGGAGCGACACCGGCAAAGTCTACGTGGTCTCCCGCGATGGCATCTCGCCCATCGAAAGCACGGTGTCCGTAATCGATGCTGCGACCGGCCACCTGGATCAAACCGTGGCCCTGGGCACTGGTGGGGCTCAGCACGCGGCGCTAAACCGTGTCACCGGCAAGCTGTACACCGCCGGCATGGAGTACACCGACGTGGTGGTCTTCGATACGGCGACAAACAGCGTGGCCGGCAGCGTAGACATCGGCAACAGTGTGGAGGACATCGTCACCGCGCCCTCCGACGGAACGGCCTATTTCGCCAACCGGCTGGGGGGCAGCACCGTCATCGCCTACCGGCCCGACACCGGCGAATGGGGCGAGTTTGAGGCCGGCGGTTGGCCCGTGGACCTGGACGTGGACGAGGCGCTGAACCGCCTATACGTCCTCAGCCATTACGCGGGCACAGTCTCCGCCTTCGACCTGTCATCCGACACGCTGAACCCCACGCTGCTGGCGGCCGTGCCCCTGGGCCTGACCGACCACGACGACGCTCTCAGCAGCATGGCCCTGGATGCCACGCACCACCGGCTGATCACCACACATCCAGAGCATGACTCGATCGTGGTTGTGGATGGCGACAGTTTGAGCGTGGCCGCAACTATCAGCGACCTACCCAGCTTCACCTACAACCCCAACGGCACAGCCGGCCCCGGCCACCTGCAGCCGGCTGTGGACGAGGGGCTGAACAAGCTCTACGTTCTCGTGTCGCGGGCCGAGCGGGTGGATGTCTTCGACGGGGACGCCGGCTACGCCTACGAGCGTACCATCGACCTGTCCGGCTACCCGTGGGAGTGGCAGGCCGACTTCGACGACAACTACATCTGGGTAGACAGCACCCGCCATCGTCTGTACGTCGGCCCGCTGATCATCGACACGACGACGGACGCCTACGCCGGCCAACTCCCAGCCGGCGCCGGGCAGGTCGTCGTCGGCGTAGACGAAGCTGCCAACCTGTTGTACACCATCGGCGTAGAGCCGGCGCCAGGAACCCAGGCGCTGCCATCAACGAGCGCCCGGCGTGCCCAGTCTCCAATCCTTCGACTACGCTCAGGACAAGTCTCCAGCCCGCAAGACACAAGACGCAAGACGCAAGACGCAAGACGCAAGACGCAAGACACAAAACACAAGACACAAGACACAAGACGCAAGACGCAAGACGCAATCTCCAATCCCCAACCCCCCGAGATCGACCGCCTCTACGCAATCGACCGCAACACCTTCGCCGTCGAAACCCAGACCGACCTCCGCGAAGTGACCTACTACGTGCCGCCCTACTTCGCCCTGGACGTGGACCGCGCGCGCTTCTACGCCGGCTACATGCAGCGCGCCGAGGTGGACATCTACACCCTGGACGGGGCGGCAGCCACCCCGACACCCACGGCAACGCCGACCGCGACACCTTCGCCGCCGGCCTCCCAGTGCATGGGCGACGTCAACAGCAATGGCGTGGGGGACGTGGTGGACATCATGGCCACAGCGTCGGATCTCCCTTGCCACATCTACCTGCCGCTGGTGGCGGCCCGGTGGCATCAGCCGTGGCCCACGCCCGCCCCACCCCCGTCCGCAGACGTCACCTTCCTCATCGCCGATCCCCTGCCCGACATGCCCATCCGTCCTCTCCTGGGCGTAAACGCCGGTCCCGCGCCCGTGGGTGCGCCTGGCAATGCCGACCTGACAACCGCCTACCAGGACATCGGCGTGACCATGGTGCGTAACCACGACTTCTACGGTCGCCTGGACATGGCCGTCCTTTATCCCGATCGGACGAAAGACCCCAACGATCGGGCTTCCTTTGACTTCACGGCGAGCGACGCCGCTTTCGCAGCCATCGTAGAGGGCGGCTTCGAACCTTACTTTCGCATCGGCGATTCCTGGAGCAACGCGACACCGCCGGCCAACGCCAGCGAACGGGCAAACTGGGTCCAGGCCGCGGTGAACGTTGTGCGTCACTACCGTGAGGGCTTGTGGAACGGCTTCGACGCCAACATTCGCTACGCAGAAATTTGGAACGAGCCGGATTTCGTTCAGTTCTGGCCTCAACCCCACACCCGCCTGGAATTCTTCCAACTGTATGAGGAAGCGGCCCAGGCTCTGAAAGTGGCATTCCCCGATCTGAAAGTGGGGGGACCGGGCTTTTCTCCTGCCGGCGCGCTCACGCCCAACGGCCAACAATTCGTGCGCGACTTCCTGGACTACGTCAAGAATCACAACGTGCCCCTGGACTTTCTCTCCTGGCATCTGTATGCCAACAGCCCTACCGACTTCGTCAACGTGGCCAGCTTCTACAAGAACCTGCTGGATGAGAGGGGCTTCGCCAACGTGGAGACTCACGTCACCGAGTGGAACACCGCCACCCGCGATGTGAGCCCGGATGAGGCCATCGCGCTGCGCACGGGCGCCAGGGGTGCGGCCCTGATGAGCGCAGCCTGGATCGAGCTACAAAACATGGGTGTGGATGTGGCCACCTTCTATCGGGGCGGCGATCAGGGGCCGGACATGACCTCGGGCTACGGGCTCTTCTACGCCGATGCACGCCCCAAGAAGATCGCCCTGGCCTTCGAACTGTGGGCCGAACTGGCAGCCCATCCCGAACGCCTGGTGCTCACCCCCACCCCCGATAGCTCCCTGTGGGGCATCGCGGGCCGAAACGCGGCGGGCGAAATCGCGGTCCTCGTGGTGAACCCCCACGACACAGACACCACCTACCGCTTCACCGACGTCAATGGCCAGCCCCTGAGACAGTACGCAATACGCATTAGCGAAGTCAACGACAACACTCCCACCACCCACGTCTTTACCCCGACCGCCGACGTCATCCCCATCGGTGCCTACACCGTCCACCTGGCGGTACTGAGCCCTGCCGGTGAGCCTGAGCCGACGCCCACAGCCACACCTACGGCCACACCCCCTGCAACGGGGGACGCCGTCATCATCCCCGTCGGCGATATCGATCCCGCCGATCCCACCGTCAAGCCCTTGCTGGGCGTCATCTCCGGCCCCGACCCGAACGCCGGCTTCACCGCGCCGAATCTCACCACCCAATATCAAGACGTCGGCGTGTTCAGTGTGCGCAACAACGACTACTACGACGACCGCCTGGACATGGAGGGCATCTTCAACTGTGGCGGCCCGACGTATCCATCCTGGGAGGGTTGTGATCCCAACGATGACACGTACTACAACTGGGGGCCGAGCGATGCCCAATTCGCCAGTTACCTGAACGGCGGTTTCGACCCCTTTCTGCGCCTGGGCGGGGAGTGGCAGAATGGCAATCACCCGCACGACTTCAAAGGCCCACAGAACGCCACACAAGAAGCCAACTGGATCATCGCCACGCAGAAAGTGGTGGATCGGTACCTGCACTGGAACGGTGTGGAAAAAACCTTCACCTACCTGGACATCTGGACCGAGTTCCCCGGCGACCACTTCTGGGATCGCAGCAACGTGGAATTCATCGCCTTCTGGGTCAGGGCCTATGCCTCGCTGAAGGGGGCTTACCCGCAGCTCAAGGTTGGAGGGCCGGGCTTTGGGGCCGGCGAGACCATGAAGGTCATTCAGGGAAATGCGGAGTTGTCGCTGGCTCTGCTCACCGAGCTGTACGACCAGGGCCTGCCCCTGGACTGGTTCGGCTGGCATCTCTTCAACAACGATCCCACTGTATGGACCCAGGCTGCCATCGCTTACCGACAACTGCTCGACGGCACCGGCCCGTACGCGGATGTGCCGTGGGCCGGCACGGGCTTTTTCGCCGACACTGAGGTGATTGTAGATGCCTACGGCCTCTCCTCCCGCGACGCGGACGGCTCCCCGCTGCCGCCTGACGAGCGCAACCAGCTCCACAACGGCCCCAGGGGTGCGAGCCTCCTCACCGCAGCCTGGACCGCCATGCAGTACGCCGACGTTGAACGTGCCTACTACTACCGGGGCACCGATTTCGGCTCCAGCAGCCCCGGCGATGGGAGCGGGGGGCCGGGGCTGTTCTACAGCGACGCCGCAGGAACGTACAAGCCCAGCGCCCACGCTTTTCGCCTCTGGTCGCAGGTCTATCAGCGCTACCCTCATCTGCTGCAGGTTACCCTGCCCTCCGCAGACCTGCAAGTCCCTCTCTGGGTGCTGGCCGCGCGGAATGACCAGGGGGACATCGCCTTGCTCGCCGCCAACCCCTCCGCCGATGCCGTGACCTGGTCGCCGCGCTTCGCCGATGGGACCACGCTAACAGACTACGCCCAGGTTGAGCTCTACCAGGTGGATGGGACCAATGATGGCCGCACGTCCACGCCGTTCACCGGCTCCGCCGTGACCACCGCCGGCTACATCGTGCAGCTTCTTGTCCTCCACCCTGCGGGCAACCCGCAAATCGGCCTCAACTTCATCCGCTTCTTCTGGGCACCACCCGGTGAGCCAGACTTGACGACGCCCTACGTCCAACCTGGATGGATCTTCAACGACTTTGCCGAGCTGGGAATCCACACCTTCCGCCAGTTTATCTGGGCGGACCTGCTGTGGAACATCGTAGAACCGCAGGATGATGAATGGAACTTCGACCAGGCCGATGCAGTGATCGCGAACCCGGACTTTGAGCCCATTGTCACGCTGTTTCGGCTGCAGTACGCTTCTGCCACACCGCCGTGGGCAGCGGACCCCTCCGAGTTCCGGAAGACGCTGGGACCAGAGGCTATGGACTACCTGGAGACAATCATCGAGCGCTACGGCCCCTACGTGAAGTACTGGGAGATCGGGAATGAGATGGATCACTGGCGCGCCGCCGACCCGGACGCCGTGAATCCGAATCCACCTAACCTGCCGCCCTCATACCCGCTGGATGGTTTCAGTCCGCAGGAGCAGGGTGTGTTCCTGGCCCAGGTGGCGGCTTTCATCCGTGAGCGGGACCCGGACGCGGTCATCATCATGCCCGGCATGGGTGGTCTGGATGACTACACCCTGAACACGTGGTTCGCCGGCGTGATCGAAGGGGGCGGCACGGACTGGTTCGACGTGGTGAACTACCACTACTACCCCGGTTGGCAGGTCTACGGCCGGCGGCGCCAGGACCTCCAGGCCTTCCTGGAGGAGCACGACATCGCAGGTAAACCGGTCTGGCTGACCGAAACCGGCTCAACCGCCAGCCCCACGCTCACCATTCGCACCGACTATCCCAACAGCCCGGAGTCCCAGGCCGCCGACGTCTTTCGCCGGCTGATCCAGGCCTACGGCTACGGCGATTCTCTTGCCATCTGGCACACCTACATCGGCTCGCCGGACACGCCCGGCAACGACTGGCGTCTCTACGGCATCCGCACCGACACGGCCGAAGCGCAGCCGTCGTACTACACCTTCAAGCTGCTAACGACGGAGCTGATCCCCTTCGCAAGCGTGGAGATTCTGTCCAACGTGCCGGCCGGCGAGAACAGCTTCAGGATAACGACGGAGGCCGGCGACGTCAAATATGTGGCCTGGGGCAGTGGCAACTTCACCGTGCCGGCTGGCGTCACGCAGATGGCCTCCGTGATCCCCAACGCCGACGGCAGCTTCACCTGGCAGGCTGTGGGGGCCGGCGATGTCGTCACCCTCGCGCCAGAGCCGGTGCTGCTGAAGTAACAGTGATCAGTTGCCAGAACCAGCGGCGACTGATCACTGCACGTATCCTGGTTCCACGGGCGGGCATGTTCGGCCCTATCACGGAGACTCAGTGGATCCAATTTTCGAGGAATGAGGCACGCCTACGTGCCGAACGGAGCCGCATCCTTCGACAGGCTCAGGACAGGCTCTGCGGGTGCTGACTCCTCAAACTTGGATCTACTGAGACTAGCGAGGAGGACAACGAGGAAGATGAACCGACGTACTGTTTCTGCATTGACCTTTACGATGTTGACCCTGGCCGTTGTTCTGGGGCCGGCCTTCGCCGGCAGCCCGGCCACGACGGGTATCGTGACCGCCGCCACGCCGGCCACGATCGACGTAGACCTGCCCTCAGACAGCACCGGTGTCCCCGGCGGCACCCTGGCAGTGCGCGTCGTTGCGCCGGCCTCCCCCGCAGACACCCGCTATCCGGACGGTGCACCGGTGGTCGTGTACGCAGTTGGTGGCACCAGCGCCGGCAGCCTGCGGACCCAACAACTGAGCCTGGCTGACGATGTCATCCAGATCTACTTCCTCTTTCCCGGCGGCACCGATCTCGGCCGCAGCAGCGACGGCACCTACGACTATCGGGGACCGAATAGCATCGTTGCACTGAGAGATGTTGTCCTGTATGCTGCCGGAGAACTGACGGACTCTCTGGGCCGGACCATCGACGATGTCGTGCCGGTGCCCGTCCTCCACGACGAAATCGGCCTGTTCGGCTCATCCAATGGCGGTAACATTGTCGTTGCGGTTATTGCTGAGTACGGCATCGATCTTGCCGGCTCTGTACGCTACGTCATCCAGTGGGAGTCGCCCATCTCCAGCCAGATCACCACCAAGGAGCTTGGCGCTGTGACACTGGATTGTCCAGGCAGTGGCCAGCAGTATCTTCTCGCAGTCAACCCGCGCTATCGGGGTTATGGGCCGCAAGAACTGGATGTAGACTACAGCCAGCTTGCCTACGATTCCGGAAGCTCTCGCCAGCCCCTGTTTTGGGATGGCAACGGTGATGGCCGATATACGACGATCATTGACCCCAGCACCGGCTGCCGGACGCCCGATCTGGACCTGAATGGCACCCTGGAGCTGGACGAAGACTTTCCGCTCCGCATGGACGGGGCCAGGCAGAGCTACTCCCGCACTGCCACGCGAGCTCTGGCCGACCAGAACACTTTTGGTGGCAGTTGGCCGGCCGACGTTCCCACGGTGGCCGAGACCGATGCTTTCTGGGACCTTCGAGAGGCGGTGCGCCTCTACGCCACTGCATTCGCCAACATCTCCGATCCTGCGACAGGCTCAGGACACCGGCTGGAGGGGATGGTCCTGGTTAGCATAGTTGACCACCACTCCCAGGTCGCTCCGGACAAGCCCCACATTCGCCAGGCGTTCGACGGCTGGGATGGGGCCGGACACTGGGTCAGGCTTAACCCCGCCCGCGACTACGTGGTGGAAGTGGACCCCACTCTCAGCAGCCGCGCCGACCTCCCGGACAACGCCCCCAACACGGCGCCGGCGGATTGGACGGATGCCGGCAGCTACGCCTCTCCCGAAGACCTGGACGACGTCTACTTCGCCGCCGCGATTCACGAGATGGCCGACCGCGCTCATGCTGCGGCCAGCGCCACACCGACGCCTACCAGCACCCCGACACCAACGCCGACGCCATCGCCAACCGCCACGTCAACCCCTACCAGCACCCGCACACCGACGCCGACTTCGTCGCCAACCGCCACCTCGACACCAACGGCTACCGCGCCGCCGGCCTCCCAATGCTTGCGCGACGTCAATGGCAACGGCGTGGGAGATGTCGCAGACATCATGGCCGTCGCCTCGGACCTGCCCTGTCATGTCTACCTGCCCATCATCGCTGCCAACTGGCGCCAACCCTGGCCGCCCGCCCCACCTGGTCAGCCGTCCCAGGGCCCCGGCGGCAGCGACTACGCCCACGCGAGCCACACTGTCGTGGAGCGCGGCCTCGGCGACCGCAAGTACTGGGTCTATCAGCCGGCCGAGCCACAGCCGGCCCAGGCACCGGTTGTCGTCTTTCTTCACGGGTGGGGCGTTCTGTCGCCGGATCCGTATCTGTTCTGGCTGGAACACCTGGTGCGGAAGGGCAACATCGTCATCTACCCCAGGTACCAGGCCTCGTGGCTCACACCGACCGATACCTTCACGCAGAACGCGATTGATGCCGTGAAGGATGCTCTCAACTGGCTGGAAAGAGACCCAGGTCGGGTCCAACCGGATCGCACAAAATTCGCCATCCTGGGCCACTCGTACGGTGGAACTATCACGGCCAACATGGCCCATCGCTGGGAGTCGGCCGGCCTTCCCCAGCCCAGGGCGATCATGCCGGTGCAGCCCGGTACGGAAGACGGCGGCACCGACAACATCGACAGCCTCAGCGACATCCCTTCAACGGTGCTGATGAACTGCCATGTGGGAGCCGATGACAAGGCGGCCGGTCGTGCGGTCTGCGATATCATCTGGGATCGAACGAGCCAAATTCCGGCGGCCAACCGGGACTATGTCGTCATGTACTCCGATCCGTACGGGGAGCCAGACCTGGATGCGGATCACCGGGCGCCGGCCGGCGGTCCCAACGGCGAGGAGGTTGACGCCCTGGACTGGTACGGTTTCTGGAAGGACTTCGACGCCCTGCGGGATTGTGCGTTTTATGGAACAAACTGTGCGTACGGAGTGGGGGATACACCGGAACACCGCTTCATGGGTTTCTGGAGCGATGGCACCCCGGTGCGGGAGCTTCAGATCACAGATGCCAAGCCTTGAGACCCTAAAGGTTTCTGGAAACCTTTAGGGTCTGGAACGAGGAGGAAGTATGCGCCCGGTATATCGTGGTTCGCTGTTCGCCATCCTGTTAGTTGTGAGTTGTACCGCCATGGCAGGCTTGCTACCCTTAACCGCAGCCCCTGCCACCAGCGACTTCACGCCGTGCGCCGGCCCCGGCACGCCGCCTCCAGGTGCCGAGGGCAGCACTGGCCCCTGGGCCGGCCGCCTCATGATCACCTACTCCGACGACGGCCTGGCCTGGACGCGCGCCAATCGCGCGCTGACCGATCAGGCTGGCGTGCCAGACGCCATCGTGGACGACGAGGGCACCCTCCGGGTGTACTACGTCACCTGGTGTCCCCAGGAAGTCCACAACCAGACTGTAGTGGCCCTGTCAGCCGACGCCGGCCAGACCTGGAGCTACCGGCCGGTGACGATCAACGGGTTGGACGCAGGCCAACCCTCGGCCGTTGACCCGGACATCGTGCGCACGGACGACGGGCGCTGGCGGCTCTATTTCACCAGCGCGCCGGCCAGCCCCGGCGCCACGCCGCGCACCTACTCCGCCATTTCCGACGACGGCTTCACCTTTGAGTTAGAAGACGGCTACCGCTTCTACGTGGAGGGCAAGGAGGTCCTTGATCCTTCCCTGATCCAAATCGGCGACGTATGGCATCTGTTCGCCGGCGGCGCTGTCACCACCCCGAGGTACAACTGGCACGCCACCTCCACTGACGGGCTGAACTTCACACCGCAGGACGACTTCGGAGTCGCCGGCTTGACCATGGCCAACGGCCTGGCGGTGCCTGGCGGATACCGCTTCTACGGCTTCCGCAACACAGCCCCCCAGCCAGCCATCCAGCCCCCCAACCATCTCTCCGCCCCCCAGTCCAATGGCGCAGAGATTCTCTCCATCTTCACCACCGATGGCGTGACATGGACCGCAGAGCCGGGCGTGCGACTTGCCCCCGATGCCTCCGCCACCCTCGAAGCCCTGGGCGTCGCAGACCCGGCCGTGGCGCTGTTGGCGGATGGACGGTACATCATGATCTATGTGACAGTAATTCCGGAGTATCTGGACTCCGGCGGTAGTCCTACACCCACCCAATCTCCAATCTCCAATCTCCAATCCCCATTCCTCCTCGCCTTCCACGCCTGCGACACCACTGCGACCGACTGCCGCGATCCACGCAACCACCAAGTCTACCTGGCCCAATCCGACGATGGCGCGAACTGGAGCCTGGTGCCCGACTGGGAGCCTTACCAGGGCAGCGTGCCCGACGTGATCCGGCGAGGCGACACCATCTATGTTTACACCCCCGGTCGGGTGCGGCGCTATCGCTTCTCGACCAACACCTGGGAAGACCCCGTGCCGATGACGTTGACCGACCCGGAGGCCACCGGCGGTTATGTGGACCCCAGCCTATTCGTGGATGACCAGGGCCGGCTGGTGCTGTTCTACCTGCTCGGCATCGTCGGCCAGGACCCGGCCGGCTGCGCACCGGGCGAGACCACGTGCGTCAAACATTTCCACAGCGCCATTGAGGTGGAAGGCAGTGACGGCACCGCCTTCGTGGCGGAACCCGGCGACCGCGTTCAGGTGACCCTCGATGGCCCCGGCTCGGCCTCGGACCCGGACATCTTCTACGACGGGAACCGCTACGTCCTCTACATCTCGCGCGGGCCCAGCGTCCAGGTCTACACCAGCACGACGCTGCATGGGAGCTACACTCTCTCGGACAGTCTGCCCGATGGCTATCTGAGCCACGCCGGTGGTATCCCCGCCGGCCACTTCGACCCGGCCACGGCACGTTATTGGACTTATGTACATACCACCCAGGGAGTCATCGGCCGGGCGATACACGCTTCCCTGGACATGCCCCTGGACGAGAGCGACTTCACCACCGTTCTCAACAGCAGCAGCATCGGCCTGGGGGCGAGCTACCAGGTGGGGAGTCCTGGTTTTGCCGTGAACACAGCCGGCGCGAACTCCACGCCGACGCCTACACCCACGCCGACGGCCGCTCCTACACCACTGCCAGATGAGTGTGTCCACGACATCAACAATAACGCCATTGTTGATGTCGTGGATCTCATGGCAACGGCCTCGGACCTCCCTTGCCACGTCTACTTGCCCGTCATCGTCGCCAACTGGCGCCGGCCCTGGCCCACCGCCACCCCCACACCGACGGCGACGCCGGCCGCTACTCCGCCCGGGCCTCCGCCCGATGCAGAAATCAGCGTAGCCGTTGGCCCGGTGACGATCACTACCTACAACCCGGCGACAATCACCGCTCTGGAATCCAGCACCAACCTGTATTTCGTGGCCCTTAACGGCAGCGAGCAACCGGTGACCCTGCGCCTGACATCTCTGACGGAAATCCTGGCCGCGAAGCCGGAATGGATGTTTCACTTCTTTGCCTTTCTAACCCAATCTGAGCAAAGAGATGGGATCATCCTGCAACCGGGTGAGGAAAGAACCCTCGAATTCATGCTTACCAATGAAGGTGCAGGCGAAGTGGACCTGCCCTTCCGATTCCGGGTGGAGGAAACCGGGGACGAGAACACCATCCTGCTCAATGTGCGGTCTGTGGACGGCAGAAACGTGGCCGACGCCATCGCCAGATTGCCTTTGACGGCCGTTATCACCGGTCGTGTGACCGGGGAGAATGACCAACCTCTGTCGGACGTCGAAGTGAACGTGTGGTTTTTCCAGGGCCGGCAATCCTGGAGGGTTCCGACGGACTCGTCGGGCTACTACCACGTCCAGGTTCCTTCCATCGAGGACATCCAAGTGGCTCTGGGACCGAGGCCGCTGCCGTACAATTCGCTGGACTACTACCTCATCATTGAAGCTTCAGGATACGCGCTTGCCTACCGCGATGGCATAACCCCGGCCCGAGGCGAGACGGTCACGGTCGACCTGACCCTCGAACCGGTGGAGCAGGTGGTTTCGTATCAGCAGACCGGAGAACTGTCCACCGATGGCGCTTACGGCTATTGGTGGGTGCTACCGGACGGGAGCTTTTCGCGCCTGGCCGCTGTCCAGGCCAGGCACCCGCCCATGCTCCACGTACCGGGGCACTTTCTGATGACGGACCTGAGCGGCCGGGAACTCTGGCGCATATCGACCGGCGACGAATGCTGGGGCTTCGATGTTACAGCCGACGGGCGAGTGGCAGCCGGCTGCCACGATGGGGTGGTCTACCTGGCCGACGCTGAGGGAAATCTGCTCTGGCAAATCGATGTGGGACAGATGAACCGCGAGGTCGGGTTCAGCCCTGACGGCGCGTACCTTTTCACCGGTCCCTACCGCGACCAGGACGCGGCACTGCTGGACGCCGCCACCGGCGCGGCAGTCTGGACCTATCGCGAGCCGCGCCAATGGCTCCGCGCTAGCCGCTGGAGCCCGGACGGGGAACGGATCGTCGCCGGCTTTGGCTTCGGCCAACTGGTCATGCTCACGGGGGAGGGTACACCCCTCTGGGAGGCCGCCATCGGCGAGTTTCCGATGGTGCTGGAGATCGACGCTGACTATAACGTGTACGCCGCGGGCAAGAACCGCGAGCTGTTCAGCTTCGACGCGGCCGGCAACCTCCGCTGGCGGCACCGCATCCCGGATCACGTCGTCACCGCCGGATTGGACAACATGTCAGCCGACGGAACGTCCATCGTCCTCGGCACGGTCGGCGGTTGGCTTTATGCCTTCGACGGCACCGGTCAGATTGTCTGGAGGCGACGGTTGCCGGGTAGCTCCCAGGGGCACAACGCGTTCGACATGACTCCAGACGGGAAGTGGCTCGTTAGTGGGAGCGATGATACCCTGGTGTTGTATGATGAAAGTGGCACGTTGGAGTGGAGCTATCAAGCAGACGCACCGGTGAAGGCCGTCGCCATCTCGGACGATGGTTTGCACATCGCGGCAGCGCAGGAGAATAATGTGATCCGCATCTTTGGGCGGGAACCATGACGCGGGGAGGGATCATATCATGTACGAGATCATCTTCTACACCTTCGGGATGCTGTTTTTCGGGGTCTTCGCCGGCGTGTGCTTTGCCCTGATGGGCTTCGAACTCAACCGCAAGGGCAGACCGACACAGTATCTGAGCCTGAGCTTCGACCCCAGGGTGCGTATCCACGTTGCCAGAACAGTCTTCGAGAACTATCGGCAGTTGAAGCGCGATGAGAACAGAAGTGCTGTACTGCCCTGGCTTGTCTGGGCATCACTGGCGCTGTTCATCCTGTTCGTGATGCTCTATGTGATTGCTCTGCTAACGTGATTCAGGGCAAAAGACGAACGACGAAGGCAGAGATTGGCAGACGGTTTTCAGTCATTCGTTGGCATGAGAGGTGTAACGATGTTTAAACGGTATGTGTTGTTCCCATTGACCCTGCTTATTGCCGGCCTGGGACTGGTGGCCATGCCGGCTGCCGGCACCGAGCCGACCGAACGGGCCGCCATCGTCGTGGATGCAGCGACCGTGACCGGCACCATCCGCTCGCTGCAGGGGATCAACGCCGGCCCCCGTGGAGAGGGCCGGCGATCCCACCTCTTCCGGCAGTACGAGGACATCGGCGTGGATTACGTGCGAACCCACGACTACTACGGGCCGGCCGACATGCACGTTCTCTTCCCCGACCTGCAGGCGGACCCGGACGACACGAGCAGCTACGACTTCGTTTCGACGGATCGGGAACTGGAGGCCATCAAGCGGGTAGGGGCAGGCATACTCTTTCGCCTGGGCGAGAGTTGGGGGGCACCGGTGACCTACGTCGCCCCGCAGGATCGCGATACCTGGGCGCAGGCCGCAGCCCACGTCGCCAGGCACTACAACGACGGCTGGGCCGGCGGCTTCCACTGGGACATCGAATACTGGGAGATTTGGAATGAACCAGACATCACCCAGTTCTGGACCGGCACGCCTGAGGAGTACTTCCAGCTCTACGAGGCGGTGGCCCGGGCCCTCAAAGACTACGACCCGACTCTGAAGGTGGGCGGGCCCTCCTGGTGTTGCGACCAGACCTTCTTCAGGGACTTCCTGGCGTACGTTCGTGACCATCAGGTGCCGCTGGACTTCGTATCATGGCACTACTACGGTAGCCTGGAAGGGATACTGGAACGAGCGCGGCGCGTTCAGGTGGCGCTGGACGCCTACGGATTCACTGAGACAGAGAACCTGTTCACCGAGTGGAACATTGCAGCCCAGGTAGATCACGAGCACCTCTATGACGCGAATAACGCGGCCTACACCGCCGTCGTGCTGAGCCATCTACAGGACACCAGCGTGACCATCGCCAATCGCTATCGTGGCGACGGTGGACTGGGGATGTTCAGCCGGGAGGGGTTCTACTACAAGCCGGCCTACACCTTCCTCGCCTTCCGGCGATTGCTGAAGACACCGCAGCGCCTCGCGGCGGAAGGCTCGTGGACCTACAACTGGTCAGCCCTGGCGGGTCGGGACGAGGCCGGCGAGACAGTGCAGGTGCTGATCAGCAACTACACTTCGCAGTACACCGACTTCGACCTCACGGTCAACAACCTGCCCTGGGGCGCAGGACAGCCCTACCGCTTCGAGCGCTACCTGCTGGACGACACGCACAACCTGACGGTGGTGGAATCCGCTGATGTGCCGGCCGGCTC
>CAZHMV010000140.1:0-15150 GCA_964532665.1 uncultured Anaerolineales bacterium
GTCAGCCCTGTGTAGCGGTTGAGCACCCAATATCCGGCCAGGATGACCAGCGCAACCAGCCCAGGCGTAGCCAGCAGCCGGCCCAGGTTGATCCCCGTCTCTAACCGTACCCGTCGGTAGTTCAGTACAATGCCCACGGCCAGCGTCAGCCCCACGGCGAAGCACGTTCCCAGTGCGCCCCACATCAACGTGAAGGGCAGGCCGGCCACCGCCAACACGGCAAGCTGAACAACATTGTAGCGCATCGTAAGCCCCGGCTTGCCAATGGCTATGAACAACTGGTTCGCATTCATCAGGAGCGGGCGCACCAGGGCGAACATGACCAGGATTCGCAAGAACAGTGTGCTGGGTAACCAGCGTGCCGTGTAGAGCAACGTCAGCAGGTCCGGTGCCGTGATCAGGAGGATCAACAACACAGGCATAGACAGTGTGATGGTGAGCCACAGAACCATCTCTACAGTCTTGCGCAAGCGTACCGGGTCGTCCTGGAGCCGGGCGTAGGTGTAGAATGCCGCCCGGGCCAGCAGCGCGTTGAGCAACAGCGCCGGCCACTGCGCCAGCCGATAGGCTCGATCGTAGTAGCCCAGTTCGGTTGCATTGACGAAAGTCCCGATGAAGAAGTTGTCCAGTTGAGTGAGCAGCATGCCGGCCAGGGTCACCAACCCCACAGTCAGGCCAAAACGCAGAAAACGACGCGCCAGAGCTTTGTCGAAGTGCCATCGCTGGGTGCGGAAATGAGGCCAGCGATGGTGCAACATCCACCAGATTCCAATCAAGGAGAACAGGCTGAAAGTGAACGTCTGTGCCACCAGGCTCCACACGCCGCCGTCGTGCGTCGCCAGCCAGAATGCCGGCGCGTACGACAGTGGAAAGGCGATACTCTGGACCAGACTGCTGTCGGCAAAATGCAACTCTTTGTCCAACAGCGTATTGCCGATGCCGGCGAAACTCTCCAGAATGGCAGCAAACAGGAGAGCGATGCTGACCCGGGTCACATCTTCTCCGTAGCCGACCCGGAGTAGAACGGGGACTGCCAACAGTCCAATGGCCACGCTCCCCAGCGCGGCCAGGCTCTCCAGTATGACGTAGGTGCCAATACCCTCGTGCGATTGTCCCTTGTACTGGGCAAAGGCCCGCCCGAGACCCAGCCGAGGCTGCAACCGGAACAGTTGCGCGAAGAACATGGCCAGGGAGAACGTCCCGAACGCCTCGGGGAAGAGCAGACGGGTCAGGAAGATGTTGGCCAGGAAGCCAAAACCTATCATCCAGTAAGAGCTGAGCGTGACCCATAGTCCACCTCTTACCGCCCGATAAGCCAGGGGTTCCTCGCCTACGGGGATTCCCCTTTCGATGTCCGACGGCTTCAACCTTATCGCTTACCTTAGCGTCCTCGACGACGATGACCGGCTCCGGTTCAACGCGCTTCATCCCGACATCCAACCATCCAGCCACCCGCCCATCCAGCCATCTAGCTATCCAGCAACTCCCCCAACCGCGCCACCACCATATCCATCGCCACCTGGTTGAACCCACCCTCGGGGATGATGACGTCGGCGTAGCGTTTGGTGGGTTCCACAAATTCCAGGTGCATGGGGCGCACCGTGGTCATGTATTGGTTGATCACCGACTCCATGGTCCGGCCACGTTCGGCGATGTCACGACTCAGCCGGCGGATGAAACGCACGTCGGCATCCGTGTCCACGTACAGCTTCACGTCCATCAGCTCCCGGAGTCGTGGGTCCGCCAGGACGAGGATACCTTCCACCAGGACGACGGGATTGGGCTCCACGCGCTGCGTCTCAGGCCGGCGGGTGTGCGTGGTGAAATCGTACACCGGCATCTCGATGGGCTCCCAGTTGCGCAGGTCCTGGAGATGTTCCGCCATCAGGTCCATCTCCAGTGCATCCGGATGGTCAAAATTCATCAGGGCACGCTGTGCCGGCGGCAGGTCGCTCAGGTCTTTGTAGTAGGCATCCTGGGGCAGAAAGGTGATCCGATGCGCGCCGACACGCTCCAGGATCACCTGCGCGACGGTGGTCTTGCCGGAGCCGGTGCCGCCGGCCACGCCAATCACCACGGGCGGCTTTCTCATCACTCTTCTGTTTCTATGCCTCCGTCGGACTCGGCAGTAGCCGGCGGCAAATGAGCGCGGAACTCATCCAGCGTTGCCACGTCCAGGGCGAGGTCGAACAACCGCTCAAGCTGATCCAGGTCCAATGTTTGAAGCGCGCCCTCTACCTCGGCCGGCAAATCGCCAAAGCGATGTGCCAGCACTCGCAGCAAGTCTTCCCGACGTGCTGTCTCCAGGCCCTGCTCCAGGCCCTGCTCCAGGCCCCGTTCCAGGCCCTGCTCCAGGCCCTGCTCGCGACCTTCTTCGAGGATCTCTTGATACCAGGGTGATTCGCGTAGTACCAACATGTCCCACCTCATGATCTGCTGTACGAACTCGGTCTCCAACACAAAGCTGGCGAAGAACGCTAACAGCGGTTCCAACTCTGATAGCGCCGGCTCAGCTCGCAGCCGTGTCACCGTACGCCGAAGCAACGGAATGTCCTGCCCACCGCGTAACACCGGCACGAAGGGTAGCAAGGGCAGCAACTCTGCATCCAGAACCTGTTTCGCCTCTATCTCCCACAGGTTAACCACCCGATAGTCCTGTCGGGCCACCAGCCCCAGGAATTCGGACTCGAAGCGGGTTGGGACTTCCACACCAGCCGGCGGCGGCAGGATGTTGACCAACACCGGATAGACCGGCACGCCGTAGCGCTCGTGGGCCAGGCCCGCATACGCCCGCATCCGGCCGGGCATCTTTGGATCATGGCGGAGTTGGATCTCGTTGACGACCACGAAATCGCCGTGATCCGGACTCCGTACCCGGATCAGGGCATCGCTCTCCCGGCTAACCCACTGGAAGTCAGCCGAGAGGAGATCAACGGCGTCAAGCGTGTCATCGCCTAACAGCCAGCGCACCCAGGCTGTGGGGGCGAGGCTGATCAGTCGCCGGCTGCCGATGTCGGCGCGTTGGGTCATAGATGTAGCTCCAGATGTTTGAACTGGCCAGGGATGCGCGCCAAAGATCAGAGATTGTCAGTGAGAATTATACACGCTCTGTCGAGTTTCGAGAAGCCGCCCAACCACCTCCTGCCGTCGGCAGCACGCGGTGTACGTCGCCCCGCAATGCCTTGCGTAGTGCCACGTGGTCGCTCCATGGGTACTCGGTGGTACCAAAACACATGGAGGCTTCATGGCCCTTGCCGCACACCATCACCACATCGCCCGGCCTGGCCAGTTCCACAGCGAAGCGGATGGCCTCACCCCGATCAGGCACCCGGAAGAAACCGAGACCCTCCCGGCCGCCGGCACGCTCCGCCCCCCTGACAATCTGGTCCATGATCGTGGCCAGATTCTCGGTTCGCGGATCCTCGGCGGTGATGACCGTCACGTCAGCCAGGCATGCGGCAATCTCGCCCATCATCGGGCGCTTTTCCACGTCCCGCAGGCCGGCACATCCAAACACCACGATCACCCGCCTATCGGTGAGCGCCCGCGCGGCACGGAGCGCGCTCTCCAGAGCGCCCGGCGTATGAGCGAAATCGACCAGGGCCATGAAATCCTGGCCCTCATCGACCACATCCATGCGGCCCCGCACGCTCCGCACTGAGGCGATGCCGGCCTGCAGTACGTCAGCATCCAGCTTCTGCGAGACGCCGACCGCCAGCGCCGCCAGGATGTTATATACATTGTACATGCCAAGCAGCGGTGAGGCAACTTCAAAGGCGCCGGCGGGTGTGAGAGCGGTGAAGCGGAGGCCGGCCGGCGTGGCCTGGACGTCGGTGGCTGTCAGATCAGCCTGCCCCTCCACGGCGTACGAGAGACGCAAGTCAGCGGGAAACGCGCTGAAGAACTCAAAGGATGGGTCGTCGGCGTTGAGAACGACGACCTTGGGTACGCCCGGTTTGCGCCTGGACTCGTCCAGCATGCTGAAAAGGCGGCCCTTGGCGTCGCGATAAGCCTCGAAGGTGCCGTGATACTCCAGGCTTTCGTGCGTGATGTTCGTCAGGACGGCCACGTCGAAATCCACGGCATCGACGCGACGTTGGGCCAGGCCGTGGGACGTCGTTTCGATCACCGCGTACTCTGCACCCCAGTCCAGCATGCGCCGCAGATAGGCCTGCAAATCCTGGGCTTCCGGCGTGGTCACGTGGAACCCGGTGTCGATCTCCTCCTGGCCGATGCGCACGCTCACAGTGCTGACTATGCCTGCCCGATGGCCGGCGGCGGTCAGCACCCCGTGAATCAGGTTGCAGGTCGTCGTCTTGCCGTCCGTGCCGGTAACGCCAATCACCTTCAGCCGGCGGGAGGGGTAGCTGTAGAAAGCTGCTGCCAGGTGAGCCAGAGCAGAGCGAGCATCGGGAACGGTAACAAAGGGAACTCGGAGGAACTCGGAGGAACTCGGAGTTCCCCTGAGTTCCCCTGAGTTCCCCCGAGTTCCCCTGAATTCCCCTTCCCCAACAACCGCCGCTGCCCCCCGCTCCAAAGCCTGCGGAATGAAGTCTCGTCCGTCGAAGGCTGCCCCTGAAATGGCCACAAACACATTGCCCGGTTCGATTTTGCGGGAGTCGTGGTGCACGCCCGTGATCGTCACATTCACGGGACCCTGGACGTGGGCGGCGGGCAGGTTTTGCAGCAGGCTTGACAGCAGCACGTCGTCGGTCATGGCCGACTGTGATCCGGGGAAGTGGCTTCAACTGCGGCATGCAGTTCATCGTCGGCGGTGGGGAGCAGACGGACCTGGGACAGCGGGAAGGCGATGCGGATGTCCCGCTCCTGGAAAGTCTTCAGAATTTCCTGCACAATGTCGGATTTCGTGCGTCGCATCTTGCGAGCTGTTTCGACGTAGAAGCGCGCCTCCAACAGGACGTCGTAGTCCCGAATGTCACGCAGGACGACCTCAGGCGGCCGGGGATCGGAGATCACATCCGGGTGAGCGGCGATGACTTGCTCTACGGTATCCATGGCGCGACGGACGTTCTCCCAGTCCGGCTCCAGGCCAATGCGGATTCTCACACGCAGGTGGGGGCTCTCCTCGTGACTGAAGTTGACCACCACGTCGTTCACAAACCGCGAGTTGGGGATGGTCAGCAACACACCGTCGGTGGAGCGGACACGGGTGCTGCGCAGCCCAATCTCGACCACGTCGCCCCACTGGCCGTAGATGCCACCCAACTCGGTAGGCAGGAGAACCCGCTGCCCGATGTCGAAGGGACGATCGGCGACGATGAACAGGCCGGCCAGCGTGTTGGAGAGGAGATCCTGGCTGGCCAGACCGATGATGATGCCGAGCACGCCGGCACCGGTGAGCAGCGGCGTTATGGAGATGTTGAGGGTCGAGAGAATCATCAGCAAGCCAACGCCGTAGATGCCGAACTCGACGCCCCGTGCAAACAGCAGCACCAGATAGTCGTCGCTGGTTGTTCGGGTTCGCGCGGCAAGCTGTGTCCCGTAGCGGAGCAGGACCTTGCCGGCCAGCCGGCCGCCGATGCCGGCGGCTATGGCGATCAGCAGTACCGACGCGAGCTTGCCGAGATCGATAGTCAGGTTTCCCATGGTGAGCGATTACGCCTGCCTGGCTCGCGCCAGTTCCTCGCGCAATGGCAGGGGCTTTCGGGCATGACAATTGCCTCGTCTTCAAGGGGGTACAGGATGTCCAGCAATGTCAACGGCACCTGGTCGTGCATGCCGGTTTCGGAGTTGTAGACGTACTTCCAGCCGACCTCCAGATCGAAGGTGGGCAGGGAGGGCGAGCGGGATTCGGCTGCCGGCGATGGTGCAGCGGCTTTCTCCGGTGCAATTGTTGAGGGTAACACTCGGGCTGTTTTCAGGGTCACTAATTCCTCCTTCGGCAGGCTTGACATGCCTTCCTGTAAGTCTTACCTGCCTATCGAGCGGTCTAGTAGCTATTATACTGAAGCCAGCCGGCAACGCAAAACGCCGGAGACATGACACCTCCGGCGCTTGAAAACCCAATTCAGGGCGATTGCGGTCGCTGTGCTACCGCAGAGCCAGGAGTTGGCTGACCCCCATCAAACCCTGGGCCGCGTTGTTCGCCAGATTCACAAAGGGCTCGGCGTAGAGTCCGATGGCCAGCGTCATGATCAGTGAGACCACCAGGGCACCTTGCAACCACATCCCCACATGCACCGGTTCAGCGTCTGCCTCGCCAAGGAAGAACATCTCTTTCACCACGCCAAAGTAATACACGACGGAGATCACCCCATTCACAACGCCGACGGCGGCCAGGCCGTATAGCCTGGCATCAATGGCGGACAGGAACACGGCGAACTTCCCAATGAAGCCACCGGTCGGCGGGATGCCCACCAGACTCAGGAAGAAGATGAACATAGACACCGCCATCAACGGCTGCCGGCGGATGAGCCCCCGGTAGGCACTAATGGCCGACGAGCCTTCGGCGTTGTCTATGGCAATGATGATGGCGAAAGCGCCCATGTTACTGAACACGTACGCGAACACGTACAGCAGCGTGGCCCCCACAGCGTCGATGCCCGTCTTGCCGGCGGCCGACAGGCTGGCGATGCCGATCAGCATGTAGCCGGCCTGAGCAATACTGGAGTACGCCATCAGTCGCTTCATGTCTTTCTGGACGATGGCCACCAGGTTGCCCAGGGTCATGGTGATGATGGCGATACCAATCAGGACGCCCGTCCACTGCACTTCGGCGTAGGGCAGGGCTGTCAATAGCACCCGGACCAGCATGGCAAAGCCGGCTGCCTTCGGCCCAATGGACAGGAACGCCGTCACTGGCGTCGGCGCGCCTTCGTAGGCGTCGGGCGACCACTGGTGGAAGGGCACCAACGCGATTTTGAAGCCGAAGCCGGTGAGGAGAAGCATTGCCGCCGGCAGGGAGAAGGCGCGCAGGTTACTCCCGAAGGCGGCCCCCGGTCCACGCAATACCTGGGCAATTTCGGCAAGATTCGTGTGGCCGCTGAGTCCGTACAGCAGCGACGCGCCATAAACCATCGCAGCCGTCGTGATCGAGCCGTACAGGAAATACTTAACCGACGCCTCGCTGGACTTGATGTCGCCCCGCAGCCATCCGGTCAGGATATAGCTTGTGAGGCTCAGGAACTCGATGGAGAGGATCACCATGATCAGGTCACTGGCACCTGCCATGAGCGTCATTGACAGGATGGTGAAAAGCAGCAGGCTGTAGAACTCGCCACGGAAGGAACTGCGTTGCCGCAGGTACTCAACGGAGCCGAGGAGAATCAAACCACCCGTCAGGATGGACACGACGCGGAAGAACGTTGTGAATGGATCCACAACGAACATGCCCGAGAATAGAACAGCCGACTCGCTCCCAACCCACAGGGTGGCCAGCAGCGCCAGAGCCAGTCCGACCAGGGTCAAAGCGGCCTGTCCCCGCTCCTGCCGGCGGACCAACATGTCGTAGCTCAGGACGATCAGCCCAAAGAGCGTTAGTATCAGTTCTGGCGAGAACAGCCTAAGCGTATCCGCTACACTCAATTCATTGCCTCCGTTTTGTGCAAGGGTGCACAGGGGCAGGAGAGCAGGGGAGACCTGCTACCAGCCTGCCACCTCATCTGGTCACCCGAGGCCAAGGGCAATTAGCATGCTCCTGGATGTTGCGTTGATCACGTTCAGGACGGGGGCCGGGTAGACACCGACGAAGACCATGAAGAAGACGAGCGGTGCCAGCGCCAGCACTTCTGCCCCATTCAGGTCCGGAACTCCTCTCCAGCGCTCGTTCGCGGGACCCAGAAGAATCATCTGGATGACCTTCCACAGGAAGAAGGCCGCCGTGATGACGATGCCAAGGACCGACAGAACGGTGAGTAGACCCATGGCGAAATTCCCGTCACCGGCCGCCAGCGCCCCGCGGAAGACCATGAACTCGCTGACGAAGCCGGCCAGCCCCGGCAGGCCCAGACTGGCAAAGCTGGCAAACATCAGGAACGAGCCATACACCGGCGTGATGGCCCACAGACCGCCAAACTCGCGGAAGTCTCGCTCATGCGTCCGCTGATCGTAGATCAACCCGACGAGCATAAACAAGGCCCCGGTGATGATGCCGTGATTGAACATCTGGAGCACAGCCCCATTCACCGCTGTGGCTCGGGCTTCCAGGTTGGCGTTGGAAGCCGCCATCGCCGCCGTCACCCCCAACATCACATATCCCATGTGGTTGACGGAGGAGTAGGCAATGAGCTTCTTGAAATCCCACTGGGCCATGGCAACCAGCGCCCCGTAAACAATGCTCGTAAAGGCCAGAAAACCAATCGGGATAGCAAATGTCCGAAACGCGTCGGGAAAGAACGGCATCAGGATGCGGACGAACCCGTAGGTGCCCAGCTTCAGGAGCACGCCGGCCAGGATGATGGAGCCGGCCGTCGGCGCTTCAACGTGCGCATCCGGCAGCCACGTGTGAAACGGCCATATCGGTACCTTGATGGCAAAACCCAGGAAGAAGCCGAGAAATGCCAGACTCTGAAGCAGCATACTTGCCGCAAACGGACCGTGTCCGGCAGCCGTGGCATTGGTCACCCGAACAATGTCAAATGTATGCTGGTTGATGGCCACAGCAATGATTGCCAGCAGCATGAACACACTGCCGGCCAGCGTGTATAGAAAGAACTTGATGGCGGCATATTCGCGACGCGGGCCACCCCAGATGCCGATCATGAAGTACATCGGGAGCAGCTCGATCTCCCAAAACACGTAGAACATGAAGAGGTCCAGGCTGACGAAGACGCCGAGCAGGCCCGTTTCCAGCAACAGGAACAGAGCAAAATACTCCTTAACCCGGTCAAAGATGTTCAGGTACGAATAGCCGAGGGAAATCGTCGTCAGCAGTGTGGTCAAGAAGATCAAGGGCACACTGAAACCATCCACACCCAGGTGGTAGGCGATCCCAACCGAGGGGATCCAGGGCACGTTCTCTTCAAACTGGATGCCGCCGACTGTTCCCGCGTAGGCAATCCACAGATAGGCCGACAGGAGCAGCGGTATCAGGCTCACCAGCAGCGAGACGCGCTTGATCAGCTCATCTTCGTCAATAAAGAGAACGATGAGCATTCCCACCAGTGGGAGGAACGTGATAGCTGAGAGAATGGGAAACATCAGATTAGTACTCCTCCATTAGAGTCCGAAGAACAGGCCAACCAGGACCAGCACACTGAAGAACACGATCAGCAAGTAATTCTGCACACGGCCCGTTTGAATCAGGCGCAGACCTCGTGCTCCCTCTTCGGTGACGAAAGCGATACCGTTGACAATGCCATCGACAACGTAGTGATCGAAGAGGCCACTCAACACGGAGAACTGGTTGGTCAGCCAACCGACCGCATTGACCAGGCCATCGACGAGATACTGGTCGATCAGGCCGTTCAAAGCCGAGAAGGCGACCGTTGCCCGAATGATTGTCGCCTGATAAAGCTCATCGACGTAGTACTTGCGGTTCAACAGGGTCCACAATGGCCCGAGACGCCGCAGCGGCTCTTGTTCCCGGGCGGCAGCCGGCTGTCGTCCATAGAGCAGCCAGCCAAGAATCCAGCCGACGGCTGCCACGCCCACAGAGATGGATGCGACGGCAGGATTGAACTGGCTGGCTGCGAACCGCTCTCCGATGAAGCGGTGGAACGGATTGCCGTATGGCGAGATGTTCTCAGGCAGCCCTGCAAATCCGAGCACGACTGAGAAAACGGCCAGGACGATCAACGGGCCGGTCATCACGAAGGGCGACTCCGGCGCGTGTTCGGCGGCGTCCGTGCTGGGGTCGCCGCTGAACACCATGAAGATCTGCCGGGCCATGTAGAAAGCCGTCAAGAACGCGGCCACCGTGCCGAAAATCCAGGCGAAAGTCGCCATGCCATTTCCGTGGACAAGACCTTTTTCGAAGGCCTCGCCCAGAATTTCGTCCTTGCTGAAGAAGCCGGCAAACGGTGGAATCCCCGTCAGCGCTAACGTCGCTGCCAGGAACGTCAGGAACGTCCAGCGCATCCGCCCGCTCAGCCCGCCCATGTTGCGCATGTCATTCGGGTCGTGGGGGTCGGACCCACCAACTGACCGTGGGGCATGGCCGGCTTCCTCTCCGTGATGGCTGTCATGCATGCCGTGCTCCACGCCGTGGATGACCGAGCCAGAACCCAGGAACAGCAGCGCCTTGAAGAAAGCGTGGGTGATCAGGTGGAAAATGCCGGCCACGTACGCACCAATTCCCAGCGCCATGATCATGTAGCCCAGTTGCGAGATGGTGGAGTACGCCAGGACCCGCTTGATGTCGAACTGGGCAACTGCAATGGTAGCCGCAAATAGCGCCGTGAAGGCCCCGATGAGCGCCACGACGTTCATCGCCGGCCCCCGCTCAATGGCACTGAAGATGGGGAACGTTCGGGCCACCAGGAAGACGCCGGCCGCGACCATGGTGGCGGCGTGGATCAATGCCGAAACGGGCGTCGGGCCTTCCATGGCGTCGGGAAGCCACACGTGAAGTGGGAACTGGGCGCTCTTGCCCACAGAACCGCCGAACAACAAAATTGCGATAAGTGTTGCAGCCGGAATCGACAGTGCGAGCGGTCCGAGGGTCACCATCTTGTGGGCCAGCATCTCTACAGTGGATGCATCGAGAATCTGCCGGAAGTTCACGGTGTTCGTGAAGGCGTACAGGGCGATGATGCCGAGCAAAAACATCACATCGCCCACGCGTGTTGTGAGGAACGCCTTCATCCCGGCCTGGGCCGGCGTAATCTTTTTCGGATCGGCGTACCGTTTGTTGAAGTAGAAGCCAATCAACAGATAGGAGCACAGCCCCATGATTTCCCAGAAGATCAAGCTCTCCACCAGGTTGCTGGACAGCACAAAGCCCAACATCCCGGTTGCGAACAGGGAGATAAACGCAAAGAAGCGGCTGTAGCGGGGGTCCAGATTCATCGCGGCCGCTTCGGGATGCTCTTTCGGGTCTTCGTGTGACGGGAAGGTCATGTACCCCTGAGAGTAGATGAAGATCATGAGGCACACGGTGGTGACAAAGGCCGCGCCGGCCGCCGACAACGGGTCAATCATCCAGCCGAATTCAATCGCCGAGCTGCCGGTGGGAGACCAGACGTAGTACCGGTAAAACGGCTCCTCTGCCAGGTGCCCACCGATGGACAGGGCCGAGAAAAAGACACCCATCGACACCAGCCAGGACAGGAAAATCCCACCAACAGCAATCGATGAGCTCAATCTCTTGTTGTCACGCGTGACCAATACGATTAGAGCAAATGCCAGAATCGGGAAGAAGATGATCAACCAGGCCAGGTTGAAGAAGAGATTGTTCATGAAGGCCTCACTCGAGTTCCTACCATTTCAGCAAGTTGACTTCGTTCATATCTACGGAATCGTAGGTACGATATATCGAGATGATCAGAGCCAGGCCGACGGCTGCTTCTGCGGCCGCCAGGGTGATGACGAAAATGGCAAACACCTGCCCCGACAGATTCTCCGGTGTGATGTAGCGCCAAAACGCTACCAGATTCACGTTGACCGCATTGAGCATCAACTCGACGCCCATCAGAATGCCGATGGCATTCCGGCGCGTCAGACAGCCGAACAGCCCGATACAGAACAAAGCAGCCGCCAGAGCCAGATACCAGGAGAGTGGAACAGCCATTTTACTCCTCTCGCGCAATCACGATCGCACCGATCAAAGCCACGAGCAAGACGACCGATGCAATTTCAAAAGGCAGTACATAGGTGCTCAGAAGGGCCTGACCCAGCTCCGAAACGGCATCTTCCGGGGGTGTGGCCGAAGATATGCGCCAGTTGGCCAGGAAGCCAATCAGCGCCAGCAGCACAAACAACGCTACCGCAATAAACCCGCCGATGCCCCACTGTCGGTTGAGAAATGGGGTTTCTTCAGACATGACGTTGCGGGTCAGCATCACGGCGAAGATGATGAGAACGGCAACCGCTCCGACGTAGATCAGGAGCTGCACGCCGGCCAGAAACGGCGCTCCCAGCAACACGTAGATGCCGGTCACACCCACAAAGGACAGGATCAGGAACAGTGCGCTCACAAACACACTTCGAGCCACCACTACGCCGACAGCACCCACCAGGGTCAACAGTGCGATGGCCAGAAAAACAACTTGCGTGATCATTGTCCGGCAAGGACTCCTTCTGTGCTCACAATCGAGACTTTCGTCTCCTCCGCCTTCGGAGTTCGCCAGGCTACCAGCGCGACGGCCGCTCCGAGGAGGACCAGGTTACCGATCAGAAAACCTACAAAGGTGATCAAACCTGGTGTCTCACCAGGTTTGATGATGTAGGCGATCAGGCCGGCCAGCAACAGGTTCGCCAGCGCCAGGGGCACCAGGATCTTCCAGGCGAAGTTCATCAGTTGATCCACGCGAATACGCGGCAGGGTGCCCCGCATCCACATAATGACCAACACCATCACGTAGGTCTTGATGAAGAACCACAGCCAGCCCGGCAAGATCCACCCGCGCCATCCGCCCAGAAACATCGTCGCCGCAATGGCAGAGACGGCAAACGTGCTGATGTACTCCGACAGCATGAACATGCCGAATTTAAGGCCGCTGTATTCGGTGTGGTAGCCGGCGATGATCTCCGACTCCGCCTCGGGAAGATCGAACGGCGAACGCGCCAGCTCCGCCACCGAGGCGATCAGGAAAATGATGAACCCCACCGGCTGCAGAAGCACAAACCAGACGTTCTGCGCTTCGACGATCTTCTGCATCGACAGCGAGCCGGCCAGGAGAAGCACACCCACGACCGACAGAACCTGGGGGATCTCGTAGCTGACGATCTGCGCGGCGGCCCGCATCGCTCCCAGCAGGGCATACTTGTTGCGCGACCCCCAGCCGGCCATAAACACGCCAACCACCTCTGTGGAAGCCACCGCCGCCAGGTACAGCCACCCGATATTGAGATCTGCGCCGCTCAGGTTGCGACCGAAGGGGATGACGGCGTAGGCGAGGATGGCCGGCGGGACCACCAGGATGGGGCCCAGGTTATACACCCATCGGCTGGCGTCCCGAGGCGTGATGTCTTCCTTGATGAACATCTTGACCATGTCGGCCATAGGCTGCATCAGCCCGAAAGGTCCCACGCGGTTCGGTCCCAGCCGATCCTGGATGCGGCCCACCACCTTTCTCTCTAACCAGGTCAGGAACATCATCGTGACGACGGCCAGCAGCGTGAGCACGCTGGCCGCGATGATGATCATGACCAGCTCGACACCCCAATCGGGCAAGATGCCGCTGAGCAAGTTGCGAATCGCACCGCCAATGTTGAGAAACAGATCATCCAGAAACTGCATATAACATCATACCTCATTCAGATTGCGTGCGTGTTCACACTCGATAGACAATTTGCAATCTGCGAAATCTGCAATCCGCTAGACCCACTCCAGAGCGCCAGTTCGCCAGGCGTACAGCAGGCCGGCCACCAGAATCAGAATGAAAATGAACATCTCGACCAGCGCGAATAGCCCCATCTTGTTATAGGCTACTGCCCAGGGGTACAAAAAAACGGTCTCGATATCGAAGATGACAAAGATCAAGGCATAGATGTAGTACTGAACCTTGAACTGAATCCACGTCTCTCCGAAAGTTTCGAGACCGCATTCGTAGATGGCGTTTTTGATGTTCCCTGGTTTACTAGGGCGCAGAAGCCACGCAGCTAACAACCCGATTACGGGTACCGAAAAGGCTATGCCGGTGAATATGAGAATGAATGTGTAGTTACGAAGCAATGACTCCCTCCTACCTCAATACTCAATCCATCAGAACTATTATCTGCCGGCGGAAAAACGGAATCCTCGTGAGCTACCATGCCGTACTGTGATGTGAGGATTCCTGTTGATCGTTATCCGGGCGATGATGTTGTATGAACTATGAAGGACGAACATACGTTGTCCGTCGCCAATTCGCCGCAATTATATCATACTTCCCACGAAAAGGAAAGAGTGTTTGCCTGGAATCGGTTCCATTGACTATAATTCCATGGAACAAGAGTTGAGCTTGCCGGCATCTCGATTGCTGACCAAATCACATTGTACAAAATGAATTTCCATTTGTCAACCGACCCATACAGCGCCGATTGGGACGCATTCGTCGCCGGCTCGCCCTGGGGACATCTGCTTCAGTCCAGCGCCTGGGGGAACTTCAAATCCCAGTTCGGGTGGCAGCCGCTGCGCATCACTGGTGAGCAAGGGGGGCAGATCGTTGGCGGTGCTCAGGCCCTTGTCCGGCCCACTGCCGGCGGCCCGGCCGTCTACGTTCCGCGCGGTCCCGTGCTTGGTCCTGATGACGAGGCACTGCCGGCCATCCTGGACGCGTTGAGCTCCACAACTCGCGACCGAGGCGCCATCTTTCTGAAAATTGAGCCCGACTGGCCAGATGACGAGGCACTGGCCGGCCATCTGGAATCTATGGGGTTTCGGCGCAGCCGCCAGACGATTCAACCTCGAACGACTATCGTTCTTGACCTGCGGCCGGAAGAGGACGAAATCCTGATGAGGATGAAACCCAAGTGGCGGTACAACATTCGGCTGGCCGGCCGCAAGGGCGTCCACGTGCGTCGGGCCACCCAGGAAGACCTGCCGGCTTTCTACCATCTCATGCAGACTACCAGCGAGCGCGACCAGTTCGGGATTCACCAGCGCAGCTACTACGAATCCGCATGGCAGCACTTTCACTCACAGGGCCTGGCCGAGTTGTTCCTGGCACATTACGAGGATGAGCTGCTGGCCGGCCTTATGGCCTTTCGCTTCGGGGGCACGGCGTACTACCTGTACGGCGCGTCGTCGAACCGGCACCGCAACCGGATGCCCAACCACTTGCTCCAGTGGCACGCCATCCAGTGGGCCAAACGGCACGGCTGTACCCGGTACGACTTCTGGGGCATCCCCGACGAAGTCGGCGAGGCGACGATATGTGACGGAGATGCCGGCGTACAGGGTGACGCGGGCATGTGGGGGGTGTACCGCTTCAAACAGGGATTCGGTGGCCAGGTGGTGCGGACCGTTGGTGCCTTCGACCGCGTGTTCAGGCCAGCCCGCTACTGGCTGGGGACGCGGGTGTGGCCGTTGGTGCGGGGCCGAGTGGT
>CAZHMV010000141.1:0-15089 GCA_964532665.1 uncultured Anaerolineales bacterium
ACCATGCGCTTTTTCGGGCTGTACTTGCTGGTCAGTCTCCTGACGTTCACTACGCCGACCACGGAACTGAGCCACGGCACCGAGCGGCTTCTGAGCCCCTTCGCCCGCGTGGGTGTGCCGGCCCACGAGCTGGCCCTGGTGCTGACCATCGCGTTGCGCTTCGTCCCAACGCTGGCCCAGGAAGCTGAGCGCCTGGTCAAAGCCCAGGTGTCGCGTGGCGCCGACTTCGGTGGAGCCAGCCGCTGGCACTTTGTTCGCCGCACACGGCAGATGCTGCCCCTGCTGGTGCCGCTTTTCCTGAGCAGCCTGCGCCGCGCCGAAGTGCTGACGCTGGCAATGGAGGCCCGCTGCTACGGCGGCGGCAAAGGGCGGACTCATCTGATCGAACTGAAGAGCTCATCGATAGATTATGTCGCGTTGGCTGTCGTCGGCATCGTAGCGGTGTTCATGACGATGTACAACTTCGCCGCTCTGGACACGGCACTGGGGCAGTTATTTCCGTGATTACGCGACCAAACGGGAGCGTAGTGGAACTCAGAGGAAGTTGGGGGAACTTGCGGATGCCGGCGGAGACGCAGCAGTTCAGCCCCCTGCAGTTCCGTTCAGTTCCTCCGAGTTCCGCCTTGAACCCTGGACGTTTGCACTATCCAACTTCTCAGAGAAAGGAGTAATCCATGGAACGTACACTTGAGACCGGCCAGTCCTCGCTGTTGACGACCCGCAAGATCGTGGTCGCCGGCATCCTGGCGGCCATCGCCATTCTGCTGGGCTCGACGCCCATCGGCTTCATCCCGGTGCCCACGGCCGCCGGCTCGGCCACTACCATGCACATCCCGGCCATCATCGGCGGGGTGCTGGAAGGTTCGCCCGTCGGCTGGCTGATCGGGACCATCTTTGGCATCTACAGTTTCCTGCGCGCCCAGCTCCCGTTGTTCAAAGACCCGCTGGTTGCGATTTTGCCTCGGATGTTTATCGGCATCACGGCATATTATTCGTATGCGGCTCTGCGGCGCATGAACGAGATTGTTGCTGTCGGGGTTGCGGCGGCGGTAGGTACGCTGACCAACACCATCGGCGTGTTGGGCATGGCGGTCGTACGGGGCTACCTGGACGCCGGCACTGCTCTGGCGGTCGGTGTGACCCACGGCATCCCAGAGGTCATTGTCGCCATCATCATCACGGTCGCGGTCGTGGCGGCGTGGAAGCGGCTGGAGTACGGGCGAGCCGGCTCGCGCATTTGAGATTCAAGGTAACTACCCATCCCCCTGCGGCCGGCGGTTGAAACCGCGCCTACGGCTGCGAAGCCTGTCCTGAGCTTAGCCAAAGGATCGGCCTGCGCCGCCTGACTCTCAGTCGGCGCAGGCCTGTCCTGAGCCCGCCGAAGGGCCGGCTTCGCAAAGGCGACGTCCTGAGGTCCCTCCCGAGGTCCCTCCCGAGCTCGTCGAGGGGCCTGTCGAGGGGCCCGTCGAAGGGTTGCCGCGAATTCATTCGCCAGGCGTGTGCCCCTTTGTTGATTCGGTCAGCGCCTGATATAATTTGGGTGTGTTCAAAATCGGTTGGTAGGGGCGGGTCTTGCGCCCGCCCAGGGTACCCGCAAGGGGTACCCCTACAACCGAAATTGAACGCACCCATATAATTTACCCAGGGTTCTGCAACAACGACAGCAACGAGGGAGCGTAGACCATGACGGCGAGCGATTCCGCTACCTCCTCCGATTTCATCCGAGAGATCATCACGGAGGACTTGAAGACCAACAAGTACGGCGGACGAGTACATACCCGGTTCCCACCGGAGCCGAACGGCTATCTGCACATTGGGCACGCCAAATCCATCTGCCTGAATTTCGGTGTCGCCGAGGAATTTGGCGGGCTGTGCAATCTCCGGTTCGACGACACCAATCCGACCAAAGAAGAGGTCGAGTACGTGGAGTCCATCGAGGAGGACGTCCGGTGGCTCGGCTATGACTGGGAGGATCGGGAGTACTACGCATCGGACTACTTCGAGCAGCTTTACGATTACGCCGTGCAGTTGATCAAGGCCGGCAAAGCCTACGTCTGCGACCTGAGCTCCGACGAAATCCGAGAGTATCGGGGCACCCTGACGGAGCCTGGCAGAGACAGCCCGTACCGAAACCGCTCGGTGGAAGAGAACCTGGACCTGTTCGAGCGGATGCGGGCCGGCGAATTCCCGGAGGGGTCCCGCACCCTGCGGGCCAAAATCGATATGGCCCACCCGAATATCGTGATGCGCGACCCCGTCATGTACCGCATTCTGTACGCCACCCACCACCGGACAGGCGATGAGTGGTGCATCTACCCGATGTACGACTTCACCCACTGTTTGTCAGATTCCATCGAAGGGATTACCCATTCCCTTTGCACGCTGGAATTTAAGAATAATCGTGCTCTGTACGATTGGTTTCTTGATGAACTGGACGTCTACCATCCGCAGCAGATCGAGTTCGCCCGCCTCAATCTGAGCTACACCGTGCTGAGTAAGCGCCGGCTGATCCAGTTGGTGGAGGAGGGGCACGTGAACGGCTGGGACGATCCACGGATGCCCACGATTTCCGGTTTGCGGAGGCGGGGGTACACGCCGGCGTCCATCCGCAACTTCTGTGACCGCATCGGCGTGGCCAAGAAGGACAACGTCATCGATATGGCCCTGCTGGAGCACAGCATCCGAGAAGATTTGAACAAACAGGCTCAGCGGGTGTTCGCGGTGCTGCGCCCGCTGAAGGTGGTCATCACCAACTACCCCGAAGACCAGGTCGAAGAGATGGAAGCGGTGAACAACCCGGAAGACCCGGTCATGGGGACGCGAAAGGTGCCGTTTTCGCGTGAGCTGTACATCGAACGGGATGATTTTCGCGAGGACCCGCCGAAGAAGTACTGGCGTCTGGCTCCTGGCCGTGAAGTCCGGCTTCTGAACGCCTACTTCATCAAGTGCGTGGACGTGGTGAAGGATGAACGGACCGGCCAGGTGATCGAGTTGCACTGCACCTACGATCCAGAGACGCGCGGCGGTTCAGCTCCGGACGGACGCAAGGTGCGGGGAACACTGCACTGGGTGTCAGCGAGTCACTCGCTCAAGGCGGAAGTTCGACTGTACGATCGTCTGTTCACCAGAGCGAACCCGCTGGACGTCGAGGAAGGGGAGGACTTCAAGTCTTACATCAATCCGAACTCATTGGAGGTGTTGACGGACTGTCAGGTTGAACCAAGCCTGGCCGGCGCTGCACCAGGAAGTCGCTATCAGTTCATGCGACTGGGCTATTTCTGCGTCGATCCGGATTCGTCCAGTGGCACGCTGGTGTTCAATCGCACGGTGTCGTTGCGTGATTCCTGGGCGAAGATTGAGAAAGCGCAGAAGCAGCAGGGAAAATGACCTGCACCAGTCACACACACTTGTTGGGGAGGTAGCATGTTAAACATCGATTTGACCGGTCGTCGTGCCCTGGTAGCCGGCGTAGCTGACGACGCCGGCTATGGCTTTGCCATCGCCAAAGCTCTGGCCGAAGCAGGGGCATCCATTGTTGTCGGGACCTGGCCACCCGCGCTCCGCATCTTTCGCAAACTGCTTGAACGAGGTAAACTCGACGAGTCCCGCCGGCTGTCCGACGGCGGCATGCTGGAATTCGAGCGCATCTACCCACTGGACGCGGCCTTCGACACCCTGGAAGACGCGCCACCCGAGATACGATCAAACAAGCGCTACAAGGACGTGGGCGATTTTTCCATTGATGGGCTTGTGAATCGCCTGACCGCCGATTTTGGTGAGCATCCTGTCGACATCGTGATCCACTCCCTGGCCAACGCGCCCGAGGTCAGGAAGCCGCTCATCGAGACCAGCCGCAGCGGCTATCTGGCAGCGGTAAGCGTGAGCGCCTACTCCATGGTGGCCATGGTTCAACGCCTGGCGCCCATCATGCAGCCGGGTGGGTCTTTCCTGTCGCTGACGTACATGGCGAGCGAGCGCGTGATTCCTGGCTACGGCGGCGGCATGTCAACGGCCAAGGCAGCTCTGGAGAGCGATACCCGGGTGTTGGCGTTTGAGGCGGGCCGGCGCTATGGTGTGCGGGTCAATTGCATCTCTGCCGGACCGTTGGCCTCGCGGGCGGCGCGTGCCATCGGAGACGTGGAGCGCCTGGTGGACCACTACGCGGAAAACACACCCCTGGCGGAGGCCCCCACGGCCGCTGAGGTTGCAGCGGTAGCCGCGTTTCTTGCCAGCCCGCTGGGGAGCGGGATTACGGGAACGGTGCTCTACGTGGACAAGGGGTTCCATGCCATGGGCATGTCAGTGGTGGAGCCGGCAGCATCTGGCGCGTGAGACGGCGCTCTGGGAGGGTGCCGGCGCTGCCCTGTGAGGCCAGAGGTTTGGCGGCAGAATCTATTCCGTCTAGCACGCGAAATGTCGTATCTTGGCGCAATGCCGTCAGGCCCGGTGCGCAAACAAATCGCGATTTCGCAAGATAGATTTGGAGGGTGAAACGATGGAAAAGCAAACAGACTCTCAGTCTTCAGCATACGAGCAGACAGTAATCAGTATTATGCGCCGATTACCGCATGAGTGCGTTGTGCAACTCGTCAGTTTTGCGTACTTTCTTGAGTTCCAGACGACTCAAAGTTACAAGAAGTGGTTGGAGGAAGAAGGAACCGAAGCCGGGGAAGAAAAGTGGGATAGGCTATTCGCCAAACCGGAAGCGATGCGTGTTATGCGAGCAATGGCACGCGAAGCCCGCCAAGAGTATCGCGCGGGGCGAACGACTGACATAGAAATCACTGAAGACGGGCGACTGTCGCCAGCATGAAATCACAAGCGACGTCGAAGTTCTGGAAGCTATATGGCCGCCTTCCTCGTAGTGTACAACAGCGTGCACGAAAGGCTTATCAAATGTGGAAGGAGAATCCCCGCCATCCGAGTTTGCATTTCAAGCGAGTAGATGACGAAGAATCGATTTATTCTGCCCGTGTGAGCGACGATCATCGGGTTCTCGGCGTTCTTGAAGGCGATACGATGATCTGGTATTGGATCGGCAGCCACGATGAATACGAGCGTCTATTGAAGTGAGCGCAAGTGCGAGTAACCGCTGGAATCTGTTGCACCTGATCAGGCCAATGTGCGCCATCCTCGAAGTCTACAGGTCTTGTGGCCTGTATCAGGTTAAGAAATGCTCTTGTCAGGTCCGTCGCGTGGCTTACTTGGTCCGTCGGCGTTGGCAGATGTGAAGAGAGGGGGCACGAAAATGGCAGACAAGGAATTCACCCCCAGACGGGTGACCATGAAAAACACCAAGAAGGAGATGCTCGAAGCCTACAACGAAGTGCTGCGGCAGCTCCAGGAACAGCGAGCAGCGGAGCTAAGGCCCAAAGAAGAAATCGAAGAGAAGAGGATCGAGGAAGCGGTGGAAGTGACAGATTCCCTGTCCACAGAAGGGATCGTACAGGAGGTCAGTGCCCTCAGACTGGAGACAGGGCAGCTCCTCAGCCAACTGTCTGAAAGGCTGGAAGAAGAAGTCAACAAGTATCGGCAAGTCAAGAAGGCAGTTGAGGTCAAGGAGAAGGAGCTTCAGGAGATCTATGAGATAGAACGAGCCGCATTGAGTCTGGCTGCCTTGATGGAGGCCCAACACCAGAAGCGTGAGCAGACTGAGGCCGAACTGGCGGCACGCAAGGAGGAACTGACTCGGGAGATCGAAACGCTGCGGGCAGAGTGGGAACAGGAGAAGCAACTGCACGCGGCAGAGATCAAGGAACGGGATGCGGCCGAGAAGAAAGCGCGTGAGCGGGAGAGGGAAGAGTATCGGTACGCGTTTGAGCGTGAGCAACAGTTGGCCCGAGAACAGTTTGAGGACGAAAAGGCGAGGCTTGAAGGAGAAATCGCGTACAAGGGGGAGCAAGCCGAAAGAGAGCTGGCGGAGAGGGAGAAAGCCATCGCCGAAAAGGAAGACGAGTTGAACGAACTGCGGAAGCAGGTGGACGCGTTTCCGAAGGAATTGGAATCAGCCGTCAACAAGGCGGTGAAAGAGGCCGTACAGAGAGTTCAGTTGGAAGCCAAGAACAGAGAAGCCCTCTTGAAAAAGCAGTTCGAGGGAGAACGAGATGTTCTGAACACGCGCATCGAGTCCCTGGAACAGACGGTGAAAGAGCAAAACGAGCGGATCGCGATACTCACACAACAGGCAGAGAAAGCCTACAGCCAGGTTCAGGACATCGCAGTAAGAGCTATAGAGGCGCCTGCGCAGTCCCAATCCTTGACCAATTTGCAGCAGTTGATAGCGGAACAAACCCGAAAGCAGGCGCAAGAAGAATAGGGCTGTTCTTCCCTGCACGTGCTTGACAATTCGGGCGAAATGATGTACAGCATTACTGTACATATACTTCGCCTGGAGGTGCTATGCCAATACAAACAACCTATACACAAGCACGAGCCAATCTCGCCTCGCTCTGGGATGAGGTCACGATCAATCGTGAGGTGGTCATCATTGAGCGGCGTGGAGCAGAGGCAGTGGCGCTCATCTCAGCGGCCGAACTGGCCGGTTTGATGGAAACTGCCTATCTGTTGAGGTCGCCCAGGAACGCAGAACGCCTGTTGAGGGCACTAGCGCGGGCACAACGGAAAGAGGGCACTCCACAGACTATCGAAGAATTGAAAGGCGAGGTTGGGCTTGACGAAACCAGGTCAGAAGCGTAGAGACGATGCACCTGTCCAGCGCGACGCCGTCTTTCACCCCGAGTTTCGCGAAGATCTGCGATACTGGGTCAAAACAGATCGGAAGACAGCCTTGCGAGCTTTGGCCATCGTAGAAGATATTCCACGTAGCCCATTTGAGGGAATAGGGAAACCCGAGCCGTTGAAACATCTGGCCTCGGGGGCGTGGTCTAGACGATTGACACAAGAACACCGCATCGTGTATCTGGTGAGCGAAGACCGAGTAGACTTTCTGCAAGCGCGCTATCACTATTGAGGGCATACCTGCGGCACGGTGAACAGCATATAGAGGGGGACATCAAGGGGGAGTTGCTTCAACGCTTGCGCCAGCACGCTCCGGACTTACACAGCGACCAGATCGTCTTCCACCACATCGGGAAGAAGTCGGCTGCACACAAACTGGCCCTGGAAACCTACCGAGGAGAGCGAGAACCAGATCGACGCATCAGCACGGAGGAACTGCTTGAGGTGTTGCCCTGAGTCAAACGAAAAGGCCAGGTGTCCCCCTATCATGTGGGGGCCGCAGCCATGTTACACCGTCCGGTCAAGGATAGGATTCGCATGGCCACCCGACCTTGTCGAACTATATTGTATTACAGCCGGGGAGAATGCGGAAACATAGGCACAATATCCTCACGCGTCGCGTCTCACTCCTGTTTCCCCCACCTCGCCACCAGATACGGCTTCAATCGCAAGAACGTCTGGGCCTGAGCGCTCACCACCACCTCCGCCTGGGCCGTCGTCATATCCCAGGTCGTCTTCACCAGGCCGGCAGTCCGTCCATAATACAGCGCCGTCATCGACTCCACGATCTCGTCCGGGGCGGCGCCGGCCCCCCCGTGATTGTAGGCCACCGCAAAATCGAACACGACGCGCGCCCAGAGGTCGGCGGGGAAACCGTAGGCGTGGTGGCTCAGTTGCGCCAGCTCCGCCACGGCGTCGAAGTTGCTGGCGCTCATCACTTGCTGCCATAGCTCCGCGTGCTCCCCGAAGCCGGCCTGGAACTTGTCGATCATAACACTCAGTGTCACATCCACCGGCTCCGGCTCGGCGGCCAGCGGTTCACCCAGGAGCGGGGCCGGCTCCACCTCCGCGACCGCCGGCCAGCGCCCGGCGTAGGTCGCCATCAGCATGAACAGCGTGCCGACCACCTGGCGGAACATGGGGCCCAGATGCTCGGCCGGGTCCTTGGCGTCGTGAATCTTGGCCCCCAGGTAGGCCTGCGCCAACCTGAACCCCTCGTTGATCGCCACCGTCGTCATCCAGATGTCGATGCCGAAGCGGGCCACGTTCGTTTCCCACACGTCTTTGGCAGCATACGTGCGTGCCAACTCGCCTGAGAAGCCGAAGTCCCCGCCGATAGGCTGGCGGACATCGACACCGTACAGCGCCCGGGTCATGGGGTAGGCGATGTTGTTAGTAATGGTGCCGTCGTACTTGTGGCGCGTGTAAAACGGGGTGACGTAGTCGTAGCCGCCCTCGACCACGGGGCCGGCCAGCCGGCGGATCCAGTCGGGGGTGATGCTGCGCAGGTCGCTGTCCACGACGACACAAGCTTTCACGCCCAGCATCTCGGCCGCCTCGAAGATGGCGCGGAAGGCGCTGCCTTTGCCGGGCAGGCCCTGGTACTGGCCAGCCACCACCTCGACGCCGGCCGGCACCGGGGTGTTGCGAACCACGTCCATGGCACCGTCGGGCGAGCCACCGTCGGAGTTCATGAGCACCGGCTTCAGGTCGGGGAAGTGCTCCACCATCCCCCGCGCGGCCTGCTGCACCACGTGGCCGATGGTGCCGGCGTTGTTGTAGCTCGGGATGCCGACCAGGATGCCGGCCTGGCCGATTTCGGCCAATTGCCGGCGGGTGTCATCGCGCAAAGCCGTTTCATACGTCATGGTCTGTTTCCCCTTCAACCGGCTCCGTATCCAGCCCGCGCTTCTGCCGATATTCGGGCAGCGTGATCATCGGCGGGCGCTCACGCTCACGTATTTCCAGACTTTCCAGGAAGAAGCGTCGTGGTTCGTAGCGGATCAGATTCATGGTTTTGTTGGCGTCTTCCAGTAGCTGGCTTTTGTGGCGCTCCTCCAGCCGGCGAACGACCACCTGGATGATAGCGAAGGACATTTTCGACAGGGAGGGCAGCGGCTGGTTGTGGTGGATGCGCTTCAGCAGATCTACCTGGGCGATGGCATGCAGGCCGAACTTTTCCAGGATGTCGATGAGCAGGCCAATCTCGACGCCGTAACCCGAGAAGAAGGGCAGTCGCTCCAGGGCCTGCCGGCGCCCCGCGTACTCGCCGGAGAGGGGCTGGATAAGCCCCGAGAGCTCCGGGAAGAAGAGGTTAATGAGCGGCCGGGCCGTCAGCTCCGTGACGCGCCCTCCGCCACCGGCGACCAGTTTGTCTCCCTGCTTCAAGGGCCGGCGGTAGAACCCTTTGACGTACTGGATAACCGGATTCTGCAGTAGCGGTCCCACAACGCCATACACGAAGCGTGGATGGATGTTCTTGATATCGGTGTCGATCCAGGCGATGATGTCCCCCTCGAGCACGTAAAGGCTCTTCCATAGCCCCTCGCCTTTGCCATGACGGACTCCGTACTGCGGCAGGATGTCCTGATGGATGTAAACGGGAATGCCAAAGTCAGCAGCGATCTCGCGGGTATAGTCCACCGATCCGGAATCGATCAAGACCATCTCGTCGAGCAGAGGCACGTCGTCCATTAGCGCGGTTTTGATGGTTTCGATGATGTGACCGATGGTTTCCTCTTCGTTGAGGGCCGGCAAGCCCAGGCTGATGGTCAGCCCCTGCTCCTCCTTGAGAGCGATCAACCGTTCCAGGTCGGCGAACTCATGACTGCGGAAAGTGTTTTCGGCAAACCATTTGTCAACAACAACGGTGACGGGGCGCTCCCGAGGCACTTCCACACTCCCAAGATCGTGCAGTTCGGTACGCGGAATCCTCAGCCGCCGACCGGTCTGACCTCCGGGCAATTGTGTCGGTCCACCTCTGCTCTTGACCACAATGAGCGTCGTGGTGACGTCTTCGGCCACCGTGTCGAAGACGCTGCCGCGCCAGCCGGTGCCGGCTACGTGGCGCGGAGGTGTCCCCATCACCAGCACCTGCTGCTGTCCAGCCTCCTCGATGATGGCCTGGGAGACATCCCCAACGGTGACAACGGATCGTTTCAGATGCTCCAGTCCACGTAGTGCCGGCGCAAATTCGGCGAATAGTTGCTCCTCGGCATCGCGGGGCGCCTGACCGGTGACACGTAGCAGAGTAATGTCGGCGTTCAGGGTCCCGGCCAGAGCATGGGCCACGCGCAAGGACAGGCCGGCATCCGGCCCGCCACGAGTCGGCAGCAAGATGCGAGAGACACCCTGCCAGCCTTCCGGGCTCGCCAGGCCGGCCGCCGGCCGCACAGCTACCACATCACACGGCGGTGCCGATAGGCGTTGATCCACCAGCCTGTCCACGGCCGTGTCCGATAGAGCCTGGCCGCGCCAGGCCAACACCAGCAGGTCGATCTGTTCCTGCTCCACCGTGGTCCAGATTTCCTCCCATACCTCCCGTGCGACGCGAACCACGGTCCTTACCTCAGCCGCGACACTTTCCCACGGCTTTGTGCTGCCTCGACTCCGGGAATTCAGGAAGTCACGCAACATGGTCCGTGAGTGGCTCGCCCGGGCGGTGGCCTCGCTAAGCGGATGCCCTTCGGGAACTGTCATGACGTGCAGAATGACCAGTTGTCCGCTGCGCTCGGCGACAATGGCCTCTGCCAGGGGCAACAAGATTTCAGCTTCGGCCAGATTGGATAGAGCGACCAGCACCCGGTACGGTTGTGATGGCGTGGTTCGATCGGCGGTCTGCCAGGGCCTTTCTTCTTCTTCGTTTGTCATCCCAGAATCACTTTCCTCCAACAACTACCCCACTTCTTGAATTAACGGAAGCAGATGGTTGTTCAACACTGCCTGCCAGGTAAACTGACTCGCGACGCGCCGCCGCAGTTGGTAGGCCAGGTCGCCTCCCAGGTGATCCGCGATGGCGTCGGCGACGGCGGCCGGGGCACCATCGGGGTCGAAAAGGTAGGCCAGGTCGCCGGCACTTTCCTGTACGGGCGGGATATGGGCGGCGAAGACGGGCAGCCGGGCCAGGCCGGCCTCCAGCACCGGGATGCCGAACCCTTCGCGGCGGCTGGGGAAAAGGAGCAGGTCGGCCAGCCAATACAGGTCAGCAACCATGGCGTCGGTCAGGTGGAGAGGCTGATTACCGGCTCCATACTCATAGAGAAAACGCACCTGCTCAGTCACCCCCAGGTCCTGGCGCAGCGCCTGCAGCGATTCCAGGTAGGCGACGTTGGTCGGGTTGTGAGGTCCCGGCGGGCCGGTGACGACCAGGGTGGCCTGAGGTTTGTGCCGGCTCAGAGCGGCTGTCACGCGGATGGCGAACTCGATGTTCTTGCGGCGCGTGATGCGGGCCGGCAGCAACATCAGCGGATCGGCGGCCAGCAGGTTCAGTCGCTCCACCAGCCGGCGCGTGGTCGGCCCCAGTTTCAGAAACTCTGACACATCCACGCCCGGAGTGACGACACGGATGTCCTCCTCAGCCAGGCCCAGCAAGGCGGCCAATCGTGCTCGCCGGTGCTCCGAGACGACGACGTAGCGCACGCCGGGCCACGGTGTGCGCAGCAGGTCCCAGGGGTAGCCAGGGTGCAGATCGGGGATGTAGAGGGTGTCCTGCCAGGCGAAGTCGTGACACCAGGCGATGAGACGGACGCCTTCGTCAGCCAGCCGGCGCAGAGCGGCCGTGAGAGGCAGGTTTTTGTGCAGGGTGATGGCATTGTGAACGATGGTGGCGTCGGCGCCGGCCAGCAGGGGACGCAGGCGGTTGGCCAGATGGTCGCGCAACGGGGCGAAATCCGGAGGCACCTCGCCCACGGCCAGGGCCTGGCCCACGGCCAGCACCTTCGGGTGGCAAGAATCCACCTCCGGGATGTGATGAAAGGTGACCTGGGGATGAAATGGCTCGCCGCATCCGGCAATGACGTGCACCTGGTAGCCGGCCTGACTTAACAGTCGGGCGTGGTGGTAGATGGTGCTCTCCACGCCACCCACGACGGGTGGGCCGGCGTAGTGGAGGATCGCAATTCGTTTCATACATGCCATAACTCACGTTCCCAGAGGTTCACACAGTAAAGCAACCAGACGTTTCTCTAGCACCTGGAAGGAGTAGTAGTGACGTCCGAGTTCGTAGTTGTGCGCAACCATCTCGGCGGTCGAGTCGGGGTCCTGCAGGACGCTGCGGGCCTGGCGGACGGTGTCCTCGGTGATGAAGCCGTCGAAGCCGATCACCTTGAAACCCTTGGGCTGGATGTCGGTCTTGAAGATATCGTAGGTGCTGATCACAATGGGCCGGCAGTAATAGACTGTCTCGAGAAAGGCGTTGCCAAAGCCTTCCACCGTGGAGGGGTAGGTGACCAGATCCGCCTGCTGATAGGCATCGGCCAGGGAGAAGATCTTTTGACCGTCCGAGGTCCGGCCACGTTTGTAACTGATGACGTCGGAAGCAAATAGCATCCGCACCCCCATCATGTCGGCGTAGTCTCGCAGATATTCTACATAGGCGTGGCCCTCATCACCGGGAGCGTGGGAGATCACGAGAACCCCTTTTGATCCCAGCCGGTGCGTCAGTTCGATGGCATGTTCAATGCGCTTGCGGGGAACGATGCGCGTCGGCTGGAGGATGAAGCACTCGTCGGCGTCGATACCCAATGCTGACCGGATCTCGGCGCTGTAGTCGTCCGGCTCCGGTGGCGGCGTATCAAAATCCATCACGTTGGGTATCAGGGTGGAGCTGGCACCGGAGCGCAGCGCTAACTGGCGACAGGCAAATGAGTTGATCACCACGTGATGAACCGAGTGTAGGATAGGTGGAAAAGCTGCTCGCAGGTAGTCTTCGGCTGCATTGACTGTGAAGCGCTTGCGTTCCCAGGCGAAGTCGTGGTGGTGACCAATGGTGGAGATCTCCGTTTCGGCGATCAGCTCTGTCAGCGCCAGCCCGAGAGGAACGTTCATCGGCAGTGACAGAGCGTTTTCAACGATCAACAGATCCAGGTCGAAAGTCCGTACAAATCTGTACAGGTGCTCCTTCAGATAGTACCAGAGCGACCGGACCTTCTCCGAGGTCCCGGGGGACCGAATGTAGTCATCGAACAGATCGCTGTTCAGGGCCTGGATGTCGGGGTGTTTGAAGTGCGCCTCGGGCACGAGATAAATGCGGTCTTCCGGCCAGTCGGATTCGCCGGCAAAGCAGAAGCACTCGTGACCAAGTTCCGTCAGCATATTTGACCACTTGGCGGCCTCGAGGGAGACGCCGTCGGTGCCGGCCAGGCGGGTGGAAACAAAGCCGATTTGCATACTGGAACTCCTTTAACCCTTCACGCCGCCGGCTGCGAGCCCTTCTTCGAGAAAACGTTCGAGGGCGAGGAAGAGAACGATCACGGGCAGCGTCATGATGGTGGACGCCGCCATGACGACATGGGGGCGTGGACTGGGATCGTTGAAAATCGTGTTGATCTGGATTGGCATGGTGAACAGATCGCGGCTGTTCAGAAACACGAGGGCGTAGAGAAACTCATTCCAGGCGATCATGAAGGTGTAGATGGCAACGGAGACCAACGCCGGAATCGCCAGCGGCAGGGTGATGCGCCAGATGACGCCCAGGCGACTGCAACCATCGATCAGGCCGGCCTGCTCAATCTCGGATGGAATGGTGCGGAAGTAGTTGGCCAGCATGTAGAGCGCAACCGGGAGCGTCTGTGCCAGGTAGGTGACAACCAGGATCCAGAGATTATCCTGGACATCGAACCCGATCCGTGCGCCGATCTGGGCCACCATGGCAAAGAGGGGAATAATTAGCAGTATCCCTGGGAACAGGTAGATCAGCAGAATGCTGTTGAGCAGCAACTCCTTGCCTCGGAAGTGGAGCCTGGCGACGGCATACGCGCCCAGCGTTGACAGCACGACGGCGATGAGGGCTGTAGGAATTGCCACCTTGATGCTATTGAGGACGTTGACACCAAAATGCCAGTAACCGAACAACTCTTTGTAGGCATCCAGCCGCAGAGCGCTGGGAATGTAGACCGGTTTGCGGCTGCCGATCTCGACATACGTCTTGAAGGACGAACTTGCCATCCAGTAAAAGGGGAACAGGATGCTGGTCAGGAAGAACGTCAGGGTGATCGCGAAGATAAAGCGGGGCCAGGTGATCCACCGCGCCAGATGATCAATCAGGTTCATGCCACCACTGCTCGCAGGACGGGTGGAAGGATGCTCAGCCATTCTTGCCTCCGTCTACTCTTCCTCGACATTTCTCATGACGACGAGGACGTAAAGGACAAGGAACACGACCAGGATGGCTAACAGGATCATCGCGTTGGCCGCCCCTTTCCCAAAGTTAAATGACTTGAAGCTGAACTGGTACGTCAGTACCGGCAGCACGTTCGTGCCAAAGCCGCCGCCCGTCAGCAGAAAGATGTCGTCAAACTTGTTGAAGGTCCATATCAGCCGAAGCAGGAAAACGGCCCCCAGCACATAGCGCAATTCTGGCAGTGTTACATGTCGGAACTTGTGCCAGGTGTTCGCGCCATCTACATCGGCCGCTTCGTACAGGGTTCTGTCCACGGCCTGCAGGCGAGCCAGGATCATCAGCATGGCGAAGGGGAAGTAGCGCCACGCTTCGAATATGATCACCAACAACAGTGCCAAACCGCGTTTTGCCAGGTATGCTTTTGGTAAGTCGATGACGCCCGCGCTCATCAGGATGTCGTTGAGCACGCCAGAGGGGCGTGGGTCGAGGATCCAACGCCAGACAAATGCCACGCTGACGATGGGCGCAACGTACGGGAACAGGAAGATGGCGCGCGTCAGCCCCCGCGCACGGAACGGCCGGTTGAGAAGCAGTGCCGCAATCAGCCCGATGGCCACAGTCAGGACCGTCGAGCTGATGGAATACACGACGCTGGTAACAGCCGCCCCCATACTTCGCAGGCCCTGGAATTTGAAGGCGAAATCGTTAAGTACGTTGCGGTAGTTACCCAAACCCACGAATGGCGCATGGAAGACGTCGTTCAGGTTGTTCAATCCGACATCGTGAAAGCTGATCCAGATGCTGAAAATCGCCGGAAATATCACCAACCCGAATACGATCAATGCTGTGGGCAGGATGAGCATCCAGGCCAGACGGGCTTCCTGGGACCGGAGTGAGCGCCAGCGCCGGATTCTCTGTGATGAGACCTCGGATAAAGCAGCCATGGTGTCTCCTGTGCTCGTTTGACCCTGTCAGCAGGCCAGTGACCAGTGATCAGTGACCAGTAAACAGT
>CAZHMV010000142.1:0-14687 GCA_964532665.1 uncultured Anaerolineales bacterium
AAAGGACATGGGCGGCTCGAAGTTCGGCGGCATTGGACGATTTCTAAGGATGTTGTTCAATCCATGGGTGGCTCAACGGGTGGCAGAAGAGCGCATGAAAGATTTGCTGCGCGAAGCGGAGCAAGAACGGCTGATCCGGAAGGGCAAGCGCCCTGCCCGAACTGGAATAGGGCGATGGATAGCGCCGTTGCTTGCGACCAGTTTTGTTGTCGCCATTGTCGTCATTCGGAAAATCGTCTGACCGGCCACGGCGCTGGCCCTGCTGCTGCAGGTGGTGGCGCAACGACGCACGCCTCCCCACCAGGCAGCACTGCTCCTGACCTTGGAGCCCGTCTTTGCCGCCATCACCGCCTTCCTCTTCCTGGGCGAGCAGCTCAGCGGACGGGGTCTGGCCGGCTGCGGGCTGATCCTGACCGCCAGCTGGTAGCTGAGGTGCCGCCGGTCTTCAAGGCCCGTCACCCATCACCTTTCTGGAACAGATCTTCCCCTGAATAGGTCAGGTGTTTTCTGATCGATATCAGTCCCATTGAACACGAGCCGCGGCCTCGATGATCTGTCGCAGGTCGGCATTGATGGGGGATGTGCTGCCCGAAGCATTGCCCATGATCACGATTCCCAAAGACTCGCCGGGATAGATGCGCATCTCGGTGAAAAAGGCTGCGCCGCCCCCCATGTGGTAGAGATAGCGGCGTTCGCTGTCGCCGCCCATGTTCCAGCCAAGGCCAAAACCAAGCCCATCGCCATTGGCTGCAAGCTGCATTTGCTGCATCGAGGCTACGGATTCTGGCGACAAAATGCGTCTCCTGTTGATCTCTCCACCATTTAGATGCGCCAGCACAAAACGGGCGGCATCGTCCACCGGCCCGATCAATCCACCCCAGGCCGCCCCGTTGACGTAGAAGCAGTTAAAGGATCTGAAGGACCCGATGTTTTCGCCCCACACCTCGGCAGGAGCCAGGAAACCCAATGCCACACCGTAAGAATCTGTCAAGTTCAATTCCAAGCTGCCGATGGCCGGAATCCTGTAACGCTTCTCTGAGGCCCTACTATTTGGCGTAAAGGCGAAAATATGCTATAATAATTCAAGAATGTAATAATTTTTATCTCGGAATGTGCATGTTGAGACCGCCAAGGCCACTTGCCGAGGCGGTCTTTCTTTGTGGCTCGGAGCATGGTTGAGCTTATCCCGTTAGACTGATCCTGCGGCATACTTACGCGCGAAGAGGAGCCTCAGCAATAACCGGGCGTATCATCCGAACCGTGAATGTGGAGTTCGATTATCCCCAGGGAAAGGGCAAGAGTTATGCGTATCCATGCCGTTCAAACCGGAACGGTAGCAATCAAGGCGCGTCAGCGTCACGGCCGGGGTCGTAGTGGGACCGTACGTCTCATCAACACCCTCCTCGACAAGGTGTGGACGGGACCTTTGCCCATCTATGCCTGGGTCGTCGAGCACCCGGAGGGGGTGATCGTCATCGACACGGGTGAGACTGCCCGAACCTCAGAGCCGGGATACTTCCCCCCGTGGCATCCCTACTTCAGGTTGGGTGTGAGAGAGTCCGTGAAACCTGAGGAGGAGATTGGACCCCAGTTGCAGGCTTTGGGTATTCCCCCTGAGGAGGTGCGTTGGGTTGTCTTGACCCACCTGCACATGGACCATGCCGGCGGTCTCCACCATTTTCCAGAGGCGGAGATCATCGTCAGTCGCAAGGAGTACGAGCTGGCGTCTGGCTTCATGGGACAGGTACGAGGCTATCTGCCCCACCGCTGGCCATCGTGGTTTGCCCCACACCTGATCGATTTTGAACCCAGGCCTGTCGGTCCCTTCCCGGAGAGCGTGACCCTCACAGAGGCCAGCGATGTCCACCTGGTCCCGACGGAAGGACACACCGGAGGCCATATATCCGTGATCTTGCAGGACGAGGGTGTGGCCTGCTTTTTCGCCGGCGACACGTCATACACGGAGCAACTCATGCTCGATCAGGTTGTCGATGGCGTCGCCCCGGATGAACACGCGGCTCGCCAGACCCTCGCGCGCATTCTCAGGTATGTGCAAGAGACGCCCACCGTCTATCTCCCCAGCCACGACCCTGAGTCTGGAGACAGGTCGGCGAATCGCAACACTACACACCACCCTGCTGACTACCGCCGGCAAGCGGCCGAAGTAGACCGCAGCGGCATGCCCGTGATGCTGACCAGGATGCACAAAGTTAACGGAGGTTGAAGAGAAATGGAAATCAATCATCAAGCGCCACTTGTTGCTCGCAAGGAGGTGTTCATCCAGGCTACGCCTGGTGTTGTCTGGAAGATTCACACAGACATCAACGCCTGGAGCCAATGGCATCCTGACATCACCATGACCAACCTGGAGGTCCCGCTCGCCGTCGGGTCTGTCTTCCGCTGGAAATCGGGTGGCATGACCCTGACCTCAACTATCCAGGTCGTCGAACCTGGCCGGCAGATTGGCTGGACAGGCCGGGGCTTGGGTTCCAAGGCCATCCATCTGTGGACCCTGGAGCCGCGCAACGGTGGCACGCTGCTGGTCACAGAAGAATCTCTGGAAGGCTGGCTGGTCAGGCTGCTGAAAGTGGTCACGCCCGGGTTTCTCGAAGAATCACTGGATACCTGGCTGCAGGCCATTAAGAGAGAAGCGGAAAGCTGACACCCTCCCTCCAGGCAGCGTGCACTGACCCCTTGCCTCGATACTGATAGCGCTCCACAAAGTTCGGCTTACCGAGCAAATCCAGAAGACAATCCCTCACCACCTGGTCGCCTGACCAGGAAAAAGACCCGTCACCTGACCAGCCCCAAGTATCCCCAGATGCCTGGTGCATCCGGGGAGCTTTTGTGTTATACTGAGACTGAATTGAGCGGCTGTGCGACTGGAAAGGAGCATCCAATGGCACAAACCAAACTCCGATCGGCCTATGTTCTCTCGGCCATTATTGTCATCCTGGCGATCGTGGTATCCGCTGGCGGGCTTTTCACTGACGACCTGTACCGGGATAACGCCCTGGTCACTGCAGGATGGTTCGGCAATGACCTGGTGACCCTGGTTGTCGCTGTCCCTGTGCTGGTCGCAGCATTGATCCTCTCGATGCGCGGCTCACTGCGGGCTTGGCTGGTCTGGCTGGGGATGTTGGGGTATACGCTTTACAATTACGCCTTTTACCTCTTTGGCGCAGCCTTCAACCGGTTTTTCCTGCTCTACGTCGCGCTGTTTGCGCTCTCGATCTTTGCGCTCATCTTCGAGCTGGCGCAACTCGATGTCAACGAGGTGGCCCGCAGATTCCAGGCCAGGACACCGGTCAAATGGATCAGCGGTTACATGCTGTTCGTGGCGGTTGGACTGGGTGGGGTGGAGGTCGCCCAATCGCTCAGCTTCGCCGTCACCGGACAGGTTCCACAGGTGATCGTAGACGTGGCCCATCCAACCGGCGTAATATTCGCACTGGACCTGTCATTGGTGGTGCCCTTTTTCGCGTTGGGTGCGATCTGGCTGTGGGAACGCCGGCCCTGGGGGTATGTGCTGGGGGCAATCTTGAACATCAAGGGCGCCGTTTACATGCTGGCTCTAATCGGTGCATCGGTATCCGCGGCGAGAGCCGACTTTCCGGGGGCGGCAGCTCAGATACCGCTTTGGGGGTTTCTCCTGGCAGGCAGCCTGATTGCTTCCGGGCTCCTGCTGGGGAATGTGCAATCCGCCCAAGAGTGATTGAGGAAGGAGAATTCTGATGATACGCATCGTTGTGGCGATCGTGTTGATTGGGCACGGTCTGGTGCACCTGCTCGGCTTCGTGGTGCCCTGGCAATTGGCCACCCTGGAGGAGATGCCCTACAAGACCACGTTGCTCGCCGGCGCTCTGGATGTGGGTACCACAGGCATCCGCGTGGTGGGATTGCTCTGGCTGCTGGCGGCCATCGGCTTCGTGGTGGCTGGCGTCGCCGTCTTCGCCCTGCGTTCGTGGTGGGGGGCGGTCACCCTCGGGGTCGCGCTGTTCTCGCTGGTGCTCTGCATCCTGGGCTGGCCGGACACCCGATTCGGCCTGCTGGTCAACCTGGTCATCCTGGGTTACCTGTTCTTCGGCCGGAGGTAAACATGTGGTTCAAGATCGTGGCATTCTGCATAGCGCTGATCATCATCGTCGGTGGAGCCCTTGCCTACGGAGCCCTGCGCTGGCGCAACCTCACCCAGTCGCTGGTGACGCAGCTCGACGCATCCAGCGTCTCACCCCCGGTGCTCACCTATTCGGAATCCGAACTGGAGGGCCTGCCCGACCCGGTGAAGCGCTACTTTCGAAGGGTACTGCGCGAGGGCCAGCCCATCGTCACCCGCGCCCGGCTGACGTGGGAGGGCGAATTCCTGATGCGCGAGGCCGAGAACGGCTGGCGCCCCTTCACAGCTACCCAGTACTACACCACACGCCGGCCGGGCTTTCTCTGGGATGCCCGCATCCAAATGGCCCCCGGCTTGGCGGTGAAGGTGTACGATGCCTACATTGCCGGCGCTGGCACGCTGCACGGGGAGGTTCTCGGACTGATGGAGGTGATCCACCTGGGCGGCACCCCCCAGATGGCTGAGGGGGAGCTGTTGCGGTATCTCGCCGAGGCGGTCTGGTTCCCCTCGGCGCTCCTGCCGAGCCAGGGCGTGCGGTGGACCCCCATTGACGGCTCCAGCGCCCGGGCGACCCTCACCGATGGTGACACAACCGCTTCTCTTGACTTTCACTTCAATGCGGATGGCGAGATAACGAGCGCCTTTGCCGCCTCCCGTCCGCGCGAGGTCAGCGGGGAGATGCGGCCCACCCCATGGGCCGGCAGTTACGCCGACTACGCGGAACGGGACGGGATGCGAGTGCCCACGCGCGGGGAGGTGGCGTGGCATCTGGAGGACCGTCGGCTTCCCTACTGGCGCGGGCGTGTGCTTGAGGTCACCTACGAATACGCGCAACCCACCGGCAGCCAAAAGGAGAAAAGTAATGGCTGAAAAAACGACCTATCAGACTCGCGCTCGCAGCGCCCTTGGCGTTTTGTGGCGTAGCCTGGTGATGGGCCTGGGATACACCCTGGCTACGATGATCGGCGGGATGGTTGCCCAGGCTGTGGGCCTGCCCCTCCCGGAGGTGGCCGGCAGAATGGACCCGGCGCAGGCCCTGCTGACCACCTTCCTATCCGGCCTGGTCATCGGTCTGACCCTGGGGACGATAGAGAGAGACGAACAGGAGAGATCCTTCTATCTGGCATCCTGATCGAGGCGTCACGCCCTGACCGGTCACCTGACCAGGGCAGCAACTCTCCACCTGTCCAACCTCAAGTCTCCCCAGACGCCTGGTGCGCCCGGGAGGATTCTGTGCTACACTAAGGTCGAGAAGCACAAGCCAAAATCGGCTTGGCCCGGCTGCCGCTAGCGGTGATCCTGGCCGTGCTGACCGCGCTGGCCTGAAAGAAGGACAAAGGGAGGCACACCATGCTTGACCGCAAAGGTATCTTCGTCTATCTCATCATCACCTTCGCTCTCACCTACGCCATCGAGGGCGCGTTGATCCTGGCCGGCTTTCGCATCACAGACCTGCCGCCGGCCTACGGTCAGCTCGTCATCGCCGGGGTCATGTGGGTGCCGGCGTTGGCCACCCTGCTGACCATCCGGTTCGTCACCCGCGAAGGGTTCGCCATCACCAACTTCCGGATCGGCACCTGGCGCCCGTACCTGAAGACAGCCCTGGTTATCCCCGCCGGCTTCGTTGTCATCTACGGCCTGACCTGGCTGCTGGGCCTGGGGCAGCCGGACTGGCAACTGGTCTGGCTTCGTGACCTGATGGCCGCCACCGGCGCGGATGTGTCGGCGATGCCCGCGCCGACCGTATTCCTGTCCGTTCTGTTCCTGGCGACGCTGTTCATCACGCCGTTTATCAACGGCCTCTTCGGCTTCGGCGAGGAGTTCGGCTGGCGGGGCTACCTGCTGCCCAAGCTCATGCCCCTGGGCAAGGCCAGGACATACCTCCTCGTCGGCGTGATCTGGGGGCTGTGGCACGCGCCGTTGGTTCTGGTGGGCTTCAACTATCCGGGCTACCCGATCCTGGGAGTGGTCTGGATGAGCGGCATGACAACGGCCCTGGGCATCTACATCAACGAGCTAACGTTGCGCCATCGCAGCTCCATCCTGGCTGGCTGGATGCACGGTGTGTTCAACAGCCAGGCCTACGGTATCTGGCGGGTGTTGTTCCCGGATGTGAACCCACTGCTGGGTGGACTGACAGGCATCGTGGGAATCACCGTCTGGCTGGCGTTAGGGCTGTGGGAGATGCGCCGGCGGCCGGCCATTGTGAAGGCCACCTCACCCTGAGGATGTCAACACACCGATTGATGCCGGGTTGGAAGGCGCACATCCTGGTGGGGCCTGTTCGATGGCCGGTATCTGGTGCGCAACCAGGTGCTGAGATACACCGATGGTAAAGGTGTAAAGCCGTGATGCGGCCATAGCAGTCAGGATCCACGAATGCCCCTGACATATCGCGACTTCCTCTTGGCAGACGAACATCGCCCTACAGTGCTGCCTCCTTCGTTGGTGTCTTAATTGGCAAGGTCCCTCATAGCCTCTGCCTGCCGGTCTCGGGCATAGCCAGGCAAGACCTCGGCAGAAAGTGCAGTTGACGCCCCCTTGCTCTTGTGCTAAGATGCTAAATGTGCTTTACTGACGTCAGCCTTACCCGCTTGCGGATGGGGTTCGACATCGCTGAAGTGATCGAGGCCCTGCTCCTGTGCAAGGAGGCCGTGCTACCCGTCGTCTGGAAAACGCATCCCCGCGATTCTGCCGAAGCCTGCGAAGCCGTCGCCCAACTGGACACCTGCCTGCGCCACATGATCGGTCGCTTCGGACACCTGTACGCCGAAGCAATGCACCATTCCCTCAAGGAGCAGCAGCGGCGTATGGCCCTGATGCTGGAGGCCGCCCAAACGGCCAGCGGGTCGCTGGAGTTGGATCAGGTGCTGAGGCGAGTGGCCCAGGGGATCGCCGCTGCCGTCGGCGTGCGATACTGTGGCATCTACCTGATGGATGAAGAACGGGGTGTGCTGGTCCCTCGGACGAGCACCGGGGACCTGACCGGGCCGCGCCTCGACGCGTTCCGTACCCTCTGCCTGGATCCAGCTACCGATCCGCTCGTCAGAGAAGTGGTCGAGCGCAAGGAGCCCGTGGTTTCCTACGACGCACAGTCCGATCCCCGGGTCAGTCGGGAGACAGCCCAGGCCCTGGGCGTGAGATCGGTGTTGGCCGTGCCCATTGAGGTGGGCGGTCGGGTGCTGGGCATGGCGGTGGTCGGCGTTTTCGGCGACTGTTGCACCTTTACCTCCGAGCAGATCGAGCTGGCCTGGGGGATTGCCAATGCGGTGGCTCTGGCCGGTGGGAGAGGCAAGAGATGGGCTGGAGGCGCTTCGGGAAGCGGAGAGACTCCGACCCGACGTGATCCTGATGGACCTGGTGATGCCGGAGATGGACGGGATCGAGGCCATTCGTCGCATCACGGCCCGGCAGCCGGAGGTGCGCATCCTGGTGCTGACCAGCTTCGCCGGTGACGACAAGGTCTTTCCGGCCATCAAGGCCGGCGCATCGGGCTATCTGCTGAAGGATTCTGGTCCCGAAGAGCTGGTACGTGCCATCCATCAGGTGCACCGTGGGGAATCGTCGCTGCACCCAACCATCGCGCGCAAGGTGTTGCAAGAGCTCTCGCACCCCCCAGAGCGACCACCCGCGCTGGAGCCGCTGACAGAGCGAGAGGTGGAGGTCTTGCGACTGGTGGCGCGGGGGCTGAGCAACCGGGCGATCGCCGATCAGTTGGTGATCAGCGAGGCCACGGTGCGCACCCATGTGAGCAGTATCCTGGGGAAACTCCACCTGGCCAGCCGCACCCAGGCGGCATTGTACGCGCTGCGCGAAGGCATCGCAGAGTTGGAAGAGTCCTGATGCTTTCTGTGGCCATAGCTATTCACGCAATCCAGGTGGAACGTACTTAGCTTGGCAGGATGCATGCGTCCAGAAGGGAAGCGGTGAAGGTCCCTTGCGATTGACCAGGAAAGACACGTACAACATTTGTTGAAGCACCCATACGATTGGCGTAGAGAAGGACCACCCGAGGGTGGTCCTTTTGGCGTATGCAAATCCGCTCTTTTTCTGATGACAACTGGGGCCTTCTGCGGTATATTTCGGGTGAATGAAGCAAACCCTGTGTGCACCCGAATAGGAAAGAGGCGGAACAGATGGGACCACGCATCCGGGTACTGATCGCCGACGATCGCCCTCGCTCCCGAGACGGACTGCGAGCACTGCTGGCCGCGTGGCCAGAGGTCGAGGTGGTGGGTGAGGCAGCCGATGGCCGGGAGGCAGTGTGCCTGGTGGAGGAATGCCGGCCCGATGTGGTGCTGATGGATGCCCGCATGCCGGTGATGGATGGCCTGGAGGCCACCCGGCGTATCAAGGAGAAGTGGCCCCAGGTTAGGGTCGTGGTGCTGACGATGTACGCCGCTTACCGAGCGGACGCCTTCGCCGCTGGCGCCGACGCCTTCCTGGTGAAGGGGTGCCCGGCCGAGGAGCTATTGGAGAGCATCCTGGACATTCGAGAAAAGAAGTGAGGGCGAAGTGGAAAATCAACATTGGCCCGCTGTGAACGAGAGAAAACTCAATCATGCCTATCTGGCCTGGGCAGGTTTTGTTAGCACGAATAACCGTTGGGTCAAGCAAGAGGCTAGCGCCGGTCGAGTAGGCCGAAGGCCGTATCGAGACCAAGCGGGTCATGCTCGAAACCCCGCTCGCTGGTCTCGATCCGCTTCGCACTCGACCGACGCTCGCTGGCCTCGTGAGTTAACCCAGGACTTATTCGCGCTAACAATTGCTTCCTTCTCGACGATGTGGACGCTGGCCTGGCGAATGGACGGGAGGTATTTAGCAGAGGATAGAGCTGTGAAAGGCGAAACTTACATCAGACGCCGGAGGAAGGCGCGAGCCACATCGTCTGGCTTGCCACAGCACCGGAACTGGAAGGGGTGGCCGGCAAGTATTTCCTCTAGCGGCGGGAGGCGAAATCGTCGCCGCAATCCTACGACCAGGCAGTGGCAAGGAAGCTCTGGGAGGTGAGCGAAGCGCTGATCGGGCAGCATTCTTCATGAAGGGCACCTTCCAGAGCAAGCAGATCGGCTTTGCCACGTCCGCTTTCTAGTCGTACATACTGCCCACCCTTCCAAACGCTGACCCGCCGGCAGAGAATCGAAAAGAGCACGCCCATGCGACCTGTTCACGAGATTCATGTGGAGGGCTGGTAGATGGGTTTGAAAGAGTGGAAAGCAGCTATCAAGGGTTTCTTCGGTCGCGGGCTCTTTCCGCACCAACTATCATTCCTGCTGGGGTCCGCGTTGCGCAGATTCGTTCTATCACCGGAAGAGTTGGCCGATCGCCTGCACCTCAGCCAGGCTGCACGAGTGCTGGAACTGGGGCCGGGGCCGGGCTACTTCAGTGTCGAAATTGCCCACCGCCTGCCGCGGGGACGGCTCGAACTGTTCGACCTGCAGCGGGAGATGCTGAAGCAGGCACGCCGCAGGCTCGAAAGGGCAGGGATGAGCAACGTGGGGTTCACCCGGGGAGATGCCGTTCATCTCCCCTTCAGCGAGAAGCAATTCGATGTCGTGTTCCTCGTCGCCGTGCTGGGTGAGGTGGCGGACTCTGCCGCTTGTGTGCAGGACATCTACCGCACGCTGCGGCCCGGCGGCTTGCTCTCGATAACCGAGCAGCCGGGAGATCCCGACTTCCTGCCTCTGTCCACCATCCGCGCCCTGGCCGAGCGTGCCGGATTCGAGTTCGTGGAACGGTTTGGGCATGGCAAGAACTACACGGCCAACTTTAGAAAACCGAGCACGGATAGAGTTTCGTTTTGAATCTGGCTCTCTCCGCTTCTCCCAGGACGCGCAAGTTCTGACACGAGGAGGACACAGTGAATGCGGTAGCTTCTGTATCGCCCTTGACGCGCTTGAATCCCTGGCGCTTTTTCGCCCTGGCCATCGGTTTGTCCTGGCTTCTCTGGCTGCCGGCAGTTTTGTCCGGGCAGAATGCCATGACGTTTCCGTGGATGCTCCTGCTCATTGCCGGCGGCATCGGCCCGGCCACCGCCGAGGTTGTCCTGATCGCCCGTAACCGCGACAGGGCACAATGGCAGGATTACTGGCAGCGGGTATTGGACTTCCGGCGGATCGGTGCCGGCTGGTATGCCGTGATCCTGCTCACGTCCCCCGTCCTGAACGGCATCGCCATTTTGCTGAGCTTCTTGCTGGCCGGCGAGCAGCCGGATTTTGAAACCGCCAGACGGCTGCTCTCGCAACCGTGGACGATTTTGCCTTTCGCCATTTTCATCCTGCTCTTTGGGCCGCTGCCGGAGGAGCTGGGTTGGCGCGGCTATGGGCTGGACAGCCTGCAAGCGCGATGGAATGCGTTGGCTTCCAGCCTCATCCTGGGAGCGATGTGGGCCTTGTGGCATCTGCCACTGTTTTTCATGACGGGGACGTTCCAGCACAATGAGGTAGGCTTTGGCACGCCGGGATTCTGGACCTTTTGCCTGGGCACGATCGTCAGTTCCATCCTGTTCACCTGGATTTACAACAATGCCAACCGCAGCACCCTGTCGGCCATCCTGTTCCATTTCTCCATCAATTTCAGCGGGGAGTTCCTGACGCCCACGGAGCAGGCCAGGTTCTACCAGCTCCTGTTGCTTATCATCACCGCGGTCGCCGTGGTCATCGTCTGGGGGCCTGGGACACTGACTCGTCGGCAGAAAGGCGAGCTATGCCAAAACCGTGGTACATAGAACTGTACGAAAACTTTCCCGACTATGACCGGGAGCCGTATACGCAGGGCACGAAAGGCGAAGTGGACTTCATCGAGCAGGAGATCGGTCACGACAGATCAAAGACCATCCTGGACGTGGGCTGTGGCACCGGCCGGCACGCCCTGGAATTGGCCCGCCGGGGGTACAGGGTCGTGGGACTCGATTTGTCTGAGGCACTGCTGGAGCGAGGGCGCCAGGTGGCGCATGCGGAGAACCTCGACGTCACATTCATCGCCGGCGACGCCCGCGCACTGGGTTTCGAGGCCCAGTTTGACGTAGCCCTCTCGATCTGTGAAGGCGCGTTCTCGCTGATGGAGACGGATGAGATGGACCTCCTGATCCTGGAGAACGTGGCTCGTGCGCTGCGAGGTCCTGAGCCCGCCGAAGGGAAACCAGGCGGCAAGTTCATCCTGACCGCCCCCAACGCTGCCTTCATGCTGACGCACGATTCAGGAGAAGGCGCGTTCGACCCGGTGACATTCCGAGAAATATTCACCCTGGAGGCAACCGGCGCAGATGGGAGCAAGAAAACACTGCATTGCACCCAGCGCTACTACACCTGTCCGGAGTTGAAGTGGCTGCTGAAGCAGGCCGGGTTTCGGGCCGTTGAGTTTTTCGGCGTGACGGAGGCCGGCTTCGACCGGCAGGTCAAGCCGTCCGAAGACCATTTTGAGATCGGAGTGATTGCGGAAAGGTAGGCGGGAAGAGGAGCCATTGCGAAGAAGGCTGAGATGTGGTAGGATTGGAGCCCAAGAACCCCCAGCGCGTGGGTGAAGCCGGCCCCGCAGTGCCGCTAGGGAGAGCGAAATGGCTACGCCACTGCTGAAAACCAAACTCTACATCCCCCCTGCCCGACCAGAGATGGTGTCGCGCCCGCGCCTGATCGAACGGCTGAACGCGGGCTTGCACCGCAAGCTGACCCTCATCTCCGCCCCGGCCGGCTTCGGCAAGACGACGCTGCTGAGTGAGTGGGTCGCCGGCTGCGAGTGTCCCGTCGCCTGGCTCTCGTTGGACGAGGGGGACAACGATCCGGCCCGCTTCCTGGCCTACTTCGTCGCCGCCTTGCAGACGATCCACGATGATCTCGGGGAAGCTGCCCTGGCGATGCTCCAATCCCCCCAGCCACCACCCATCGAATCGTTGCTGACAGGCTTGATCAACGAGATCGCGGCTCTCCCTGGTCCGGGCGACCGCGAGAGCTGCCCCTACGTTCTTGTCCTCGACGATTATCACCTCATCACGGCCCGGCCGATCCACGAGGCCGTCACCTTTCTGCTCGATCACCTGCCTCCGCAGATGCACCTGATCATCGCCACGCGGGCGGATCCACCCCTACCCCTGGCCCGTCTGCGAGCGCGTGGCGAAATGATTGAGCTACGGGCCAATGACTTACGCTTCACCCCCGACGAAGCGGCCTCTTTCCTGAACGACGTGATGGGACTGGAGCTATCAGCCGAAGACATCGCTGCCCTAGATGCCCGCACGGAAGGCTGGATCGTGGGACTGCAAATGGCTGCCCTCTCGATGCGCGGGCGTAAAGATGTATCGGGGTTCATCAGGACCTTCACCGGAAGTCACCATTTCATCCTGGATTATCTTGTGGAAGAGGTGCTCGAACAACAACCCTCCGACATCCGGGCCTTCCTGCTGAAGACTTCGATCCTGGAGCGCATGACCGCTGATCTGTGCGATGCCGTGTTGGAGATTGGAGACTGGAGATCGGAGATTGCCGATCATATCCAATCTCCCTGTTTCAGCCAGGAGATGTTGGAGCGTTTGGAGCGAGCCAACCTGTTCGTCATCCCCCTGGACGACGAGCGGCGGTGGTATCGTTATCATCACCTTTTCGCCGACCTGCTCCGCAATCAGTTGGCGCTGGCTTACCCCGACCAGGTGTCTTGCTTGCATCAAAGGGCCAGTGGGTGGTTTGAGGAGGAGGGGTTTACCGAAGAGACGATAGCACATGCTTTCGCCGCTAAAGATTACGAGCGAGTCGCAAGCCTGGTTGAGAAGTACGCCCGGGATATGCTGCACCAGAGCAAGTACAACATCCTGGTCTCATGGCTCGAGGCCTTGCCGAAAGAACTGGTGCAGACGCGTCCCTGGTTGTGCGTTTATCAATCGTGGACGCGGCACTGGGCCGGAACCAGGGAAGGCGGAGAGGAATGCCTGGAGAACGCCGAGCAGGTGCTCAGCAGCCTGCCGCCTTCAGGTGAGCCAGAAGAGCAGCCTAAAGAGATCCTATCCATAAGCGAAGAGGAAAAGCGACTTATTCCGGGTTACATCGCTACGGTCCGAGCCCACTATGCCCTCACCAATGAAGAAATTCCTCGCGTGCTCGAACAGGCGCAGAAGGCCCTGCGGTTGCTGCCGGAGGATGACTATTTCACACGTGGCACCGCCGCCATCGCACTGGGTGGCGCTTACTGGGGGATGGGCGACGTCTCGGGCGCGGAGCAGGCGTTTGCCGAGCGTGCAGCGAACGCGTTGAAGGGTGGCTATCACTATAGAGCATCATCTGCCCTGTGTTACGCGGGGATGCAGCAGGTGAAACAGGCCAGGCTGCTGAAGGCTCAGGAGACCTTTCGTGATGCGTTGGCGTTGGCCCAAGGGCCTGGGGGGAGGCGGTTCCCCAACGCCGGCTATCCACTGGTCAAACTGGGTGAGCTAGCGTGTGAATGGAACGACCTGGAGTCAGCCCGTCGCGATGTTGATGAGGGGGTGGAGTTGTGCACCCAATTGGGCCACGCTGACTTGCTGGCCGAGGCATACGCCGCCCTGGCGCGCGTTCAACTGGCACAGCGAGATTTCGCCAGCGTGAAGGACACACTCCAGCGTGGTGACCAGCTCTCACGGGGGACCAAACTGGATCCCTGGGCCGTTTGTTGGCTGGATGATTGCCGTCTGCGACTGTGGCTATCTGCTGGGCAACTGGACGAAGCAATCCGCTGGGCACAGACGAGCGGACTGAGCGTGGACGGCGACTTCAGGTACCATCACGACCTGCACCACATCAATCTGGCGCGCGTGCTGATCGCCCGGGCCATGCAGCAGCCATCTGGCCCTCACTTGAATGAAGCGTTGAGGTTGTTGGGCCGGCTGTTGGAAGCTGCAGAAGCTGCCGGGTGGGTCCACGAGGCGATCAAGGTCTTGATCCTGCAGGCGCTGGCACTTCAGGCACGCGGCGATAGAAAGGAAGCATTAGCCGCCCTGGCCCGAGCTCTGACCTTGGCAGAGCCGGCGGGTTACGTTCGCACCTTCATTGACGAGGGCGCTCCGATGGGTACACTGCTGCGGCAGGCAGTCGCCCGAGGGATTGCGGTGGACTACGTGGGCAAGCTCTTGGCAGTGTTGGAAAGTGAGACAAGGCCATCTCCTTCGCCATTGATCGAGCCGCTCAGCGAGCGCGAGATGGAGGTGCTGCGGCTCTTGACAACCAGCTTATCGAGCACAGAGATCGCTCAAGAACTCTTCATCTCCGTGAACACGGTTCGATCTCACATCAAGAGCATCTATGACAAGTTAAACGTCCACCGGCGAAGGGATGCAGTTCAGCGGGCCAGGGAACTGGGATTGCTGTAGTCCAACCGTATGGAGCTTCGTTCACCCCCCACCTATTCGGTGGGGGTTCTTTTTGCCTCCACAATCACCCACCTCAATCACCCACCTTGGGTGATGACAACTCACCCAGTTGCCGGCTATACTATGCGTAGTTGAAAGCGATGAACCTGGCCTGGAGCGCCGTGGATCAACCAGGGCCTGGACCGAGGAGGCATAGTCTATGACCGATGGGCGAGAATCTGACCGACAGGGAGTCTATCA
>CAZHMV010000143.1:0-11744 GCA_964532665.1 uncultured Anaerolineales bacterium
GTAAAGCCGGCCAGCAGCCGGGTGAGTTCCCAGCCGCTCAAGGTGACGATCGGGATAGATGCATTCTTGAGGACGTGGCCAATGATGGTAGCCTGTTCGGTCAGGCCCCGCGAGCGTGCGGCTGTGACGTAGGCCTTGTTCATTTCGTCCAGCGTGCTTGACCGGACGATCAGGGCGATGCGGCCAAGCGGCCTGGCCGACAGCGTGAGCGCCGGCAGGATGAGGTGTTGCCATGTCCCATAGCCGGAGGTGTAAAACAAACCCAACGACACAGGGAAAATCAAGATCAGCATGAGCCCCAACCAGAAGTCGGCTATGCACATGCCGGCCAGTGAGCCGAGCGTGCAGGTATGGTCCAACCACGATCGGGGTTTGAGCGCAGCAAGCACCCCCAGCGGGATCGCCAGCGCGACGGCGATGAAGATGGCTACGCCGGCCAACTGAAACGTGGCAGGAAGGCGTTCGAGCACAAGCGGTAGGGCCGGCACACGCTGCCAGAGCGAGTCACCAAAATCACCGCGAACGGCCTTGCTGGCAAACCGCAGGAATTGCACGTAAAGTGGATCGTTGAACCCCAGAACCTCCCGAGCCTGCTCGTACTGTTCGTGCGTAGCTTCGAGGGGCAACATCAGCTTTACCGGGTCACCCAGGACATGGGTGACTAGAAATACAACCGCGGTAACGCCAGCTACGACCGCCACAGAATAGATCAGCCGCCGGATCACGTACGAAGTCATCGAGTTGTCTCTTCGCTTTCAGTGCAGAAGAATTATGGCACACAGCAGCAGCTTCGTGATGCAGCCCTTGCAATCACGTGCCGGGCCCCTCCCACTTGCACCAGGTCTCTTTCCCCACCGGGCAATGGGCCACATTCCTCGGCTGCTCACGCGAGGGCAAGTTGCCAGGGAGAGGCCCGGACTTGGACATCATCTCACGAGGTTCTGCTACCCTGCAACTGTTATCTCCTTGATCAGAATACGACCATCAAGGCGCGGCTCCCACTGCAGCCGGTCGCTCAGGCCGTAGATGTTCTCCAGGTTCACGAGGAACAGGAAAGCAGCGTCGTCGTGAGAGAGTTTCACGACTTCATGATACATCTCCAAACGTTTGTCCACATCGGTTTCGGTCCGTCCGGCTTCAATTAGCTCGGTCACTTTGTCGTTACAATATGACGAGACGCGTCCTTTGCAGGAGTAGTAGCCGGAGAAGGTGCGGTCGGCATCGAGCAGAACGTTGTCATGCGAGACAAAGATCATGTCCGGCTGATTTTCCTGTGCGAACAGATAGTCCAGGTACTTCGACCATTCGTAGATCTCGACCTTGACATTGAAGCCGACATCGGTCAATTGAGCGGCGACAGCTTCGATCAATTCCCGGTCTTTCAGCCAGCGACCGGCCTCGCCGACAAATTCAATCTCCGTACCATCGTAGTTCGCCTCCTTTAGCAGTTCACGAGCCCGATCTTGATCAAATGGGTAGGCCTTCACATTGAGATTAAACCCGAAATGGCCGGGCGTGAGTACCTGCCCTTGGGCTACAACGGCGTAGCCTCCATACAAAGACTCGGCGATGGCATCCTTATCCACTGCGTAGTTCATTGCCTTCCGCAGTCGCACGTCGGTCAGCGGGCCTTCCTTATTGTTGAGTCGGACGATAGGGAACTCCAGACCCGGCGCGTGCACGGCCTTCGGAGCCGAGTCAACCTGTTCCGGAAGCAGGTCACGGACCAGATCGACTTCGCCGGCCTGCAGCGCTGCCAGGCGCGTAGACTCTTCAGGGATGATGCGGATAGTTGCCCGGTCAACTTGCGGTTTGCCACCCCAATAGTCTGGGTTGGCCTCGAGAACGACCTGGGATCCCCGTGCCCAGGAGACAAACTTATAGGGACCAGTCCCAATAGGATGTTCTGCGAACTTCACTGGATCTGCGGCAGTGTACTTTGGTGGAACGATTTTGAGCCAATACATCCGGGCCGGCAGAATCGGATCAGGCCCGTTCGTCTTGATGTCCACCGTTGAGTCATCTACGACTTCGGCTCCGGCAATCGTTTCGAAGAACGAAAGTTGCTCGGAGTTGAACTCCGGATCGATAATCCGCTCAACGCTGAACCTCACTGCTTCAGCGTTGAGCGGCTCGCCGTTAGTGAACGCGATACCTTTCTGCAAGTGGAAGCGCCAGGTGGTGTCGTCAACCTGTTCATAGGACTTGGCCAGCGATGGCACGATCTTCATGTCGTGATCGCGAGTCAAGAGCGTTTCGTAGATGTTGTCATTGACAGCCCGCTCGTTGCCGTCATCGGCAGCTTGCGGGTCGAGCGTGGTCGGATCACCCCCAATCGCGAGAGTGATCTCGGTGACTGCTTCGGCTGGTGGTTGGGTTGGCTTAGCCGGTGGTTGGGTCGGTGCGACTGGCGCTACCGTCGGCGTGCCCCCGGCACAGGCGGTCAGCAGGAGCATTATCACGACGATCAAGCTGAACAGCCATTTGAAGTTCCTCATGCTTATCTCCTCCTCACTAGAGAGATGGGTCACAGTAGGACTCGAATTCTTCCGTATGGAATGACTCTGAATTAGAGCCGATCCGAAGAGTGGTCGTAGTGGCGGCTTTAGCCGCTTTTAGAACGACTGAAGTCGTTACTATGGATTCTTAGGATAGGCACTTAGTCAAACGGGTTCAGCACGCACGATAGACATCACCCCCTTGCAGCATCATCACGCATATGTTAGTTCGCGGCGCTGCGCGGCGAATACCCCGCTCAAGTCAGCGGCTTCGATTCGGGCACGGATCACGGCTACGTCAGTTGTGTATAGTCCTAGAGCCTTCATGCGCTCAAAGTAGACTGATCCAGAAAAGGTGTATTTCTCTTTCAGGCCCTCTTCTGTTTGCATCGCTTCGCCTGACTGCCGAATGATATCCCCGATAGCAGTAGTTGGGGGCAATGTCAGCAGCGGTTGGCCGGACGCATACCGGGCGGCATTGTAGCCGGCAAGGGTACCGGTACAAATAGCTTCGGTGTGTCCAACGAGCATGCCCGCTTTCTCACCACCACAGAACAGGTTATCAACCCCTTGCACTTGCATCGTGTCGTCACGCGGCGCAAGCGCCAGGAACCGAATCGAGTTTCCCTTGCCACCGGCGTATGGATCTTCGTACCGTGCATTTTCCAACCCCCGCACGCGTCGCAACTCTTCGATCGGAAAGTAGGAAGTCATCAGCTTGGCATGCCCAGTGTCGAGGAGGACCAGATTGTCCGCATACGCCGGCAGAGCATACTGCTGGCAGGGCTTAGCAGAAAGCTGGTGCCTCTTCTGCTCAGCCAGGTCCTTCGGAACCGGCAGGATCGCAACACCTGTCCGATCAAGTTGATCTACAACCCACTTGGCGAGTGACCCTTTGTGCAACTTACACGCCCCGCTCATCGCGCCGAGCTGACCACCAGGCCGGCGGCCGGCTTTTTCCGGAATACCTACCATCTTTAGCAGGCTCACCCGTCCACCAAAGGACGTACACCGCATGATGCACATCGCGCAGCCGTTGCCATACCTGTTGCAGTTGCTCATCGGTCCGAATGAGCCGGTCGTATCCACGAAGGCATCACCTTCGATGGTCTCACCACTCGCAAGTGTTGCCGCCTGCAAGCAGTCACCGATCTTCTCAACTGCCTTCACCCGACTGACGGTCCAGATTGTGACTCCCTCCTCGAGCAGGAATCTGCGTACCATCGGCTCCATAAGGCCGACATCGTAGAGGCTGGCGTGTTGGTGGCCGGGGAAGGAGATGTTGGCGTGGCGGGCATTTTGGTCGGTCAACGTGAAAAGGTCTCCCCCACCCATCGCAATAAGCTCTTCAGTAGCAGTCCAGCGGCCATTGTTCCGCATGATTCCGCCTACCTGCCCGGTTCCAAGCAACGTATCGGTGCGTTCGAGCAAGATCGCCTCAGCTCCAGCGCGTCGTGCCGCGAGCGCTGCTGCACAGCCGGCCCAGCCTCCACCAACAATGATCACTCTAGGCATAGCATCTCCTCCAATTGGATTACACCTCGGACCTCAATACTGGAGCCTTGGGAGCCCCCACTTTAGACTCCTGAGTTAGCTCACTGGTTGAGCATCTTATTCCTGGCCACCTCTTCCAACCACTTATGAACGGGTGGTGTTTCTGTCACTTCTGACTCGGTCACCACATCGATAAAGGTCGGCTGGTCGCTGGCCAGGGTTTCCTTCAGGGCAGGCTCAAGTTCGCCTGGGTCCTCGACGCGGATACCTCGCAGCCCAAACCCCCGGGCAATAGCTACGTAATCCGTGTCGGTTGAGAAATCTACTGAGAAATAGTGCTGACCCTGATAGAGATGCTGCAGGGTCTTGATCCAACCGAATGTCGCGTTGTTGAATTGTAGCAGGGTCACTGGCAAGGCAAGACGGGCAATCGTTTCGAGGTCGCCGGCAGACATCCCGAAACTACCGTCTCCCATCAGACCGACGACTGGCACATCAGGCCGTGCCAGCTTGGCACCGACGACACCTGGAATTGCGTAGCCCAGGCCGCCATAGGCGCGCGGTATGACAACGTGGCGTCCGGCTGGACTGCGATAGAACGCTGAGGTAAACGGGGTAGGAGTGCCCGCGTCGGCAACAATGACCGAGTTGCGCGGCAGCAGGCGATCTAACACATCGAGGACGCGCTGTGGCTTTACCGGTCGGGTGTCAGATCTGATCATTGGTTGCTGTGTAGCCCACCAGGCATGACGCAATCCCTCGAAATCGGCCCATAGTTTGCGCTGGGTGCGCTCATCAGCGCTGGCCAATTTGCCTCGAACAGAACCTAACAATTGTTCGAGCGCAATCTTGGCATCGCCAACCAATCCGACTGCTGTGGGATAGGTATTACCCAATACAGCCGGATCTATGTCAATTTGGAGGATAGTAACTCGTCCATTGTTAGGCGGCAAGCTCCAATGTCGGGTTGTCACCGAGTCCGTTTTGCATCCAACAAACAGAACAAGGTCCGCTGCCGCCAGGATTTCATTCGCGTAGGGTCGAGCCCCGTTACCGCCCACCACCCCCAAGCTGAGCGGGTGCGACTCGTCAATGCTACCCTGACCGTTGATTGAAGTGCCAACCGGGACAGCCAGGGACTCGGCCAATGTCGATAACTCATCCCAAGCATTGGAAATCAGCACGCCTCCACCCGCGACTATAACCGGTCGATGAGCACGCATCAAGAGTTCAGCCGCCTCTTCGACTGCAGCCGGGTCCGGCGCAGACCGATATGCCGGGTAACGGCAGCAAGCTTCCTCAGCATAGAGAGCCTGCTCGCCACCCTCTTCTTTCAGCACATCTTCCGGCAAAGTAATCTGTACGGTCCCAGGCCGGCCAGTCGTTGCCATGCGAAAAGCTTTGCGTATCACTTCAGGGGCTTTGTCTGCCCGAAGCAGTGTGGTCCGCCATTTGCTGACAGCAGCAAATAGGCCAGCCTGATCTATTTCCGTGAGGACATTGCGACCTCTAGTCGCCAAAGGAATATCCGTAGAAAAAGCGATCAACGGGATCGACGATTCGTTGGCCTCTGCCAGGCCAGGTACCAGATACAGGGCCCCGGCTCCACTTGGAGCTTCGCAGATGCCAGGCTTGCCACTCAGGCGGGCGTAGACATCGGCCGCAAACGAGGCAGATCTTTCGTCGCGCATCAAGACATGTGTAATTGACCCACTCGCGGCCCGCAGCGCCTCATACAAAGGCAGTGAGGTATCACCGGGCACACCAAAAACATATCGAACCTGGTAGGCTTTCAACATTGCGACGACAGCTTCAGCACCATTCATGAGACTTGTCCTTCATTGGGTGAGGCCTTCGGTGAGAGAGTCATGCCGGACTGCACCAAGTCGTTCAAGACGCTATGATGATGGTCCCTAAAGGCTGCCTCGACCAATTCGGCGTCACCCTCGCGCAGGGCCGAGAGAATTCGCCGATGTTCAGAGGCTGATTTATCCAATCGCTTAGCCAAGCGGCTAGATAAAATTCGTAGCAGGTTCAGTTGGTCGTCAAGTGTCCTCAGAATGGCCAAAAGACGCTGATTGGGGGCGCGATTCAGGATGAGTTGATGAAATCTTTCACCGTGAGCGATCGCCTCAGCCGACTTCCCGGCCGCCAAAGCCTCGTCATAGGCATTAAGCAAAGCCTCTGCCTGGTCGAGCTCGACTGCCGTAAAGGAATCCGTTGCCAAGCGGCCGGCCAGGCCTTCCAAAACAGCACGGAGTTCGAATATCTCCCGCGCATCCTGTTCAGTGATCTCAGCAACATAAGTACCCTTGTACGGAATTTTCACAACCAAGCCGTCCCGCTCAAGCGCGAGAAGCGCATCTCTGATGGGCGTCTTGCTAATCCTCAGTAAATCGGTCAATTCGTCCTCGACCAAAGGCGTACCGGGTTCAAGCTCGAGTGACAGAATGGCCTCTTTGATAGTAGCATACGCCCGTTCAGTCAGTGTGCGGATGTCCCGAACTGGTTTCAAGCAGGATGTGTCTCGAAGAACGTTAGTAGCTGGCATAATCTACCCCCGTACAATCGTGGTCAATTTCTAGCATCATATATCATGTATCTAATATGATGTCTCATATATCATATATGATGTACGATAAAATGTCAAGTGCCAGACAGCCGAATTTTGGACAAGCAAAGAAACTTTAAGGAAGTTAAAGGTGTGCTTCTGACACCGATTACAGACCTGCATTGTAGTGCGTCCTCGCCGTCGGCGAAGACCCTGGTCCCTTCTGATTATGCGGAGGAGGCGGGGGGCGGCAGCTTGGAGAAAGATGGAACCAGTGAGAGGGAATACCGACATCACGTGACTACAGAACCGCTGGGCCCACAGATGCATTATCCCGGGCCATACTACATCCCCAAAACTAAAGACCGCGCCGAAAACAGACGCGGTCTGCAATTCTATGAGGGCGACTGACGGGACTCGAACCCGCAACCTCCTGGGCCACAACCAGGTGCTCTAACCAAATTGAGCTACAGCCGCCGTGACATGGTTGTCACGAAAAGAACAACTAAAGTTTACCATGTGTTTCGCAGAAAGTCAAAACGTAACGGCAAGTGTACATGTAACGTACTGCGTACTGCCTATTGCGTACTGCGTATCGTGTGTTGCGAGTTGCGTAAGATGACAGGCCCTGGATTATGTAATACGCAGTACGCAATACTTCACGGCACCGGACACTCAACATCCGACTCGCAAGCAACGAGCCACTGGCCCTGGTACCTGGCTTCGATCCGCACGTGCAGACCTTCAGGTGCATCGAGATACGCGAGGAAGGGCGTTTCCCGCGTCAAGTCAGAGAGGAACACGTTGCCTATGAAAGCCTGCCAGTCCTCGATTGGCCTGTCCGAGGTCACGAACTGCCGGCGGGTGCCGGGCTGCTCTCCAAGCTCACACCAACCGCTGCACGCGAAGCGTGGGCGTGGGCCGGTTAGCGTGGGCGTGGGCGTTACCGTTGGCGCCGGTGGTGGTGTGAGTCGCGCCTGCCAGTCGCGCGCCACCATCGGCAGACTGATCCGATGTTCAATGGGCCGCGTAGGAGAAGCTGTTACAGTGGCTGTGGACGTCGCCGTAGGCGTCGGAGTTGGGGCACTGGTCTGGGTGGCCGTCGGTGTGGGTGTCACGGTCGGTGTGGGGGAAGGTGTGGTGGTGGACGTGGCCGGGCTGGTGGGGGTGGGTGTGGGCGTGAACGTGGCCGGGCTGGTACTGGTCGGCGTGGGCGTGACGCTGCTGGTCAGTGTGGCCGTGGGCGTCGCGGTGCTGGTCGGCGTGGGTGTAGCTGTGTCGGTTGACGTGGGCGTGGGCGGGGCCGGGGTGCTGGTTCTGGTCGGGGTCGGCGTCGCCGGCTCACCCGGGTGGAACCGCATCACTCCCCAGCCGCTCGTCCCAACCCACACGTCCCCATCCGGCGCGACGCGGATAACCGCGATGTCGTCCGCCGCCAGCGGCGAGTTGTCCGGTGTCCAGGTGACCCAGTCGGTACCGTTGGTCAGGTGGATGCCTCCAGCACCCCGCCCGGCAACCTCATCATCTTCCTGACCGTTCTGATCGATGTCCAACCCACCGCGCGAGGTTCCGACCCAAGTCACGCCATTCTCATCCACGGCGATAGAGGAGACCCAGCCATCGCCATCCCAGACCCGGTGCTGCCAGTTGCCATCCTGAAACCAGTTGACCACCGCCGGCACATACGGCCAGTTAGCGATCAGGTCTACCCGGGGCATGTCAGTCGTGCCCCAGGTGCCAGCCCAGGCCTGGCCGCTTGGCCCTACGGTGACGCTCTGCCCCTGGCCGGTGGTGCCGCTACCGATGTAGGATTCGAGCCCGTCGTTGGTCGTGTAGTTCGTCCACCGCCCCGCGCCGTAATCGTACATTCCCACGCCGCCGCCGCGCGGACCGAAGTCCGTCTGGAAGGGTGCGCCGGCCACCCACAGGCGATCTCGATCGCAGTTCGGGCTGATCCCCGTGATGAGATTTGAGACGATGCGATCGTACTCGAATGGGCTCCACCAGGCGTCGTTGGTCGTATCGTGCGGCGCGCCCCGGGGATCGAGCACGTTGATGCCAAAGCCGAAGCTTTCTCCCAGTATACCCAGACCGACCCAAATCTCGCCGTGACAACCCAGGCCGACGGCTGTGATCGGGTCCCAGCGGAGGCCGGCCGAACTCCCACCTGTGCTCGCGACGGTTCGATTGGTCCATCGATCTCCGTCGTACACACTCAGCCCGCCATCCGTAAACCGGAAACCCTCCACCGTCACCGACTGCGTGCCGAACCAGACATTGTCGCCGTCCATGGCCAGGCTGCTGACGTTGTTGCTACCCAGGCCGGACCACGGTTTCCGGCCGTTGTTGTCGGTCCCTTCCTTCGTGAACTGTGTCCAGGTATCATCGGACGGGTCTTGCGTGCCGTGGGTGTCTAACAGCAGGGCGCCAACCCCGTATGTGCGCGCTCGCCGGTTCCCTGTGGCAACCCACACCCGGTTTTCCCACCGGGTCCCGGGCTGTCCCACCGCCAGGTCCGTGACGTAGTTGTATGGCATGCCCGCACTGGCGGTGGTCAGCGTTGACTGAAAGGTTTTCTGCCCAAGATCGAAGGCGGTGATGCCGAAGGCCCGGCCGAGCACGCCGCCGGCGCCCATCCATATCGTGCCATCCGCAGCCACCATCGCCTGCACGCGGTTATCCGGCAGGCCATCATCGGTGGTGATGGGCTTGCCTGGTGTGGGATTCTGGCTGTTCCAGACATCATCCCCCCGATCATCAACGGTGCCACCGTGGTTCAGAACCGAGATGCCCTCACCACGATAGCTCAGGCTCTGATGGGTACTGATCCAGACGGTGTTCTGCCACGTGGGGTCGCCCTGCGGACCGAAGGCAATGGCGTCCACGTAATTTGACTCCAGGCCATCGACTTTGGTGAAAACATTGTCATTGGGGTCCAGGGTGCTGGCGTCGTGGGGAAAGGCCATGAGCCCCCGTCCCTCCGTGGCGATCCAGACGTAGCCGGCGGCGTCCATGCGAATCTGCCTCATCGTGCAGGCGAATTCGCCGCCATTCTCGCAGTTCCACGACTCCCAGTGATCGTCACCCGGGTCCGCCGTTCCCGCGTGATCCAGCCGGCTCAGCCCACCGAAACGCCCTCGCCACTGTGGAATGGACAGGGACCGATCAAACATCACTTGCGGTCGCGTCGTCACCCAAACCTGGTTTCCGGCGACGGGGAGGATGCCGGTGACATTGTCCGAGGCCAGCCCAAGGATGATCTCCTGCCCCTGGTTACGTATGGTGTTTTCCAACGTATACGTGTGGAGCCAATCGTCGTCGCCCGGGTCCGGCGTGCCTTTTGTGTCCAGCTTAACCAGGCCGCCACCGGCGTACTCGCCGGCGGCAGGGTCCCAGTATTGGGCGGTCCCGATCCAGAAATAGCCGGCCTCGTCCACGGCGATGGCGGTGACGTGGTTGGAGGGCAACTGGCCGGCGGTGGTCTGGCGGGTCATGATCCACCATCGATCGTCGCTCTTGTCGGGCGTGCCGCTGTCATCCAGCACGCTCAGCCCACCATCGGTAGCGAACCACTTGTTCCCCTGTGCATCGATGTAGATGTCGCGGACCGTGTTGCCGGCCAGTCCGTTATCCTGGGGCTTCAGAAACTGCACGTAGGTCCGATCCGCCGTGTTCCACCGCACGACACCGCCGGCCCGCGTGCCGGCCCACAACACATCTCCTTCCACAGCCAGGGCCAGGATGTCATCGCCGTTGGCGTAGGTGTACCACGTGCCCGTGGGTGGAAAGGGGGACCCCTCCTGGGCCGTGGATGACGCTGGCCAGACCGCCGACACAGAGATTCTCAGGAATAGCAGTGTGACGATAACGAAGGATGTAGCGCGAGGGATCCGGCTTGCCGCGTATGTCATCGAGCGAAGATGATGACCCCGTGTTGGTGTTGAAATTCGGCGTTTCATGGGATTGAGTCACGCACCGTGACAATCTGGTGAAATCTATGCGCAAGTACAGGCGAGGCGGTTGGGGGCAGGTGTGCTTTCTGATGAACGCGAAACCTGACGTAGTTTACTGTCGAGATGCAAAAAGGCTGGGGAGCCAGGATTCGAACCTGGACCGACGGATTCAAAGTCCGGCGTCCTACCATTAGACGACTCCCCACCGAGGCGATCCAATTTTACCACAGGTAGCATCCCCCGCCAAATGGAGTCACTTGCCAAAAGTATGCCATCTGCGGTATGATACGGGCGTTGGCACCCCAGTGACCACTAATCACTGATCACCGAACACTGACCTATGGAGCACAGTTCGACTACCCACACTGACCTGCGCCGGCGCCTGGAGCGATTAGGTATCACGCGCGGCATGCCCGATAAGCCAGAGCCGGCACCGAAACCGGAGGAGCCAGAGCCGGCACCCACGGGCATTGAAGCCGTGGTCCATGGCGAACTTCTGGACACGCCGCTGGGTCCCTGCTTTGTGGCCGAGGAAGCGCGGCCGGCCAACGCCACCCACGGCAACACGACCCTGTCTGCTATCCACGCTCACGGTAAGGACATGGTGGCCGCCATTGCGCAAGACGATCAATTGCACGAAATCGACTTCAACACAGCCGCCTTTATCGATACCGAGACTTCGGGGGTGGCCGGCGGCACCGGCACCTATGCCTTTCTGGTCGGCGTAGGCTTTTTCGATGGACCAACCTTCCGCGTGCGTCAGTTCTTCATGCGCGACCCGAGTGAGGAGCCGGCCCTTATCCATCTACTGGATGAATGGCTCCAGAATTTCGAGGCTGTCGTCTCGTTCAACGGCAAGGCCTTCGATTTGCCGCTGCTGGACACGCGCTTCATCCTCTGGCGCCGGCAGTTCCCGCTGAAGAACGCCCCTCACCTCGATCTGCTGGCGCCGGCTCGCCGGCTGTGGAAAGAGCGCCTGCCCAGTTGCAGTCTGACCAGCCTGGAGGAACGTATCCTGGGCTTCTTCCGGGAAGGGGATGTCCCCGGCTGGTTGATTCCGGCCCTGTACTTCGAGTACGAAAAGACCGGGGACGCCGCGCCGCTGAAACCTGTCTTCACCCACAACGCCCTTGACATCCTGTCCATGGTCAGCCTGACTGCCCGGATGGCCCGGCAGTTCGCCGAGCCGGAGACAGCCGGCGTCATGCATGGTGCTGATTGGTACAGCCTGGGGCGCTGCTACCAGAA
>CAZHMV010000143.1:11844-14366 GCA_964532665.1 uncultured Anaerolineales bacterium
CTGGAGCGAAAGAACGGCCGCAAATAACGAAACCCCTCTTTTCTCAGTGATCAGTAATCAGTGGTCGGAACTTCATCATTGATTACTGATTACCGATTACTGATCACTGGTCACTCACGGGCAGGCGGTCCCATCAAACGAACCTCATAGCCGGCCTCTTCCAGAAGTTCCTTCAGCTCATCGATTGGTGCCAGGCCGAGCCAGCGGTTTGTGCGTCGATCCCACCTGACCTTGCCTTGAAGTACCTCGCGAATTTTGTCCCGCTCAGCCGGCCCGAATACCAGGGTCTTGTCTGAGCGCTTAATTGCAACAGTTGACATTCACGTGCCTCCTTATCAGTCACGCATCATGCATCACTGCGACATCCACACTGCGGACGAAGGGGAGTCCCGTCACCACAGGTCGCCAGCGAATGTGGTCGATGCGACTGCGAAGCAGCCGGCCCTGGGAGGTGACGGCCAGCACGTCGTTCGGCAACTCCGACTCCATGACAAAAGATTCCACCATGTTGAGCATCGGGATTTCGAGGCCACGAGCGGCCAGCGTCCAGGTGTCGCCTCCGTCTTCGCTGGCCAGGATGCGCCCCTCATGTCCAACCCGCCGAGCCGGCCCGGCGAATACCACTTCGGGCACGATAGGATGAATCGCAACAGCCCGGGCATAGCCGTCGATCAGTCGCTCCCACGTCTCCGTCCCGTCGCGCGTGCGGTAGACGCCACCACCGGTAGCAGCAAACAAAACCTGAGGGGCTTCGGGATGCACCGCCAGGGTGTGGATGTCGGGATGTACGCCGCTGCGAGTGATGGTCCAGGTCTCGCCGGCATCCACCGATTTGAGGACGCCGCCCTGCTCGACGCCGGCATAGATCAGGCCGGGCTCCGCCGGGTGCAGGGCGATAGTGCGCACAGCGCCAGCCCGTGGCGAATATGGTAGGGACCAGCTTTCTGAACCGGGCAGAGCCCGGATCCCCAGGTCGTGCCAGGTATCGCCGCCGTCGGTGCTCTGGTAGATGTTAGCCGGCTCTGTGCCAACGTAGAGCGTGTCGGCGATGTTGGGCGAAAAGGCAATGGCCCGGACGAACCGCAGTGCCTCACCTTCACCAATGGCATGCCAGGTCTGGCCGCTGTCCGTGCTGCGATGCAGGGCGTCGCCGTACACGCCGGCATACAGCGTCCCTGGATCGCCTGGCCTGTGAGCTACGGCCCAGACGTCGTGGCCGGCCAGCGCCTGGCCCGTTTGATGCCACCCGGTGCGCCCCCAGCGCAGTGTGATGATGCCGTCTTTCGTCCCAAGAAACAACAACATTACTCATCAGTGATCAGTCATCAGTGACAGGACTTACGCGGTCCGTCTGAGTTCAGGTGACCGGCACCTGACAATGTGGCTTGACAGCGCTGATCTGGACCGAAAACGCGCCGGCCAGCGGCCCCATCGTGTGCAGAGAGGTGCCGGTCACCTTCACCGCGTAACTCCTGTCAGTGATCAGTGGGCAGTGATCGGATTCTGAATACTACTCTAAAAATGAATTATCGTCAATTTTTATGCTTCATGGAGCCCCGTAGGGGCATGTTGACTGATCACTGATGACTGATCGTTGGGGCTGGGCTACGGCCACTCGGTTGGCCCGGTGCGTCGATAGTTGCCGGCCACGAGCACGAGATCGAAAAGGTCAACCCGACCATTAGCGTTGATGTCAGCGCGCGGGTCAGCCGGCGGGCTCGTATGGTAATTGCTGGCGACGAGGACAAGGTCCAGCAAACCGACCACATTGTCACTGTTGACATCGCCGCCGCGCAGTTGGACAGGTGACAGGTTGGTTGCCTGGCCGGCTGTGACCACGACGCCCGCCTTCTCCGCCGGCAGATAGCCGGCCAGGAAGGCCCGCACCACGTGCGTCCCGGCCATCACGCCCGTCGCTTCAAAATTGCCGTTCGGCTCCGTCGTTGCCACTGGCATTCCGTCCACCTCGATTCGGACCCCCTGGGCATTTGTCCGGCCCTGAACCGTTACTTTGCCGGCGATTTGGCCGACGCTGGGCGGGGCCGTCGCAGTCGGTGTGGCTGTACTCGTCGGCGTGGCCGAAGGGGTGGGGGCGAGTGTCTCGGTCGCCGTGGCCGTGGCGGTGGCCGGCTGTGTTGCACTGGGTGTCGCCGTCGCACTGGGGGTTGGGGTCGACGTCTGTGTGGGGCCGGTGGTGGCCGTGGACGTTGCTGTCTGAGTAGCCGTCGGCGATGCGCTGGGCGTTGCCGTCACGGTCCCTGTCGGCGTGAGAGTGACGGTGGACGTGCCCGTAGCCGGCGGGGACAGGGTGAACGTCGGTGTCTCGGTGGTGTAGGCTTGCGAGTAGGCTGACCAGTCCAGGACGCCGTACGGCAGGCCGATTGCCGGTATGAGCAGGAGGCCGGCAGTCATCAACAGCAAGATTGCAATACGTCGTGAGAACATCCCCACACACTCCTTTGGGGCAGGGGGCCGACCGGCTATCGTCCCTTGAATTCCGGTTCGCGCTTTTCGATGAATGC
>CAZHMV010000144.1:0-3466 GCA_964532665.1 uncultured Anaerolineales bacterium
TCAGTTCCGCCGCCTGTGCGATCTCGATGTCACTCGGTACGGTCTTTGTGAGCTTTGACGTCATTACGATACCCTTCCTTTCGTCGCTTGAGGTTGGAGATTGGGGATTGGAGATTAGTCAACATGCCCCTACGGGGCTCCATGAAGTATGAAAATGGCTGGATGGCTGGATGGCTCACATTGTCACCGCCCAGCCCTCTAGCCATTAGCCATCTAGCCAACTATTTCTAGAGCAGAGATCTAAAAGACTGGCACGATGACCAATCCCTAATCTCCAATCTCCATCCATCATCGCCGTCAGCCGCTCCTCCAACAACCCGTAACCGGTATGTCGGACCTCCAGCGGCAACCCCAGATAGCCGGCAATTTCCTCGGCCTTCGCGCGCAGGTCAGCGTCGTCGGTTTGCGCCAGGTAAACGACGCGGGTGTAGTTGTGGAAGTATTCGTCTTTGAGATGCGGGAACCGGTCAAGTCCCAACCCCCGCAGAACGGTGCCTCGGAAGGAACGAACCAGAAAGTCTGTCAGGAAAAAGGTGCCAGGCTCTTCAGCCATGAGCGTGTGGAACAGTGCCCCGCCGTACATCTCATAGCAGTGCGGGCCGGCCACTCGCTCAATCCCGTGGCGCGCCAACACCTCGTCCAATGCGCCCCGCGTGCCGCAATCACCGTAGACCACAATGATGCGGTCGTACCGCTCGCGAAGCTCCAGCAATCGCTTTTCCACATGCGGCGCGATGCGTTCCGGATGTATATGGTCCAGGGCCGGCACGCCCACTACCTCGGCATCCCAGCCATGGCGGTCGATGATGGCGAGAACCTCGCGGGCGAGTGCGCCACAAACTACAAAGACGGTTTTCATGGTGAAGTAGTGCGTCTTGCGTCTTACGTCTTGCGTCTTCCAGACCACACGGCACGCAAGACGTAAGACGCATCACGTCTCCCGCGTGCGGCGTCTCTCTCTCCGGCGACGGCGGCTGTCAGAATCCCCGCCTTCTCGATGCGATGCGATCCACGCCATGCAGTTCTCGTCGTGGCCCATGAGCAGGTCGGCTGCCAGGATGGCTTTTCGGATCGCTTCCTCGCAGGGGTTAGTGATGGCCGCCGGCATGCCGCTGGCGATGGCCATGGATACGAAGTGGGCGTTGAGCGTCACACGATCTGGAAGACCGAAGGAGACGTTGCTGGCTCCGCACACGGTGTTCACGCCAAGTTCTTCGCGGACCAGGCGAGCGATCTCGAACACCTGCCGGCCGGCCCCCTGTACCGCGCCGGCCGGCATGACCAGCGGGTCGATGAGCACGTCCTCCTTCGGGATACCGTAGTCCATGGCACGCTCGACGATCTTTCTAGCCACCTTGAAGCGCTCCGCCGGATCGTGGGAAATGCCGGTTTCGTCGTTGGAGATGCCAATGACGGCCGCGCCGTGCTTTTTCACCAGCGGCAGCACCGCCTCCAGCCGCTCCTCCTCGCCGGTCACGGAGTTTACCAGTGCCTTGCCCTCGTAGGCCTCCAGCCCCCGCTTGAGCGCCTCAACCACCGACGAGTCGATGGACAGCGGCACCTCGGTGACGGACTGGACCACGCGAATGGCCTCGGCCAGGATGGCCGGCTCGTCGGCCATGGGGATGCCGGCGTTGACGTCCAGCATCTGGGCGCCGGCCTCTACCTGGGCGATGGCATCTGCCTCCACACGGCTGAAATCGCCGCCGGCCATCTCCTCCGCCAACTTCTTCCGATTCGTCGGATTGATCCGCTCCCCGATGATGGTGAACGGGCGATCGGGGCTGATGATGACGGTTTTCGTTGCTGAGGTGATTATTGTTTGCATAGTTGTCTCCATGGGTGTTGCGTGTTACGTCTTGCGTCTTGCGTACCGTATGGTCTGGAAGACGCAAGACGCAACACGCAAGACGCAGTCATTTCACTCAATCTGCGCTGCGCCGGCCTGGCGCTCGATCATCTCCAACTCACCCTTGGCCGCCCTCGGCACGTCTCGCTGCTTGCGGCGCGGCAACAGGCCCGATTCTTCGATGATCTCTGCCACCAGTTCCTCCTGGCGATATGCCATCACGTGCACGCCGGCCACACCTTCAATTTCGCGCACCTGCTGGATCATCTCGATGCAAATGCGCTTGCCCTCCTCGCGTTTTTTCGCTTTGGGAGTCTTGCGTAGCCGATCAACGATCCCGTCGGGGATGACCACACCCGGTACTTTGGTGCGCATGAACTCGGCGGCGCGTTCCGAGCGCAAGGGGCCGACCCCCACCAGGATGTACACCCGCTCGTGCAGCCCCATGTCACGCAGCCGCTGCATGAACTGGCGGAAGCGGGGCAGGTCGAAGCAATACTGGGTCTGGATGAAGTCGGCGCCGGCCTCGACTTTCTTCGCCAGTCGCCTGGGACGCCAATCGTAGGGCGGGACGAAGGGGTTGGATGCCGCTCCCAGAAAGAGCTTCGGCGGCACGTCCAGCTTGCGACCGGAGAGAAACACCCCCTTGTCCCGCATGATTGCCGCGGTGCGCAGGAGTTGAACCGAGTCGAAGTCGAACACCCGTTTGGCCTGCGGTTGATCGCCGGCCGTCACATCGTCACCCGTCAGGCAGAGCACGTTGCGGACCCCCATAGCGGCCGCACCCAACAAATCACCCTGGATGGCAATGCGGTTGCGGTCGCGGCAGGTCATCTGCAACACCGGCTCGTAGCCGGCCCGCGTCAACAACGCGCAGATGGCCACGCTGGACATGTGGACATTGGCCCCCGAGGCGTCGGTGGCATTGATCCCATCGCATACCTCTGCCAGCACGAGGGCAGCGTCGTATACGGCCTGGGGGTCGGCGCTATCGGGCGGGTTCAGTTCGGCCGTGACCGCAAAGCGACCGGAGCGCAGGACACGCTCGAGACGAGAGCCAGATTTGATTTCAGTACTCATATCCAACCTGCAAGTTTCTGGTTCATGCAGCCTGTACCGCGAATTCTCTCAACTCCACCCTTTCGGGAATTCCCGATCTGCGCCCGTGAGCATGTTCATCCAGGCCGACGTGCCCTTGAGTTGCCGGTTGACCGGTGGTTGCAAGGCCGTGATCTCGTGACCAAACGTGGGCATGAGCAGCGAACGCTCGTAAGCCTGAACCCAGACACACCGCATCTCCGGCTTGACTTCACAGTGGCCGTTGGCACGCACGCCACCACACGGTCCGTTGCGCAGATTCTTGGGACAGGTCATGGGGCAGGTCATGCCTGTGGAGTGCAGAATACACTGGCCGCATATCCGGCAGTCGAACACCAATCTCTTGCCCAGGTCCTCCGCCGGCCAGATAACGCGCTCAACCCGATCATAGCCTATCCGTGCGAACAACGGGTCTAATTGGCGGAAGATTCGCTCGGTGATCCGGTACGCCACTTCCAACACCCGGGGCCGATCTTGAATCCAACTTCGTACACTCAACTTTCCACCTGCTAACCTTTC
>CAZHMV010000144.1:3566-14238 GCA_964532665.1 uncultured Anaerolineales bacterium
GGGGCCGATCTTGAATCCAACTTCGTACACTCAACTTTCCACCTGCTAACCTTTCAACCTTCAACCCGCCAATGCCTCTGCCATCGCCCGCACATGCGCCGGCGTGCTTCCACAACACGCACCGATGATTCGCGCGCCCAGCTCGCGCACGCGAACGGCATAGCCGGCCATCACCTGGGGCGTACCACTGTAGGCGATCTCGCCGTTCACCAGTTCGGGGATGCCGGCGTTGGACTTGGCCACCAGCACCACGTCGGGATCGGCGGCGTGCATGGCCTGGATGACGCCTTCGATCTCACTCGGCCCGTTGCCGCAGTTGCCCCCCAGCGCAAGGGGGCGAAACTCGCGCAGCGTCTCGAGCGCCTGCACCGGACTGACCCCCATCATCGTGTACCCGCGGGTGTCAAAGGTCATGGTAGTCACCACCGGCAGGTCGCTGACCGAGCGTGCTCCTTCGACGGCCGCCTGTACCTCTTTCAGATCGCTCATGGTCTCAATCCACAGGACATCGACACCACCTTCGGCCAGCGCAGCCGCCTGCTCGGCGAAGCCATCTCGCGCTTCCTCGAAGGTGAGCGTGCCCAGGGGTTCGAGGAGTTCACCGCTGGGGCCCATGGAGCCGGCCACGACCACCTCGTGGGGCGCTGCGTCAGCTTCTGCGCGCGCCACTTCAGCCGCCGCCCGGTCGAACCTGGCCACCCGATCTTGTAGATCATGCAACTTTAACCGAAAGCGATTTCCGCCAAAGGAATTGGTCAGAATGATCTGCGCTCCCGCCTCAATGTAGCCCCGGTGCACAGCTCGCACCCGATCGGGATGCAGCACATTCCATTCTTCCGGCGGGTCGCCCTGTTCCAGGCCGGCGGCCATCAACATGGTGCCCATACCACCGTCGGCCAGGATGTAGTCGTGCGATGCTAGCAGTGATTCAAGTAGATTCATGATCCCTCCTGCTGGGAGACGGCTGGGTAAGCTAGATGGCTAGATGGCTAGATGGCTCATGTTGCCAGCCATCTAGCCATCCAGCCATCCAGCCATTTGCCATCCAGCTATCCAGCTATCTGCTTTTCACGTTCCCCCATCAGCCGCTTCGCGGTCTCAACCGCCACCGCCGCATCGCGGCAATACGCATCGGCGCCGATGCTTTCGGCGAAGGCCTCGTTGAGGGGCGCACCACCCACCAACACGATCAGATCGTCCCGAATACCTCCGTCCTCAAGCGTCTGGATGACCACACGCATGTACGGCATGGTGGTGGTCAGCAGGGCGCTCATGCCGATGAGGTCGGGCTGATGCTCCTCGATGGCCACCATGAAGTCATCGGCGGACGAGTTGATGCCGATGTTGACGACGTCGAAGCCGGCCCCTTCCATCATCATGGCGACCAGGTTCTTGCCGATGTCGTGAATGTCGCCCTTCACAGTGCCGATGACCATGGTGCCGACCTTGGGAGCGCCGGTTTCGACCAGCAGCGGGCGCAGGATTGCCATGCCGGCTTTCATCGCCTTGGCCGCCATTAGCACCTCGGGCACGAACAGGATACCGTCGCGGAAGTCGTTGCCTACGATTTCCATGCCGGCCACGAGGCCCTGGGTCAGCACGTCGTAGGGCGTCATCCCCCGCGCCAGCGCCTCTTCCACTCCTTCGACAACCTCGTCGGCGAGGCCGTCATAGAGGTCTTCGCCCATCAACTTCAGGAGTTCGTCAGTGGGCAGTGCCTTGATGTCGATTTCGCTCATTTCACTTACGCCCCAGCCCAGGCTCGGGTGCACCCACCAGCGCCACCCGGTTGCCAAACACCGTCTTCCCCTGCTCCATGTCGGAGTGGGCCTGGCCGATCTCCTCAAAGGCGTAGACCTTGCCAAGGCAGGGATCAATCTTCCCGGCATGAACCAACCGGTTGTAGGCAGCCGCCTGCTCATCGTTGGTTCCGTGTGAACCCTGGAGACGCTTCTGGCGCACCCAGAGGTAACGGAGATCCACCATCGCTGAGTAGCCGGTTGTCCCCGCACAGACGACGACCATGCCGCCCGGCTCGCAGACAAAGATGCTCGTCGGGATCGTGGCTTCACCCGGGTGCTCGAAAACGATGTCGGGGTTGCGTCGTTCGCCGAGTACCTCCCAGATCGCTTTCCCAAAGGCTCGACATCCGGCCATCCACTCTTTCTGGCCGGCCCCATCCGTCCAATGCGGCGGAACGCCCCAATGGGAGAACGCACGGCGGTTGATGTAGCCCACAGCGCCCAGCTTCTTGCAGTATTCGCCTCGTTCATCATCCGACACGACGGCTACGGCGCGTGCGCCGTGTACCGTGGCCAGTTGGATGGCCTGGCTCCCCAGGCCCCCCGAGCCACCCCAGACCAGAACGACATCTCCTTCTTTCACAACATTGCCTTCCCAGCCGAACAGCATCCGGTAGGCTGTGGTGCCGACCAACGTCGGGGCGGCCGCCTCCTCCCAAGTCAGGTGGGGGGCCTTGGGCAAGACTTGGTGAGCCTGCGCCACGCAGAACTGGCCAAAGGAGCCAAAGTTGGTGTCGTACCCCCAGATTCTGGCCGACGGCGCGATCATGGGGTCCTTGCCGGCCTTCACCCAGGGGTCGTCAAGGTCCCAATAACCGTGGTGGACAACCACCTCATCAGCGATGGCGACATTGTCAACAGCATCACCAACCGCGTACACAATACCCGACACATCACTGCCGCCAATGTGGAAGTCGTACGGTTCACCCCGCTTCTGGCGCACACGAATGATATCAACCGGGGTGCCGCGGGCTGCCCAGACGTTGTTGTAGTTGATGCCGGCGGCCATGACGCCGATCAATACCTCATGGGGTTTCAGTTCTGGGACGTCAATCTCTTCGACTTGAAACGCCGTGCGCGGATCGCCATAGCGATCCTGTCGTATGACCTGCGCGAACATTTTCTGCGGAACCTCGCCGAGGGGCGGCAGGGTGCCGATGGGAACCGAGTTGGACATGGTTGATTACTCCTTGTGCGTATTGTGCCTGGCGAATGAATTCGCGGCAACCTTTGCAAAACCCACCTTCGCGGGTTAGTCGGCGCAGGCCGACCCTTCGGCTGGCCCCCCGACGGGCTCGGGAGGGGCCTCAGGGCAGGCTTCGCAATGGTAGGTGTGGTTTTAACCGCCGGCTTCTTCTTCACTTCACGCGGTCTCTCCGGCGCTGTCTCCGGCGGCTACCATCTTCTCTCTGCAACACCGACGGTGCAGGTAGCAGCGCCCTCAGGTGCGGGAACGGGTCGCGGATATGTGGGATGTGCATGGCTGCTACGAATTCTTCCTGAAACTTCGGCTCGACCGCAGTCTCCACGTACTCCACCCAGCGCGCCACTTCCTGAGCCTCGCGTCGCTTGTCGCGGTTCAGCAGGGCGATGCGCGCCCCGTCGCCGGCTGCATTGCCCACCGCATAAACCTTCTTCAGGTCGCAATCGGGGATGAGCCCGATAACCAAGGCATGCTTCGGATCAATGTAGCTACCGAATGCGCCGGCCAGTACAATCTTATCTACTGTCTTGACGCCGGCCCGGTTCATCAACAGTTTCGCGCCGGCGTACAACGCCGCCTTCGCCAACTGGATGGCGCGCACGTCCGCCTGGGTAACTAGAATCGGCTGGCCGGTCGAGGTCTGGTCGGCCGTGGCCAGGACGTAGGCCCCGGTCCGGCCGTTCCACCGAATCCACGGCTCGTCGCCATCGGGGTCGAAGCGGCCGTCGGGGCGCACAATGCCGGCCAGGTACAGCTCCGCAACGGCTTCGATGATGCCCGAGCCACAAATGCCGGAGGCAAGCTGGCCAGGTTGATCTCCCCACTCATCGGACCAGCGCTCATCGCCGATGATCTTGAAGCGCGGCTCCTTCGTCTCGGGATCGATGCGTACCCGCTCGATGGCGCCCGGAGCGGCGCGCATGCCATGGGTGATCTGCGCCCCCTCGAAGGCCGGTCCGGTAGGGCTGGACGCGCTCAGCACTCGATGCCGGTTGCCCAAAAGGATTTCGCCGTTGGTACCGATGTCGATGATCAACATCATCTCGTCCTGGCGATGGGGTGCTTCGGCCAGGAGCACCGCCACGTTGTCGGCGCCGACGTGGCCGGCTTCCAGCGGCAAGATGTGAACGTTGGCCGCCGCGTGGAGCCGAATTCCCAGATCGCGTGCCTTGACGTCGATAGCATCGTGGGTCGCCAGGGTGAAAGGGGCCGCGCCCAGCTCAACCGGATCGATCCCCAGCAGGATGTGATGCATCACCGTGTTGCCGACCACGACGGCCTCGTAGATGTCGCTGGTCTTGATGCCGGCCTGCCCAGCCGCACGACCTGCCACCTCGTTCAGGGCATCAATGATGGCGCGGTGCATCTTCGTGAGACCGCCGCTGTGGGTCATGGCGTAGGACACGCGGCTCATCAGGTCCTCGCCGTAAGTCACCTGGGGGTTCATCATCGCCTCTGTGGCCGACACTTCGCCGGTGCGCAGATCGCACAGATAGCCGGCCACCGTCGTGCTGCCGATGTCCACCGCCAGGCCGTAAGCACCCTCGTGGTAGCCAGGGCGCACGTCGATGACCTCACGATCCTGCCAGAGGGTCACGGTAGCGGCCCAGTTCCCCTTGCGCAACGTGCGCTGCAAGTCGCGCAGGGCGAAGTAGTCGATGCGGAGGTTCTCCAGCCCCCACTGTTCCGCGAGAGCGACACGCAGCCGCTCCCAGTCGCCGCGCTGGTCCTCCAGCACGGCCTCCTCGACCTCGACGTACACCTGGCGCACCGCCGGCCTGATCTCGATGACCCGTTCCGTGGCCGACTTGCGGATGATCTGCTTGCGGGCCTGGCTCTCCTCGGGTACCGTTACCAACACGTCGCCCTGGACGTATGTGGCACACGACAGCCGGCAATCCTCCGCGCCGAGGCGCTTCAGCAGGCCGGCTTCTTCCGCGCCGGCGGGCGACACATGCCCATTCCCCGAGACGATACCGTGTTTTTGGAACGTACCGTCTTCGATCCGAACCTTACATTTGCCACACGTCAGCCGGCCACCGCAGATGCTCTCGATCTCCACGCCTACCTGGCGAGCGGCGTCCAGCAAAGACGTACCCGCCGGCACACGACCACGCTGGCCGGCGGGCATGAAGATGACGAGCGGCTGTTTGTCTGCTGATTGATGTCTGGGCATTGCGCCCTTAATTGTATCCTATTGGAGGTATAAATTCAAGGAGGGACCGGTTGCCCACCAAAGCGGCACTGGCCGGCCTGTCACTGGTTGCTGTTGTGCCGTGGATGGGGGGCCGTGTCAACACCCGATGGCCGGCGGCTGTGGGTGCGCACTGAGCGCTGAAGAATTGACGCGATCCGGAAACGGCAGTATAATAGGACCGTCGGCGTAATGGGAACAGCGTTGCGCTTTGTGAAACAACCTCCTCTGTGTAGAACCTTGGGCCGCCCGGAGAGCGCTAGCCGTGTCCCCGACAAAGCGACGTGCAGACACCTCCATTCAGTCCATCCAGCGCGCAGTCGCAATCCTGCGCTGTTTCACCGAGACGGCTCCAGAGTTGGGTGTGACGCCCCTCAGTGCTCAGTTGGGATTGCACAAGAGTACCGTCTCGCGTTTACTGTCGGCCCTTAAGCACGAGGGCTTCGTAGAGCAAAATCCCGACACTGGCAAATATCGTCTGAGCGTTGGGCTGGTGAGCCTGGCCGGCGCTGCCCTTTCACACATGGACCTGCGGCGGGCTGCACAACCCCATCTCACGTGCCTGGCTGCCCTGACGCAGGAAACCGTCAACATCTCCGTGCTCGAGGGCGACGGCTGCGTGAATATCGATGGTATTGCCAGCCCTAAACTGATCCGATATGTCACCGGGCTTGGCCGGCGCACCCAACTGCATTGCACGGCCGCTGGGAAAGTCCTTCTGGCTCATCTCACGCCTGAGGAACGGGTTGCGATCCTGCCAGAAACGTTACCTCGCTTTACCGAGAAGACTGTCACCGACTACGATACCCTGGAAAGCTGTTTGGCGGAGGTTCGCCGCCAGGGCTATGCGATAACACACGAGGAATTGGAAGAAGGCCTCAGCTCAGTAGCTGCGCCAATCCATGACCACACGGGACGGGTCATCGCCACGGTTGGTGTATCCGGGCCAAGCTATCGGATGGGGCCGGGGAAGATTGAGCAATTCGTGGAACCGGTGAAGGAAACCGCCTGCGATATTTCGGCCCGACTGGGTTGCGTTGCCGGTCCGGGCAATGGGGCAAAGTGATCTGTCAGTGAGCAAGATGTGCCAAGAAAGGAGGGTACGATACCGATTTAGAAACGATATCTTTCAAATAACACCCGAGGAGTGAGCACGCCGGAGCCTGTCCTGAGGCCTGGTCCGGCCCAGGACCTGTCGAAGGGTGCGAACGGCATCTGGGAGGATGCCTTACTCCTCTTATTTGGAAGGTATTGGTCCTAGAAACTCACATCCGGCAATTGTTGCCCATGAGCCCATTCAGTCAAACGGAGGAGGTTAGATAATGAAGCAAGGCGAGAAGATGCACCCATACGTACCTGAACTGGCAGAGAAACTTCGCAAGGGCGAGGTGAGCCGGCGCGAGTTTCTGCGCATGGCGACACTTCTGGGTCTTTCCTACGGTGCGGCCCAGTTTCTGGCAGCCTGCGCGCAGCCTACAGCGGCACCTACCAAAGCACCGCCGGCTGCAGCGCCAACCCAACCACCGCCGGCTCCAACCGCGACGCCGGTACCCGCCGTGACCGGCCCTGTGCGCGGCGGTACTCTGAAAGTCGCCGGCCGCGTGCAAAAGGTCACACACCCCGCCCAACTTTCATGGGTATCTGCGTCCAATCAGTTGCGGCAGGTGGCTGAATACCTGACGGTGATTGACGGGAACAACATCACCCACCCGTACCTTTTGGAGAGCTGGGAAACCAGCGATGACGTTAAGACCTGGACGCTGAAGTTGCGCAAAGGGATCAAGTTCAACAATGGTGATGACTTCACGGCCGACGACGTCATCTTTACCTTTGGGCAGTGGCTCGACGCTGACATCGGGGCCTCAATGAACGGCTTGCTCAGCAGTTACCTGAGCCCGACCGGCGTCGAGAAGGTGGACGACTACACTGTGGTGCTCCACCTGGATAGGCCAGAGATCGCCGTCCCGGAACACCTTTTCCACTACCCGGCCATGGTGCTGAACCATCGGACCTTCGAGGGGGACTTTATCAAAGCTCCCCATGGGACCGGCCCCTACACCCTGGAGGAGTACAGCGAGGGAGAGCGTGTGTCGCTCAAGCGGCGGGAGGACTATTGGCAGAAGGGGGCCGATGGCAAGCCACTGCCGTACCTGGACGGTATGGAGTTCATCGACATGGGAGAGGAACTGTCCGCCTGGTTCGCGGCGATCAAGGCCGGCGAGGTGGACTACATTGAGCTCTCGGACAACCCTGGCCCGGCACCGTACCTGGCACTGAAGGACGATCCCAACATCGACATCGTGGGCATCCCAACCGCCCGCTGTCGCGTGCTGCGAATGCGCGTGGACCTGGAGCCGTGGGACGACAACAACGTACGCATGGCCCTGAAGTTGTGTCAGAACCGGGAGAAGATCCTCAACCTGGCTGCCTTCGGTCAGGGGGTCCTGGCCGGCGACTTCCACGTCTATCCGCTGCACCCCGAGTATTGCGAAAAGCCCATGCCCAAATATAACCCGGAGAAAGCCAAGCAACTCCTGGCCGACGCCGGCTACCCTGATGGGCTGGAGGTCAACCTGGCCGTTGGTTCCGGCTGGCCCGACATCGTGTCCTACGCCGAGGCTCTGAAAGAGGATGCTGCCCCAGCCGGCATTACCGTCAACATCAACACCATGCCCAACAGCCAATACTGGGAGCTGTGGGACCAGGTGGAACTGGGCATCACTCCCTGGACGCATCGCTCTCTGGGCACAATGGTACTGAATCTGGCCTACGTGGCCGACGACGAAGGCAATCCAGTGGCCTGGAACGAGACTCGGTGGGTGGACGACGAGTTCTCGGAACTACTGACCGAGGCCAACGGCACCCCGGACGTGGACAAGCGCCGCGAAATCTTCTGCAAGCTTGAGCAGATCCAGATGGATCGGGGGTCCATTGGGATCGCGTGGTGGGCCAACTCGTTTACCGTCTCCAAGAACAACCTCCATGACGTTCCGCCGCACCCGACCGCCTACATGCTCTTCAACGAGGTCTGGAAGGAAGCCTGATCTGAGCAGGGGAGTCGGGGAGTACGGGAGCAGGGGAGCAGGTCTTCACAGGAATCCACTCCTGCTCCCCTGCGCCCCAGCTCCCTTGCACCTCCGCACCTCGGCGCAGAATGGCGGTCGCACGTGAAAGGTACATCTCTGTGGCGAAATTCATCATCCGCCGGCTGTTGCTCCTGCTCGTAACGATGTTCCTCGTCTCGGTCGCCGTCTTTGCTATCACCGAGGCGGCACCCGGCAACGTTGCTCGGAACGTGATGGGTATTCACATCACGCCGGAGCAAGAGGCTTCGTTCCTGGCACAAACCGGCCTGGACAAGCCTTTAGTCGAGCGATACTTCTTGTGGCTGGTCGGCAGCGACTGGCGGGCCGCCGGCAAGGTCGGCATGCCGGTGCGGCAGATCACCACCGAGGATGGCTTCAAGGAATGGTGGGCCGTAGACGAGACCGGCACCCTGGTCAGGTGGAAGCAGGTGGGCGACGATCTGCTGGCCGAACGGCGCCTTCCCGACGGCAGCGTGGAAGAGGTTGCGGACAACGACCGCTGGCAGGTCAAAGATCCGGCCAGCGAGATAGCGCGCCTTCAAGATTATCGAGCCGGGCTACTCGCAAACTCTCAACTGTCAGAGGGCGATCGACAGGCCATCATCCAGGCGCTGGATCGCATCCTGGAAATCCTCAGCGCGGAGGGTCAGACGTCGGAGGCGATGGGCGCTGCGCTGGCAGCGCCTGAGAGAACACTGGAGTCAATGATAGATTCCACGGCTGCCCAGACGAAAGACGCCGTGAGCAAAGCCACACAGGACTTCTCGAAAAACAGATTGATCCAGGCCATGGCCGTTTACCGGAGTCTGTCCACCCCAACGGCCAGTGAGCTTAAGCCGAACGACTTGCAGGCCATGGCGCGCCGGCTGAACCGGGCGTCCGACGTGCTGCACGACTCGAACCCAACCCTGGCCGGCCAATTGGGATTGGCGGCTGAACACCTGCAAGCCGGCGACACTACTGCAGCGCGCGAGGCATTGTCGGGTGCAGTCACTGCTCTGAATCAGCTCACCGGCTTTCTAGCTGACTTCGCCGACGCGTTGGGGGCCGGGGAGTACCAACGAGCCGCCCGCATCCTACAGGACCTGTCCGATTCGGCCAAAACACCCTTCGGCTCAGCTCAGGGCCGGCCCTTCGACACGGCTCAGGACAGGTCGCTCGACACAGCGCAGTTGGCAGTGCTGTCGGGGACGCTGGAGCAGTTGGGGAAGGCCTTCAAAGATGTTCCTGGTGGGATCAGCGACGAAATACTGCTGGCCGCCGACAGCCTCGAGGCAGGCAACACTCAGGCCGGCCGACAAGCCATCGGACAGGCGGCCGAAACCCTGAGCGCAATCGGGTACACAATCGTCCGCAGCGACGCGGCCAGACGAGCCCGAGTCGTCAGAACTTTCTGGGGGGTAGACAACCAGAACCATGCCGTCCGGTGGGAGAAGGGCGCTGGCAAGGATCTTTGGGTGTTCATCGTAGGAACCGGCTGGAAATCCTTCTCCGGCGGTCCGACGGAGTACATTCCGCTCCAGAAGGGATTGCTGCGCGGCGATCCGGGCGTGTCACTGCGGACGGGCCGGCCCGTAGCCGATCTGCTCTTCACCCGCCTGCGTAACTCTCTGGTGCTGGCCGGCATCGCCTTTGTGATCGTGATGCCGCTGGCCCTGATCCTCGGCCTGATCGCCGGGATCAACGAAGGGAAACTACTGGACCGAGCCCTCTCCATTGGCGGCATGATGTTCTCCGTGACACCGGAGTTCGCCACGGGCATCTTCTTGATCTTGATCTTTGCGTCCTGGTTGAAGCTGGTCCCGGGCGCCACCGTGTTTTGGGAGAAGGCGCCGTGGTCAAGACCGGACATGCTCATCCTGCCCGTGCTGACGCTGGCGCTGATCGAACTGGGCTACGTGTTGCGCATCACCCGCGCCAGCATGGTGGACGTGATGAAAGCACCCTACGTCCGCACGGCTTTCTTGAAAGGATTGCCCTATTGGCGTGTCGTGACCAAACACGCTGTGCGCAACGCGTTGATGGCGCCCATCACCGTGATCATGCTCCACGTCAACTGGCTGTTGGGGGGTATCGTCATCGTGGAAGTCATCTTCGGCTATCCTGGTCTGGGCAGCTATTTGCTGGACTCGGCGCTGTTCAAAGACTTCAATGCCATTGAGGCCGGCGCGATGATTCTCGTAGGTGTCGCTGTCGGGACGCAGTTGATAGCTGATATTGCGTACACGTTTCTAAACCCCAGGATACGATATGGTTGACGTATTGCGTACTGCGTACTGCGTATTTCGCACTGGGGTAAAAGTGACACGCAGCCTGTGAACGGGTTCACGGTGATGTCATTCCGAACGGAGCGCCAGCGGAGTGAGGAATCCCTGGAACCGTGCAA
>CAZHMV010000145.1:0-14018 GCA_964532665.1 uncultured Anaerolineales bacterium
AATTAGGCTAAGGAGTTCCACATTGTATGTCGTGGTAGCAACCTGCATCGACTGCTGAGGAATACTTGATCTCCATGTTGGACCGCCAACGTCTGTTTCCTCGGTGATCGCCTGTCCGAGCCCAAGGGTTAGGATGAGCGCACCAAGAACGTACACACTGGTTAGATATGTTCTCATTTGCCACCTCGCCGGCCCACCACCAACTGATTTCCCCCCAACTCGAAGGTCTGGTAGATCACAACCTGGAAGCCATACGCGGCCAACAGTGCCTCCAGTTGCCGGCGGTCGTAGGCGTGCTTGTGCTCCGCAGCGGCGTGTGGGTGAAACAGGCCCACGCGGGCACCCAGGCAGTGGAGACGTTCGCCCCAGCGGGTAGGTGTGGTGATCACCAGCCGGCCTCCGGGGCGCAGGTGGCCGGCTACCTGTCCCAGCAGCCGGCCTGGGTTGGCCAGGTGTTCGATGATAGCTATCATCAGCACGGTATCGAAGTGTTGCCCATTGACGGGCAGAGGTTCCCAATCCACGTCGCACACGTGGAACTCGTGCTGTGGAAACTGCTCGCGCTGGCGGGCGACCAGGATCGGATGGTAGTCGATCCCGACATAGTGCTGGACAGACCCGAGGGGTAGAGCCGTGGCCGCATTACCGCAACCGATGTCCAGAACCTCTCCTCGCAAGAACGGCTCGACTATGGCATAGCGCCGACGTCGAAGGTAGTTGGTCAGCAGTGGCATGGGGTTCGTGCTCGCTTCTGATTCCTCATGAACCCGACGGCGTGAAATGTGAAACGTAAAACGTGAGGATTTCTACACAAACTGGTTGTCACGTTTCGCGTTTTACGTTTCACGTCGCTATTCTGGTTGACACTTCCTGTAGAATCATGTTACAATCGAATTCGTGATGTCACGCACAGCTTATGATTGTCTTCCTGTAGCCCTATTGATGCAAACGGCGTCGGAATCCTTTTATGGTCCGGAGCCGGTGCGATGAGCCGGCGCACTGACCAGGAATGGTTGTCGGACCTGCGGGCGGCCGGCGAGGTGCAACGGCGAGCCTTTGCCGACCTGGGCCGGTATCTCTATCACGTCGTCTTCAACTACCTGCGTCAACGGCAGGCCGGCGTAGTTCGACTCCACCAGTTGGACGCCTCGGAGTTGGAGGCGCTGGCACGCGGCTTCACGCAGGATGCCGTGCAGTCGGTCTGGGAGAAACTTTCGACCTACGAGGGGCGGGGCAAACTGACCTCGTGGGCGGCCACCATTGCCATCCGCACAGCAGCCTACGAGATCCGGAAGCCCTACTGGCGCGAACCTCGAATGTCCGTGTCGCCGGCCCACGATCCAGACACCAACCCCGAGGAGTGGGGCGGCCCCAACCGCGAATGGCAGACGACCACAGACCTCTCGCCGGAGGTCCGGCTACAAACGACGGAGATTCTGGATCTCATCGAGACCACACTCCAACAAGACCTGAGCGAGCGTCAGCGGTTGGCCTTCGTAGCTCAGTTCATCGAGGACCGCACTAGCGACGAAATCGCCGAGGAACTCGGTGTGAGCCGAAATGCGGTCTACATGCTGATCTTCGAGGCGCGCAAGAAGATCAAGCGCCGGCTGCTGGAGGCCGGCCATGCGCCGGAGGATGCTCTGGGAGTGTTCCAGGAACAGTGAAAAGAAACAGGGGCGGTGGAGCATCTACATGGTTGGTTGCGTACTGCGTATTGCGTGACCTTGCCACAATTCTCGCAAGATATGCAATACGCAATACGCAGTACGCACTTCTCGCCAACCATTTGGCAGACACAACAGCAGATGATACAATTGACGACAGAATATAGCCCCCGGCCCTTGAGAGGGAGGTGATTGAGCATGGAATTGATGCAGCCAGATGTACTAACTGCCGATATGTTGGTACTGCCTGGTGAAGATGATCTGCCCTGCGATGATGGGGTCCCCATGGAAACCCAACGTCACGTTCTCCAACTCAACTTGCTCATGGACCCTCTGTTGCTTCACTGGGCTGACCGGCATGACTGCTTCGTTGGCGGAAATATGTTCCTCTATTTCAGCGTGGAACAGATCCGGCACAATGACTTCTTTAGCCCGGATTTCTTTGTTGCCCTGGATGTTCCCAGACGTGAGCGTAAGAGCTGGGTGGTATGGCAGGAGGGCAAGGGGCCGGATGTGGTCATCGAGCTCCTGTCAGAAAGCACCGCTGAAAGGGACAGGGGCGAGAAAAAGCGCATCTACCAGGACCGCCTTCGGGTGCCTGAGTATTTTTGGTTCGATCCATTCTCCGGCGAATGGGCCGGCTTCGGCCTGGTCAACGGTATCTATGAGCCACGCGAGCCGGATGAGGCCGGACGACTGATAAGCGGGAAATTGAACCTGGCTCTCACGCGCTGGGAGGGTGAGTACAAGAGCGTCCGGGCGCGCTGGCTGCGTTGGGAAACGCTGGAGGGCGAGTTGCTACCCACTCCCCAGGAGGTGGCTGAAGGGGAGCGCCGGCGAGCCGAGGAGGAGCGCCGGCGAGCCGATGATCTGGCCGCCGAACTGGCCCGTTATCGGGAGCAGTTTGGTGAGTTGCCGGAGTAAGTACGAGGCGATACCTGTGAACACACGACAACTCCAGCGAATCCTGACCGCCGTATCGCTTACCGAAGATCAGGAGCTGACCTGCGCCGGCCTGGACGAAGACCGCCTGGCAGCTTATGCCGACCTGGAACTGGCCGGCCACGATCCGGCCGCGCGCATGGCGGAGGTGCACCGCCACCTGGCGCTGTGCCCCGACTGCCGACAGGACTACCAGGACGTTCTGGCGACGCTGAGCCTGGAGCGCGCGGGCGAGTGGCTCGAGCCCGGTTCTGAACCGGTGTTCGACCTGTCCTTCCTGCTGCGCGAGCCGGCCTCCTGGTCGCAGGTGGCGGATCGGGTGCGGCGGTACGCTGCGGAAATTCCCGTGCTGATGTTGCGTGAACTCGACCGGCTGGGCGGGCTGCCGGCCGGCTTGCAGCTCAGCCCGGCGGCCGCGGCAATGCCCAGGCTGCGTGGACCGGAGGCGGACACCCCCATTGTGGCTTTCCGCCTGACGGATGCCGACGAGCGTTTCGCTGTGGACCTGCGTTTCCGGCGTGCCGGCGAGGACGTGGTGTGGATCGACGTGCGGCCGCTGGATGCCCGGTCCGACGAGCCGCTGCCCGGTGCGATAGTCGGGCTGCACGAGGGTGATGGCCGGCTGCTGGAGATGCGCACCGTGCTGGCCACTCGGCTGGGCTCAGGCGATGTCCTGAGCTTATCGAAGGGGCAGGCCGGCGGCGCGGTCCAACTTCGAGACGTTCCGATCAATCGAGCGTTCTTGCTTCGTATCGAACATGATGGACGTGTCTGGGAGATCCCCTTCAGTCTCCACATCCGCAAATGACACGAATCCCTCGCCCGGCGGTGCTCTACATCTTCCAGGCCGGCGACACCTACACCGTCAGTCTGGAGACCCCCACCGAGAGCCCGTCGGTCCTGGCCGGCACTGTCTCCGTTTCGGCCGAAGACCGCCAGGATGTCCTGACGGCCCTCGCTCGCGTAGTGGGAGCAGGGACTCCGCCCGGGTCTTTCGAGCCGACCGCGTTGCCGTCGGTTGGGCGGCTGATGTACGGTCTTTTCCTGCCCCGCTCCATCCAGGATTTCCTGCGCTCCTGGGAAGGCCCGTTGACCATCTCTACCAACGATCCGGCCATCCCCTGGGAATTGCTCCACGACGGTCAGACTTTTCTGGGTATTGAGCACGCCGTGGGCCGCCGGCTCATCTCCGGGCGAACGCCGGCGCCGAGGGCCAGCACAAGGCGTGAGCGCCCGACTTTCCTGTTCGTCGCTGATCCACGGGGCGATCTGGAGGACGCGGCCGAGGAGGCACAGCAACTGGTGGCGACTCTGAGCCGGCGCGGTTTCGCGTGCGATTTGCTCCTGGCTGAACGAGCGTCGTACCTGAGTGTGCAAGAAGCGTTGGGCACGGGGCGTTACGATGTCATCCACTACGCCGGCCACGCCCACTTCGGCGAGGATGATGGTGAGGAGAGCGCGTTGGAACTGGCCCAGGGGCGAGTCTTGCCGGCCAGCCAGATCGAACGGGTGCTGCGGGGGGCTCCCCTGGTGTTCCTCAATGCCTGCTCCTCCGCGCATGCCGACCTGGAAGACACTGCACCGCAGCCGCTGACCTATCTCGGTGCGGCCGCTGAAAACCTGGCTGCGGCATTCATCTTCGGGGGTGCGCAGGGATTCATTGGGGCGCTGTGGCCGGTGCTCGACGCCAGTTCGCGACAGTTTGCCGCATTCTTCTACGACCGGGTGCTGGCCGGCGATCCGGTGGGCGAAGCGTTGCGTGCTACTCGCCACCGCCTCCACCAGGAGCGGCCCGCCGACCCCACCTGGGCATCCTTCGTCCTGTACGGCGACCCCACCTATCGACTGTGGGCGGGGCCGGCCAAAGTTGAACCGAAGAAGATGGTAGTTCCTGCTGCGCCGGCCAGGCGAGCTGGCACGGTGCGATCCGCTCCGCCCCCGCGCATCAGCCGGGCTGCGCCGACTCGGCCCCAGACGCCCGTGCAACAACGGGATAGCCGGCTACGGCTGGTGGCAGGGGTCTTCGTGCTCCTGATTGTGGCCGGCCTGCTGAGCGCCTTGGGCTGGTGGGCCTACAGTCGCAAGTCGGGGACGTCGCGGCAGGGACCGGCGGCGACGCCTGTTGCGCTCGCGGTTGCCGTCAGGACACTCACACCGACTGCATCCGTCACGCCTTCGTCCATCGCCGCTGCGACGTCCACGCCCCACCCGCCCACGTCCACCTCGACCGCAGCGCCAACCGTGTCGCCGACGGCTCAGCCGACGATGACGCCGACTGTGGTGCAACCCCCGAGGGGCCGGCTTGCGTTCGTCTCAAAGGTGGCGCCGGAGAAGAGCACACTATACGTGATGCAGGCCGATGGCTCGGGGCTTCAAGCGCTGGGTCTGGGGGTTGATCCGGATTGGTCGCCGGCGGGGGACCGCATCGCCTTCGCCGGCCTTCTGGAAGATGAGCCGGGCATCCATCTGATCAACGCGGACGGCAGCGGGCGCACTCGATTGACCGATGCCAGTGACTGGCAGCCCACGTGGTCACCCGATGGAAAGCATCTCGCGTTCATGTCCCTCCGAGACGGCAACCGTGAGATTTACGTGGTGAATGCCGACGGCAGCGGCTTGCGGCGGATCAGCAACAACCCGTGGCAGGACAAACACCCCTCGTGGTCGCCGGCTGGCGACCGGATTGCCTTCATCTCCAACCGGTCCGGGAGGTGGCAGGTCTGGGTGATGAATGCGGACGGGAGCCAGCAGATCCGCCTCACCGACAATGACTACGACAACTTCCGGCCGGTGTGGTCCCCCGATGGCCGGCAGATCGCCTACGGCGTCTGGACCGGCATCCGCAACGAGATTTGGGTCATGGACGCTGACGGTAGCAAGCCACAGATGGTGACGGCGAACGCGGTCTACAAGCAGGAATTCGCGGGCTACGGCCTGGCGTGGTCGCCGAACCGTTTCATTTCCTTCGTCTCAAATCGGGCCGGCCAGCCTCAGGTGTATGCGATGAACCCTGATGGAAGCGGGCAGACGGCGGTAACGGACATGCCGGCCGGCGCTTTCAGTCCGGCGTGGTCAGGGAGATGAGGAGATAGGGGCGAGGCAGGTCGGAGTAATGGCTGACAAACAAATGAACCTTCTCTCCGACTTGCCTCGCCCCTACGGTTCGCCATCAGCAGCCTTGCCGACCGGCAGCACAAACGCGAAGGTGCTGCCGGCCCCCTCTTCGCTCTCCGCCCAGATGCGGCCGCCGTGCAACTCCACCAGTTGGCGCGCGATGGCCAGCCCCAGGCCGGCGCCCCCCGTGTCGCGCCGGCGCGCCCGATCCACGCGATAGAACCGCTCGAAGATGTAGGGCAGGTCTTCCGACGGTATACCTTCCCCCGTGTCGCGGACCGTGATCAGTAAACAGTGATCAGTAAACAGTAAACAGTGATCAGTAATCAGTCTGTCATCTGCATTGATCTGATCACTGATCACTGATAACTGAATACTGATCCGTCCGCCCTCCGGGGTGTGTCGCAGGGCGTTGGACAGCAGGTTGGTGAGGACCTGGCTGATGCGGGTGCGGTCTATGTTGACGGACGGCAGATCGCCGGCCACCTGAGCCGTGAGCTGGATCCCGCGAGCAGCGGCGCGGCCCTGCCAGCGTGCGACGGTCTCGTCAACCAGCGCTGCCAGGTCGGTGGGTTCCAGGTGGAGCGGGAGTTCGCCGGCCTCGGTTTGGGCCAGGATGTGCAGGTCGTTTACCAGTTGTGTGAGCAGGTGCAGTTCTCCCCGCAGGCTCCTCGTGGCCTCTGCCGGTGACTGCAGTCCGTCTTCCATCGCTTCCAGTTCGAGCTGTAGCACGCTGAGGGGTGTGCGAAGTTCGTGGGCCATGTCGGCGACCATCTGTCGGCGGAGCCGGGTCTGGCGCGTCAGCTCGTCGGCCATGTCGTTGAAGGCGGCCGTCATCTGCCCCAATTCGTCTTCGGACTGCACCGGTAGCTTCTCATCCCAGTGACCGGCGGCCAGCCGCCGTGCAGCGTGGGTGAGCGCCTGCACGGGCTTGGTGATCTCTCGGGCTAGACCGTAGCTGACAGCCAGGGCCACGATGCCGGCAAAGAGGCTGATGCCAATCAGCCGTCGCCAGATCAGCCCAACAAAGGCTCTCTGCTGGGGGGTGAGGCGTCCCACGCTGGCCCCCACCACGACGGTGCCTACTCGCACGCCATCGACGATCACCGGTGCCCCCCGCGCCAGGTCTCTATCGGGCAGGCGCTGTCCTGTCTGATGCCCAAGGCTATCGGCCTGAACCAAATTGCCGGGCCCGGCCAGGAGAATCTGATTCGCCTGAGGCTCGCCCAGATTCACCCAGCGTTCGATCGTCTTTTCGGTGAGCCAGGGCGGGGGCGGCATTCGCCAGGGGAAGAAGGGCGCATCTTTGAGACTCAAGCGCGTGGGTCGCCACTTGGCCTGGTCGAGCTGGGCCATGGCTGCCTGAACGCCATCCCAGGAGCCGTGGGTCCGGTAGTAGTCAGCGAAATACAGTGCCAGGCCCTGGGCCTGGACCTGGCCATCCTGGGCGATCAGGGACCGGAACTGGCGGGTGGTCAATTGACCGGCCAGCAGGGCGACGCCGGTGACTGTCAGGGCGACGATCACCAGGTAGCTGAGCATCAGCCGGCGTCGGAGGCTGCGGCGGATTCCCTGCCGGTTCATCCTTATCCCTCGTCGGCGAAGCGGTACCCCACACCGAAGACGGTCTCGACGAAAACCGGGTTGGCGGGGTCCAGCTCGATCTTGCGGCGTAGATTGCGGATGTGAACGTCGATGGTACGCTCGTAGCCGATGTAGGTTTCACCCAGCGCCAGGTCCATGAGCTGGGCACGGGTGAGGGGCCGGCCACGATGCCGCATCAACGTGGCCAGGAGTTCGAACTCGGTGGGGGTCAGGTCGATCTCCTGGTCCCCGCGCCGGCAGGTTCGCCGCGTGACATCGACGACCAGTTGGCCGGCGCGGAGTATCTCGTCGCGGCTGCCAGCCGGCTGCACTCGCCGGAGTACGGCGCGGGCGCGCGCGACCAACTCGCGTGGGCTGAAGGGCTTCACCACGTAGTCATCGGCCCCCATCTCCAGGCCGATCAGTCGGTCCACCTCTTCCACGCGGGCGGTGAGCATGATGATGGGCAGGTCAGACTCGCGGCGAATGGCTCGGCAGACGTCGAGACCGTCCATGGCTTCGCCGGTGGCTGTCGCGGGAAGCATCAAGTCCAGGATCATGATGTCGGGCCGCTCGCTGCGCGCCATCGCCAGGCCGGTCGGGCCGTCGTGGGCCAGCAGGACTTCGAAGCCGGCCTTTTCGAAGTACGTGCGAACCCAGCGAGCAATCTTCATTTCGTCTTCAACGACGAGCACAGTTTGGGACATGGTTTGTCGGCTCGGGGTGGGTTGTGAAAGGCGTCTTCCGGTGAGAGAGGGTACCGACCTGGAGTTAGGCGCGCACCCAGTTGTGTTGTGCTCATCACTCTGATTCAGCACCTCTCGCGTTCAGATAGCTGAAAGTGAACAGCACAGTTAACATAGCCTGCATTATCCAGATCGGAACTACTGCTCCCAACGCAATAAAATGGGGCTCCACGCAGAATAGTGGGGTTAACCCGCTCGAAGGGGACAACAGTCCCCGTATCTAGCGGAATCAACGCTGCAGACCCACGACATCTGGTGTCGCGGACTGTTGTCCGCTCGGAGCGCCCCACTAATTTGTGTAGACCCTAAAATGGCTGCGAACAGCCCATGTCTCGTTGACCGCCAATCCAAAAAGAACAGGAAATCTGGGGTGTTTCCGACTTCCGTCCATACGGGAATTATATCAGCATCGCTGTGTGGTGTGCAACTTGAAGCCTCCCTCACCCCGCTCTCGCCAGGCAGGCGGCGGGAGGGGGTGAGGGTCTTGAGGGGGTCTGGCCCCGTGGCCAGCAAACTATGGGCGCGGGAATGGCGGCCGCCGGCCGGCGAACAGGTCCCGCAGATGTCCAAAGGGCAGGTCTCCGTTCACAATGTCGGGCACTTTGCCGCTGTAGAAGTCCAGCAGGATGTCTGCCTGGGTGCTGGTCAGCAGCCCCACATCCACGGCCTCGCTGAGGATGTTGGCCCGATAGTCGATGATGGCTTGCTCGACGGTTTCTGTCTCGACCCCGTTGGCTTCAGCGATGTCGGCGATGGTCTGGCCATCTTGCAGTTCGTTGACCAGGTCGTCCACGCCGATGCCGATGCTGTCGGCCGCCGGCTTCAGGAAGTCGATGGCCGCGCCGTACGGAAATTCGACATAAACAAAGCCCGTCGCTTTGCGTTCGGCCTGGGCCAGGATCCAGTCGATCTGTTCCTGGGTCAGATGTTCCGAGTAGCTGAGGATCTCGGCGACGTCATCGACCAGAGCCTGGACCACGTCGTCGGGGTTGGTCCGGCGTGCCACTGCCAACTCGGCGATGCTGTCGTAGCGGGTGTACAGCGCGTACAGCAACTGGGGGACGCTCATGTCCAGCGTCTCCGCGACGGTGGCCAGGGGGCCGATGCCTGGCCGCGACTCGGGGGCGCCGGGGAATCCGTCGCCGGGGCTGCCGGCCAGGGCCACGTTGCTGAAAGGGCCGGCCAACGCCATCAGCCCAATGACGAGAACCAGCGCCAGTCCAATAACAGCCGTCCAACGAAGCTTCTTCACGATCATTACCTCCTTGCAGGTGTGTGTAGGGTTATCTTGGAGAACCCAGCCGGTCAGCCTGCGCGTCCGGCGTTGCCGGCGCGGTGACCGGTGTCTCTCATGATTGGACGGTTGTATGATAGCGGGGGGTTGTTAAGAAGTGATGAAGGGGAGTTTCAGAACAGGTTAAGATGGGGGAACGTTAGTGGCTGAGCAGCACTGGCAAGCTGCTGGTCCGCAGCAAAGTATCCACGACGTGATCTCCCGAGAGTCCGGGCATTCGCCGGCCAGCCGGCACACCTACGGCGATGAGATCGCAATTGTGCTCGGCGGCGACGGCCAGGATGGCGTCTGCCGGATCTCCATTTCGCGCCACAAGCCTGGGCGAGGTCGGACGAACGCGGTCGTGAGCCTTCCGCAGCAGCGCCTGGGCCCGGTCCCCATCCTCCTGTACGGTGAGAACGATCAATGTGATGCCCCAGGCATTGGCCCAGGTGGCCGTGAGTTGCAGTGCATCCAGTGCTTCGTGGCTGTCATCGAAGGCCACCAGGATTCTTCGAGGTTTCCGAGCTTCATCTCGCACACAGAGGGTTGGCAGCCGAGTGTTGAGTACAACGTGTTGCAGGGTGTTGCCGGCGAGGAAGGGACCAGGGTGGTCGCGCGAAGTTCCCCAGATTCCCATTACCAGGAGGTCGAATTCCGGACTGCGCGTAATGACTTCCTGGTAGGGAATGCCCGTTACGATATCGGTATGCACTTTCACCCCAACCGATTGCCCCCGTGCGCGAGCGCGGGCGGTCACTTGCTGTGCCCACGCCTGATAGGTCAGTGCGGCTTTGGATGGTGGGACAATGTCGTCACTCACTCTCATCTCATCGTACATTGGCAGGTACACCCGCGCTTCGCTCAACACGCGGGCATCAATGACGTAGAGCGCAGTGATCTCGGTCCGCTCGCGATTAGCGACCTGTAACGCCTGTTCCAGCGCGTGGAAACTGGCTGATGAGCCATCCAGGGGCACAAGAACCCGTTGGAACATGGCTCAAGCCTCGCCTACCAACACCCGACGCAAGTCGTCTTCCGCGCCGTGCTGAGCAAGAACGACCATTGTATCGCCTGGCTGGAGCAGCGTTTCGCCATGGGCAATGAGGATCTCGTCATCGCGCCGGATAGATGTGACCAGAGTTTGTGGGGGCAGGGGAAGGTCTCGGATGCGCCTTCCAACAGCCGCCATTCCCGACGTGAGAGGGATTTCCACGATGTTGGTGTGGGTCAGCCGGCCAAGACGAAGGCTGTCGTCTCGGTGCTGAGCCTCCAGTTGGTGCAGAATAGCACGTCGGTAGGCGCGGATGATGTCCCGGCGTCGCAAGAACCCCACCATCCGCGTCGGATCTTGCGGATCGACCACCGGCATCCGGCCGATGTCCATGTCGCTCATGCGCCGGAGCGCTTTCGACAGGGGGTCCTCGGGGGACACGGTTACGACATCGCGCTTCATGATTTCCGCCACCTTGCGGCCGGCTACCGGGCCTTCCGCAGTGGCGCGCTCCAGGTCCTGAATTGTGGCCACGCCAACGAAACGTCCGTCGCCGTCCAGAACCGGGAAGCCGTTCAGCCGGCTCCGGGTGACGACGTCGGCCATTTCTTCCAGGCTCATATCAGCATGCAGGACTTCTGGCTCCTGAGTCATTACCTCTTTGACTTTCAGCCCCTGCATAATGTCCACTTCCCGATCTCGCTCAAGGGGGATGCCGCGTTTCACGAGTTTCAACGTGTAGATAGAATACCGCCGCAGGTACTGCGACAGAAGTGTGCTCAGGCCGACAGTGACCATCAGAGGTAGAATCATTCGGTAATCGCCGGACATTTCGAATACGATGAGGACAGCGGTGAGTGGAGCATGAGCTGAAGCTGCGAACACGCTGGCCATGCCTACCAGGGCGTATGCTCCTGCATTGGCTGTCGCGGTTGGAAATAGACTGTGGGTCAAATTACCGAAAGTGCCACCCAGCATCGCACCCATGAAGAGCGAGGGTGAGAAAATACCGCCCGAGTTGCCCGAACCCAGTGTGAAGCAGGTGGCTGCCAGCTTGGCGAAAATCAGCACAAAGAGCAATGTCCATGGGAGGGCACCCTTCAGGGCTTCTTCGATGGCGGGAAGCCCCGTGCCAAAGGCTTGAGGATATAGCAGGCCGATGAGTCCCACGGGGATCGCACCCACGGCAGGCTTCAGTGCATCGGGGATGCTCCACGGGTCGAAGCGGTCCTCCAGGAAGTACAGGATGCCGACAAATGCCCAACCTGTCAGGGCGGCCAGCACGCCGAGCACCGCATAAGGCAACAGCTCCCAGGCACTGACCAACGTGTAGGCCGGCACGGTGAAGGCGGGACTGGCCCCCAGAAAGTGCCGGCTGACAATACTGGCTGCCACGGCCGAGACGACCACCGTGCCGAAGTAGTGGGTGGTGAACTCGCCCACGATCACCTCCATGGCGAAGATGACTCCTGCAATGGGGGCATTGAAGGTGGCAGCGATGCCGGCGGCTGCACCACAGGCGACCAGCGTGATGGTTTGCTCTATTCCCAGCCCCATGATCTGAGCGGCGGTGGATCCCAGGGCTGCGCCCACCTGCACAATTGGCCCTTCACGACCCGCGGATCCGCCGGTGCCAATACATACTGAGGACGCGAGGGATTTTACCACAGATACTCGCGGGCGGATGCGGCCTCCTTCTGTGATGACGGCTTGCATGACCTCGGGGACGCCGTGGCCTTTCGCCTCTATGGCCCAGTAGGCGATCATCGGGCCACTGATCAGGCTGCCGATAATCGGAATTAACACCACCCAGGCTGATCCCAGGGGGGTCAGGAATTGGGGTAGCCCTTGCTCGAAGGAGAAATGGGTCACCCATCCAATAGCTTTGATAAAGAGTACTGCCGCGGAGCCGGTTCCCAGGCCAACCACGATGGCCACAGTCATGAGGGCGGCGGTGCTGCGGAGGTCAATGCGGGCCCACAGCCAGCGAAGGGGTAGTGGTGTGGCAGAGGATGTGGACACCTGCTCAGCACGGTCTGATGGCATACTTTGGTCTCCTCAATGTGTGTCAGAATGTTGTCGGAGCGGGACATCAACGTCATCGCATTTGACACGAGCGGATTCGTCACCATTGAACGGAGTCCGACTTGCCGTGCTTGTTAATTCTAACACACGCTCAGAATCTTGCCAAATCTGTGGCCAACAAGAAACGGGCACCAGTACCGGTGCCCGTTTTCTGCTGGGGTGGCGATGTGGAGCGGTCATCGTTTCTTGCGGGTAGCCTCTCCCGGTCTCAGTGCAGGAGAACCCACTTTCTGGTCTTTGGCCGGCCGTTTCTTGCGGCCTCGGTTTCCGCCAGGCCAGGGTCCATCTCTTCCATCCCGCCGTGTGCTGGGTCCAACTCTTCCCGGGTATCCGATCCCCTGGTCAGCAACCATCTAATCAGCGCGTGTTTATCAACGTCGGGTGCGCTGACGAGTTTCCGTGTCTTTTGAGTCATGGTCCCGATCCTCTCTGCCGTGGTGCTCAACGGCTGGGAGAACCTACTTCAGCCCAGGGATGTGTAGGCTCTCGATGTTTGACTCTCTATTACGGTTTGACGCAGTGGGGCAGGCGCTTGTTACTTCCGGAGAAGGGCAGGTGGGGCAGGCTGCAGAAGTGTTCTCCGTGGCTATTTGGGCTAACGGGGCGGGATACGGCTCTGTTACGCGCCGGTGTTACTCCTCAGCACCGGGTCGTTTCTTTCCCGGCCGGCGCTGGAGTGGCACGGGTGGTTTGTAGGCCAGGTCGTCACGCTCGATGCGTCCATAAAGGATACAGCCTGGCACACCCGGGTCGCAGTCGCGCTTGATTCGCTTGCAGTGGAAGTTCTGTTCGTACGGACAGTAGCTCCATCCGGCCATGGGCATTACCCTCATTGTCGATCGTGTAACTGATCATACAGCTTTTCTGAACGCCTATAGTTTACTACAAACCGGGCAGGAACGCAAGCCGGCCCCTTGAGGCCAGATACAGGCTACACGTGGAGATTTGACCGTGCAATGATTTCAGAGTAGAATAGACTTGTAAAAGACCGGACCGTTCGGCTGTTCGAAGTGGGTTTGCGATTTTGAGCTGCCTGACCTTCTGGGACAGGCAGCTTGATTTTTTGCAGTCGTCCCCCTTGCGAAGCGCCGAGAACAAGTGTGGCTGGTGAGGACCCAGCCGAGGGAGTTTTCATGGGCAAGAAACTGTATGTAGGGAATCTGTCTTATGACACGCGTGAAGATCAACTGCGCGCGTTGTTTGAGCAGGCGGGGACGGTAGAGTCGGTGGTGATTATCACTGACCGTGACACGGGACGCTCGAAGGGCTTCGGCTTTGTCGAGATGGGCTCCGATACCGAGGCGCAGGATGCGATCAATCGGTTTAACGGCCAGGCGCTGGAAGGGCGAGACATCACAGTCGATGAGGCGCGGCCCAGGCGCGACCGATCCGACCGGGGTGGTGGCCGTGGTCGCGGTGGTGGCCGTGGTCGCGGTGGAGGCGGTGGTGGCCGTGGTCGCGGCGGACGTGGTGGGCGCCGCTACTAGGAACCGATCCGACGCAGCAAGAGGTTTGCCACAGAACAACGCCTTGGGGCCGACGACAGGCCCCAGGCGTTTTCTTTTCCCGCGTAGACCTCACCTCTGCCCGTATAGGGCTTACCGGCGATATTG
>CAZHMV010000146.1:0-13850 GCA_964532665.1 uncultured Anaerolineales bacterium
ACGGAATCCTTTCGAGGGGCTTCATTCAACTGTGGCAAGAAGGGGCCTGATGGGTTGGTGTATGGAGGGTCCTCAGGCGCAGCACCTGTACCGAGGTCGGCGACATTACCACGATTTGCGCCGGCGGTCTCATTCATACGCCCGTACACGCGCAGTGTCTTGTACTGCGGCGACGTTTGAAGAACCGACCATCGGGTGGCAAGATTGGCATTGGCACCAGGAACCGCAAAAGCCCACAGACTGAGCAGGGCTAGGGTGCCTGCCAGTACTAGAACAAAACTAATGGCGAGCACCGAGCGTTGAGGTCGTTGCGAACCGAGCATCGAAGCTTCCTCCTTGACTGGTACAGCTCTCTCGATAACAGCTTGTCCCTCGACGGCCGCGCAAGTGATGCTTTGAAGCGTGCATGACTGTGCCCAACACCTTGTAGCGGGCATAGCGCAGACCGACGCCCCCGAAGCAATTGGAGAGCGAGAGGCGTGATCAGATTTCCAACTGGGTTTGACTCGCGCATATTCTACGAGTCATTTGTGGAAAGATAGCTGGATTGCCAACGTATCTTCTACGCTATCAATGACGCATAGCAAACGTGACCGATACGATACGAAGTCAATAAGCGGACGGAGAGCCGACGGAAGGCCATTGAGATACGTCTCGATGGCCTTCCGTTGGTGGAGTGCAGAGGACAATCAGTTGGGAATGCAGAGTGTCTGACCTGCGAAGATCAGGTTGGGATTCGTGATGTTGTTAGCGCTTGCAATTGCCTGTACCGTGGTGCCGAAGCGAAGGGCAATGGAGTACAACGTGTCTCCAGGATGCACGATGTAGGGGGTGCAACCGGCCGGCGGGGGTGCCGGCGGGGATGGTGTGGTCCCTTTCGGACAAATGGTCAGTTGCTGACCGACGAAGATCAGTGACGGATTGACGATATTGTTCTGCAGAGCAATATCATTCACCGTCGTGCCAAAGCGTTGTGCCAGAGAGTAGAGAGTATCCCCCGCCTGGACGATATACGTGGAACATTCGCCCGAAGGTGGTGGTGTTCCAGGTTGACAATCGGGAATTACGAGTTTCTGGCCAACGTAGATTTGATTGACGTTCGTAAGCCCATTAGCCTGAGCAATGTCGCTCACGGTGGTCCCGTAGCGTTGAGCAATGGAGTATAGCGTGTCTCCGGCCTGCACAGTGTAGATACACTGGTTGGCCGACGGGGTGGGTGTGGGGCCTGGGACCGGTGTCGCAGTAGGTGCCGGCTTGGGTGTTAGAGTCGGTGCCGGCCCACTTCCAACAGTGATTACCCCGTCGGACTTGCTGGCCGGTATCTGGTTGGCACTGGCATCGGAGAGCAGGACGCTCGTGAAGCTGATGTTACTGCTGCCCGAAGCCTTGCCTCGAAACGTGATCGAGGCCAATGTACCACTACCACTAACCGACGGGGCCGGGCTCAGCAATGTCATGGCATATCCGATGGTGCCTTCCTCTGAGTTCACTGTATTTTGGGCAACGAAGCCTTTGCCTCCACTGATGTCGGGAAAATTGCCGGAGCTGATCTGAGTGCCTGGAACCAGCGTGTTGGCATCCACGACCTCTACAATTGTGGGATCATACTGCAGGCGAACGTCTGCCCCGAACAGGTCTGTCACATCCTGAATCTGGATGTTCACAATCAGGGTCTCTCCGACGCTTACCGTGGTCGTGCTCGGATCGAGTGAGACTGAAGCCGAGCCCTGTTCAGCAGCCAGCGGGGCGGCCGCTGGTTCCGATGCCTCGGCCACAGCAGCGGACGCCGACGCGACCGAGATAGCTGGGATTTCAGCAGGATCCGACACGCGTGCGCGTGTGCAGCCGGCCACAGAGAATGCAAGAGCCAGCAAGCCCAAGAGCACCAAACGCAGGTCGAATCTCATGTGGTGACCTCCTTCCATTCAACAGCAGGGGTGCAGGAGCATGTAGCACAAACGTGCCTTATGCTCCTGCACCCTGGCTGATTCGTATCCCGGGCCCGCACTACGATCAGGTTGCGTCAGCAAGAAGCCGATTCAAGTGCTCACATCGCCTCGCAGCGATGCGAGGCAGGCCCTTGTCCGTGGCGGTTGAGGTCGTCACGAACTAGGGTATTCGGAGCTTCTGCCCTACCGTGATCGCATTCGGGTTGGCCAGGTGGTTGAGATATACAATTGCCTGGGGCGCAACGCCGTAATGCATGGCAATGCTGTACACGGTGTCGCCCGGCTTCACGACATAGTACTTATACCCGTACCCATCCTTGTGATGATAGTATCCATGATATGGGTACTTGTAGTAGCCGTAGCTCGGGCAGATTACCAGTACGCTGCCGGCCTTGATGTACCACGGATTCACAATGTTGTTCGCGTGGGCAATGGCATACACCGAAGTCCCGTAGCGCTGCGCGATGCTATACAGTGTATCACCGGGCTGGACAGTGTACCTGACGCAGTCCTGCACCGGCGGGTGATACGGCGGCGGATACGGCTGTGCTTGGCAGTTGGGAATGACGAGCTTCATACCCGGGTAGATGTAGTTCACATCATAGATGCCGTTCGCCATAGCGATCGCCGAGACGGTCGTCCCGTAGCGCTGGGCTATGGAATACAGCGTCTCGCCGTAGCGCACCACATGTACGCACTGATTGTCTGACGGTGGCGGTGGTGGCGGTGGCGGCGGAGCCGGCTGTGACTTGATGCAGTTGACACCGACAAAGTTCAACTGACGCATGTCCTCCTTGATGAACAGGTCATCGGCATCGATGTCACCATCGCCGTCGGCATCGATGAGCTCGAATTCGCGGCTACCGCCAGCATCTCTCAGATACTGAATCGTCGGGTCAAGTGCCCGGAAGCGAATCCAGTAAATCCCCTCGAGACCCTGGAAGTCCTCGTAGAAGAAGAACTCACCCCGATGACTGACTGGCTGGCTGGCTACCACGCCGCCCTGCGGCGTAACAATCTCTACCACTGCGCCATCACGGACCTCGCTGGCATCACAGTAGGTTGCAGCTCCATCCAGGATGAGCAACGTCTGCGGCTTGGCGCGGGTCGGCGTTGGAGTGATCGTCGGAGTTGGCGTCACAGTTGGCGTAAAGGTGGGCGTTGGGCTCGGTGTCGGCTTCGGCTTCAGGCAATCAACGCCGGAGAAGTTGACCACAACGCTAGCCACGTCCTTGCCTGGTTGCTGGATGAGCCCTGTCGATTTCTGCACTGGCGAGAAGTAGGTAGGATGCGTCACTTCGATGGTGTACTCGGCCGGCAGTACTAACGTAGCAACAAGCACATAATTGCCGTTCTCATCCGTCGTCGTCACGTTACCTGGTGACTCGACGATGCGGACCGTCGCGCCGCCCACTCCGGCGCCCGTCAGGCAATCTTCGACAGTGCCACTGATAATGACATTCCCACTGGGTGGCACGGTAGGCTCTATCCCCCGGACAGTGATGGAACCATTCTGCGTGGCGGCAGGAATCTCCGCAGCCTTGGCATCCGAGAGCATGACACTGTCCAGGGTGATCGAGCTTTCGCCCTCACCAACCCCCTCAAATGTGATCCGAATCAACGGACCACCGCCACTCACAGGATCAGCCGGGCTGAGAAGCGTGGCGGCGTAGTTGATTGTGCCTGCTGTATTGTCGGCTGAGTTATCCACGACAAAGCCCTTGCCACCACTGATGTCAAGGAATGCCCCCGGTTCGACCTGAACGCCATCGACCAGGGGATTGGAGTCAACCACCTTCACAATGCTAGGATCGAAGCTCAGGCGAAGGTCAACCCCAAACAAGTTGCTTACATTGTCAATTTGGACATCGACTGTTGTTGTCTCACCTACATGGATGGTCTGCGTCGCCGGCTGGATTGAGACGGTCGTCTCACTTTGCTGGCTCGGAGCGGCCATCGCACCCGCCGATCCAATCACCACATAACCTGCGACCAGCAGAACCAACAGCAGGGACAACAGACTGATCTTTGTAGCTGCGGACGCGTAACGAGTCATCCCTATGCACCTCCTTGAAACGGGGTGGGCCAACGTTGAGCCGCCGGCCCTACGAGATAAACGGTGGAATCCATCTCCCAGGAATATGGGCAGAGCCCAGTGAGTGGGCCACCGGGCCACAAGGGAAGAAGGCGATCACCGGGCTTATCATACCATAAGAACCTGATTCTGTCAACATGTTTTATGTCTACTTCACCCCCTTTTACCTTAAAAGTTCGGTGAATACCCCCTACATCTTGTGCCTGTTATCTTGCAATCCACAACACCTTGTGGATTGCGATGATAGCTGTTATGGAAAGCTAATTTCCGCCAACATTACGGACATTACGCAGGCGACGGAGTTGACGCTCATACATCAAAGATGGTAGAATACATGTCAATGAGTCAGAAAGTCTCTGCACCCCCTACCATTACCTTGATGACCGATTTCGGTCTCACTGATCCTTACGTCGGGATCATGAAAGGCGTTATCCTCGACATTGCGTCGGGAGCTACTCTGGTCGATCTCACTCACGCCATCCCGCCGCAAGACATTCGCCAGGCGGCCTTCCTGTTAGCGACCGCTGTCGGCTTTTTTCCTCGCGGTACAGTCCACGTCGTGGTAGTAGACCCGGGTGTGGGAAGTGAGCGCCGGCCCATTGCTGTGAAGTCCGGCCACGCTTATTTCGTAGCGCCAGACAACGGTGTGCTCAGCATGGCACTGGCCCGCCAGCCGGCCGAGGCAATCATTCATCTGACCAATTCGGACTACTGGCTTACAGAGGTCAGCACCACATTTCACGGCCGGGACATCTTCGCACCGGTCGCAGCTCATCTGGCGCGGGGCGTCCCCGTCGGTGAGTTGGGGACGCCGATCTCCGAGATTGTGCGATTGCCGGCGCTAGAGCCAACACGCCAATCCGATGGAAGCGTCCGCGGCCACATCCAGCACATCGACCGGTTTGGGAACTGTATCACCAACGTACCGTCGGATATGCTCCGCGCTGACATACCTCTGGTTGTTAAAGTAGCCGGACAATCAATTTGGGGCCTTTCGCCAACGTATGCTGCGGTTGAACCCGGCGCGTTGGTCTGCCTGATAGGAAGTTCAGGCTTCCTTGAAATCGCTGTTCGTCTCGGAAACGCTGCCAGGCAATTAAACATCAGTGTCGGCGACACCATTGTGATCGAGCCGCAATCGTCATCCGTGCCCTGGAACTCTCTCGACTGACCTGACGTCTTCAGTGTTGAAGCGAAACTTGTCGAGAACGCAAAGGAGCGCACATGGCTAAGTTCATCATCGAGGGTGGGCAGCCCCTGCGAGGGTCCGTCACACCCAGTGGCAACAAGAACGCTGCTCTGCCAATCCTCGCAGCGTCCCTTCTCACCGACCAACCGATCACGCTGGAGAATGTCCCGCGCATCAGGGACGTCGAAACGATGCTCCAACTCCTGGCCGATCTGGGGGCCGAAGTCGGATGGACTGCCGGCAACACGCTTCACGTTCAGGCCGCAACACTTCGCAAGGCAGAACTCGACCCCGACCTGTGCCGGCGCATCCGGGCGTCGATCCTGTTGGCCGGCCCCATGCTGGCGCGCGCCGGCCACCTGACGCTTCCGGCTCCCGGTGGCGACATCATCGGCCGGCGTAGAATTGACACTCATGTGCTGGCCCTCCAAAGCCTTGGCGCTAGAATCGCTGTCCAGGACAGCGCATACGCGATGACGGCTAACGGCCTCCGAGGTCAGGATATTCTTCTCGATGAAGCCAGCGTCACTGGTACTGAGAATGCCCTCATGGCCGCTGCTACCGCACGAGGCACAACTGTTATCCGCAATGCTGCGTCTGAGCCCCACGTCCAAGACCTGGCCCGCTTCCTGAATGCCCTGGGGGCGCGCATCAGCGGCATCGGCAGCAACACCCTGGTCGTTGAGGGGATTGATAGTCTAACCGGCGGCCAATTCCGCATCTCCCCGGACTACATCGAAGTCGGCAGCTACATCGGACTGGCTGCTGTATGCGGTGATGGTATTCGCATCACCGATGCAGCACCTGACACGCTGCGCATGGTTCGTCTGGTCTTCCACCGGCTCGGGATCGAGATTGAAGTTACTGGCTCCGACGTGTACGTTCCGGCGAACCAGTCGCTCCGCATCGTCGATGACGCCGGCGGTGCCGTTCCGAAGATTGACGATGGACCGTGGCCGGCGTTCCCGGCAGACCTGATGAGCATCGCCGTGGTCGTTGCCACGCAGGCCCGGGGAACGATCCTGATCCACGAGAAAATGTTCGAGAGCCGGCTCTACTTTGTAGACAAACTCATTAGCATGGGCGCTCGAATCATTCTGTGTGATCCTCATCGGGCAGTCGTCGTCGGACCGGCGAGCCTGCACGGCGCACCGCTGGAAAGCCCGGATATCCGGGCCGGCATGGCACTGCTTATCGCCGCTCTGGCGGCGGACGGCAGAAGCGTCATCCGCAACATTGGTCAGATCGACCGTGGGTACGAGGCCGTCGATGGCAAACTGCGTGCTCTAGGTGCTAACATCGAGCGCGTCGAGTGACACATCGGGTTCGTAGCACCTCAAGGTTTGGGAGCACAACCAGCCTCGGGCCAATCCGGTCCGGGGCTATTCTGTTGTTCGGGTTCAGGCATTTAGGCAATCATAGTCTACACTATTCTGAGAAAAACCACATACTACTAAATACAGGGCGAGGAGGATGGAATAAACCCCATATATAGTAGTAGTTTCGTTCGCAATGATGGGGGGGCGGGGGCATTGCAGACGGCGTTGATGTAGAGATTCCTCGCCTGCGGCTCAGAGCTGTCCCTTCGGCAAGCTCAATACAGGCCTGACCCTGCCGGAGGAATGACATGCTGGCTGCACCTGGCCTTCCGATTCGGGTTTTGATAGGATCGTCCTGCATGTGGGGTAATCGACATTTGCGTCAAGCGTGGAAACACAGTATAATTAACGACTGCTAAATTGGGAAGGAGTGACTATTGTGCCGAAGCGAACATACCAGCCAAAGAAGCGTCGCCGACTGCGGAAGCATGGTTTCCGCAAGCGCATGCAGACCAAAGGTGGGCGCTCAGTTCTCAAGCGCCGCAAGCTGAAGGGTCGCAACCGCATGACGCCTCGAAAGCATCGGAAATGACACTGATCGTAGCGGGAGTCTGGTGGCTGCTCGCAGCGTCGTAGGCTCTACGCTGGCAATCCACCGTTGAAACGGAAGTACCGACTATCGGATAAAGAACTGTTTCGGCGCGTGCGACGCGCAGGACGGTCATGGTCCAATCGCGTGGCTGTTCTTTGTGCACAGCGCAACGATCTCGGCCACAATCGATACGGCTTCGCTGTCAGCCGGCGTATCGGCAAGGCAGTTGCTCGCAACCGCGTCAAGCGCTTGCTACGTGAAGCGATACGGTTGCGACACGATACTATCGAGTCAGGCTGGGATTTGGTTTTCATCGCACGAGGACCGATTCGACAAGCAACATTTCAAATGGTTGATGATGCTGTCGTACAACTGCTACGACAGGCCTCACTGTTGGGTGAACGTAAGGATGAAGACGCTTGTACTGGCACTGATTAGAATCTATCAGCGATTCATTTCACCGATGTTCGGCCAGACCTGTCGGTTCGAGCCGTCTTGTTCCAGGTACACCTACGAAGCCATTGAGAAATACGGCGTTGTCCAGGGAGGGTGGATGGGTGCAAAGCGCATCTCGCGTTGCCACCCCTTCAACCCCGGTGGCTATGACCCGGTCCCGTAAATAACTAGCGCGTTTGAAGTTAGATCACTTGTCGTCAGAACACCCTCTAACTTCTAACATCTGCGCCTTCGAGAGGGGGTTTTCCTTTGGGCGCACTTTTCAATAATCTGATCGTGCAGCCAGGGGTGCAACTGCTGCAATATATGTACGGCATATTCGGCAGTTATGGCCTCGCCATCATCGTGTTCGGCATTCTTATCAAGATGGTGACCCTGCCGCTGACGCTGCAGCAACTCAAGTCATCACGGGCAATGCAGCAAGTCCAGCCCCTGATGCAAGAATTGCAGAAGAAATTCAAGGATGACAAAGAGAAGCTCGCTCAAGAGCAGATGAAGCTCTACCGCGAGCACGGTGTGAATCCTCTGGGAGGGTGTCTCCCCCTTGTGATCCAGTTACCCATCCTGTGGGGTTTGTACCGCGCCATTCTCAATCTGGCGCAAACCGACCCGGCGTTTGGACACAGCTTCTTGTGGCTGAAAAGCCTGGCGGAACCTGAGGGTGTTCCCTACATCCTCATCGGTCTCATGGTCGTCTCTCAGTTTCTCTATCAAAAACTGATGACGCCTCCTACGACCGGCGGTGATCAGGAGACCATGCAAAAGGCGATGCAGTTCATGCCCATCATATTCGCCTTTGTGTTCATCAAATTGCCGGCCGGATTGGTTCTGTACTACCTGGTGTTCAACGTAGTCAGCGTCGTGCAGCAGGTTGCCATCAATAAGTGGACTGATTTGCAGCAGCCGGCCCTGGCAACAGTAACAGCCGACACGTCGGGCGGTGGCAAGGATCGAGGAAAGAAGACCGATGACAAACAACGCAAACGACGTCGAGGAAATTGAGATTCGAGCGCCCAGCGTAGCGGAAGCCATTCAACAGGGCCTCATTCAGTTGGGAGCGACGCGGGATGACGTAAAGATCGAAGTCCTGAGCGAGGGAAGTCGCGGTATCCTTGGCTTCATCGGAGCTGAGGATGCCCGCGTGCGCTTGCGACTTCGCCGGCCACGCGCACGCCAGCCTGAACCGAAAACCGAAGCGCCGCCGGTCGAAGCAGAAAAGGTCACGGCAGTGGCCGGAGTCGAAGCAGAAACTACCCCTGTCCCCTTGGAAGAAGAGGCACCTGAGCCGACACCTGAGGTGGTGTCGCAGGTCGTGCCTGAGGCCGAGGTTGATGCTGCTGAAATCGCCATCGAAGCGGTGCGAGAACTGATCCACAGGATTGGCGTGCCGGCCACGGTCGAGTTTCGGGAGCGCGGCCAGGGGACCAGCGAAAACCCGATTGTTATTGATGTTGAGGGCAATGATCTGGGTGTGCTTATCGGCCAGCAGGGCTCCACGCTCCAGGCACTTCAGTACATCACCCGACTGATCGTCAGCCGGCAGACGCACGACTGGACGAACATCGTGATTGACGTTGGCGGATATCGCAAGAGTCGGGAGCGTACCCTCAGCGAGCTGGCCCAACGCATGGCTGATCGGGTTCGCCAAAGCGGCCGGCCCATTTCTCTGGAACCGATGCCGGCTAACGAGCGGCGCATCATCCACATCACGTTGCGGGGCGACCCCGATGTGACGACGCAAAGCGTCGGCTTTGGCGACAATCGCAAGGTTACTATTCGCCCGCAGCGCTGATACTCCAGCCCTGCCCAGAGGGATTGAGCGAGTGAGAGGACAGGCATGCCCCCCGACTACGTGGTCATCGGCCACATTACAAAGGACCTCACTCCTGACGGTTACACAATTGGTGGCACGGCCACTTACGCTGCACTGACAGCCTGGAATCTGGGCCTGTCCGTTGGCATCGTCACGAGCTTTGATCCCGGCTTTGACCCGGACAGTCTCCTGGCGGACATTGCGATAGCCCAAATCCCCGCCCCCGAAACGACAACTTTTCAGAACCTTTATCACAATGGGCGGCGCGAACAGTTTGTCCACGCTGTCGCCGCGCCCATTGAGCCGGCGGCTGTTCCTGCCGCCTGGCGGGACAGCTCCATCATCCATCTGGGACCCCTCGTCAACGAGATCCCTGACCGCATTATCGACGTGTTCGACACCCGCTCGCTGATCGGTGTGACGCCGCAGGGGTGGATGCGGCAGTGGGATGGCTCTGGCTGCGTACAGCCTCGGCGTTGGCACGAAGCTGAGACCATCCTCCGCCGGACTGGTGTGCTTGTATTCAGCGAGGAAGACGTCGCCCATATGCCGGAGGAGATCGACCGTTTCGCAGGGCTGGCTCAACTCATGGTCGTCACTCGTGGGCCGGCCGGCGCAACCCTGTTTGTGGCCGGGGATCGGACGGACTATCCGGCCTTCGAAGCTGCGGAGGTCGATCCCACCGGGGCCGGTGATGTCTTCGCAGCGGCCTTCCTGATTCGCCTCCGCGAGACAGACGACCCGCATGAGGCGACGCGCTTTGCAAATGCCGTGGCATCTCTCTCCATCGAAGGACCAGGCGTGCAGGGCATTCCTACCCGAGATCAGGTGGAACACCGACTTCATCACGGTCGTATCCGCAAGATTCGGCATGAGTAGAGTCTACGCCGTCACGAATCAAAAGGGGGGCGTCGGCAAGACGACGACCGCCGTCAATCTGGGTGCTGCTCTGGCATCTTTTGGGCAGCATGTCTTGCTGATCGACATCGATCCCCAGGCAAACGCCACTAGTTCGCTCGGGCTGAACAAGCATGATGTGCTCCGCTCGATCTACGATGCTATTATCAACGAACGATCGTTGAGTGAAATTGTGCTTTCGACAACCCGGCCGGGCCTGGATCTGATACCCTCTTCGCCCGATCTGGCCGGCGCTGAAGTCGAACTGGTCGCCATGATGAACCGCGAGCGCCGGCTGGAACGTGCTCTGGACGGCTACCGCAACCGCTTTGACATGGTCCTGATCGACTGCCCTCCCAGCCTGGGTCTCCTCACGGTGAACGCCCTGAGCGCAGCCGACGAGGTTCTCGTGCCGGTACAGTGCGAATACCTGCCTCTAGAGGGGCTCTCCCTCCTGATGCGAACCATCGAGCTGGTCCGCCGGCACCTGAACCCGCAGTTGCGACTGGCCGGCCTGGTGATGACCATGCACGATGCGCGCACCAACCTGGCCCAGCAGGTCGTGGACGAAGTGCGTCAGCACTTCCCTGATCAGTGCTTCAACACCATCATCCCGCGCAGCGTTCGCCTCAGTGAAGCGCCGAGCTATGGCGAGACCATCCTGACCTATGCCCCCAACTCCACTGGCGCGGTCGCTTATCGGTTGCTGGCCCAGGAGGTGCTGGCGAAGTTGGGGACAGGGACACAGGCGCTCCCGGAGGTGGGCTGGGGACCTGAGCACAGAGATTTGTCAACATGAGCGGTGGCACGCCCTGACGGATGAATCTGCTAGGTGGCTGGGTGGCTAGATGGCTAGATGGCTGGATGGTTAGATGACTGGATGGCTGGATGGCTAACGCCACGCAAGCCATCCAGCCATCTAACCAACTAGCCATCTACTCCTGAGTCGAGATTGGAGATTGAGGACTGTGACGCAGAGACGCGGACTTGGACGGGGTTTAAAGTCTCTCATTCCGCCGGCAGAAGAAACGACGCCGGCCGGCCTGCAAGAGGTCCCGCTGGACCGCATCACTCCCAACCCGTGGCAGCCACGCGTTGAGCTGGCGGAGGACCAACTGCATGAACTCGCCGACTCGATCCGCGAGCATGGCCTGATCCAGCCCCTCATCGTCACCACCGCAACGGACGGCTATCAACTGATCGCCGGCGAGCGGCGGTGGCGGGCGGCGCGGCTGGCCGGCCTTGACCGGATTCCCGTCATTGTCAAGGAGGCAAGCGACCGGGCCAAGTTGGAGCTGGCGTTGGTCGAGAACCTCCAACGAACCGATCTGAACCCGCTAGAAGCCGCCATGGCCTACAACCAGCTCATCCAGGAATTTGGCCTGACCCACGCCGAGGTCGCCGAGCGGGTGGGCAAGAGCCGTGTCACCATCACCAAAGCGCTGCGCCTGCTGCGTCTCTCTGACGGTGTCAAGAGGGCACTGGTGGCCGGCGAGATCACCGAGGGTCACGCCGATGCCCTGGTATCTCTGGAGGACGAGGAGGCCCAGATGCAAGTCGTGGACCGCATCCGCTACGAGGGACTAAATGTTCGCCAGACCGAGCAGGTGGTCCGCCGGCTGCGCGAGGGTCAGCCAGAGCCCACAGGCCCTTCATCTTCCCCAAGGCGCGAGCGGGATCCGCACCTCAAGGCGTTAGAGGACGAATTCCGCGAGGCCCTGGGCACGAAAGTAACCTTGTTTCGCACAGAACGGGGTGGCCGGCTGGTCATCCACTTCTACTCCGACGAAGAACTCCAGACTCTCTATGAGGCGATTGTGGGAGGTTGATCCACGTATGCAAGGATGTCATTCTGAGGCGAAGCCGAAGAATCCCTGGCAGGCCCGAATTACCCTTGACGTGGCTGGATAATACTCAAGCGGATAACCCAGGTCATCTTTTTGCCAACAGTAGACAGCGAACACCCGCCTGGTTCCACATGGAACGTAAGGCTTTCTACAATTAGCATTTTTGGGGGCCATCTGCCATGTGTGATTTCGTAGAGGGTGAATTCGCTGTCCTGTAGAGAGATTCACCCGATCGGTAGGCAAATCACCGAATGGAGGGAGCAAATGATGGAAATTACCATACAAGTACCTGATGAGCTCGGACAACAGTTGCGGCTCTACCAGGACCGCCTGCCCGAGGTGTTAGAGCGTGGTCTGCGCGAGTTGGTGGCTGAGAGATCAGGTGGATTCCAGAATGAGGATGGAATCATTGAATTGCTGACCAGTCAGCCAGCACCAGAGCAGGTATTAGCACTCCACCCATCCCCGGAACTACAGGCACGCGTGAGTGAGTTACTGTACCGAAACAAGAAGGAGACGCTCTCAGATCAAGAAGAGACTGAGCTGGAACGATACCTGTTGCTAGAGCACCTGGTGCGATTGGCCAAGGCACACGCCTATAAACAACTAGCGAACCGATCATGACCATAGCGCGGTCACACGTTCCAGCCGCGCTGCGGCAGTTAGTAATTGATCGAGCTGCAGGCCGGTGTGAGTACTGCTTGTATCCTCAAGACATGTCATTCCTGACATTTGAAGTGGAGCATATCATCTCTGAAAAGCACGGAGGCACCACCACCGCAGACAATCTGGCTCTAGCCTGCCCGTACTGTAACCGCTTCAAAGGTACTGATTTGGGGTCTCTTGACCCTGAGACCGGGCCACTGACTCCGTTTTTCAACCCACGAACCCAACGATGGATCGAGCATTTTCGACTTGACGGCGCGCGGATTGAACCACTCACTCCCGAAGGGTATGTGACGGTGAGAATTCTGCAGATTAATCACCCTGACCGTGTTCTAGAGCGTGACCGCCTGATCCGGGCTGGCAAGTACCTAACTGACAAAGATGAGCAATAGCGTCAGGAAACGTGTGTTGGCGGACTCCGGCTCCCCACCCATCTGCGATTACGAAGGCAGCCGCTACCAGACCGATTTCTGGGATGGCCAGGAGCGGGAATACGAGGATGCCGCCGAACGAATCGCCCTGGAGCGGCTGCTGCCCGCCCAAGGCCGGCGTCTCATCGAGATCGGGGCCGGCTTTGGCCGGCTGGCTGACCTGTACCAGGGGTACGACGAGATCATCCTGCTGGACTACGCCAAATCGCAGTTGCGCCAGGCACAAGAACGCCTGGGCAATCAGGGCTTCATCTACGTGGCCGGCGATCTGTACAACCTGCCCCTCGCCGATACTGCCGTGGACACCGCAGTCACCGTGCGTGTGCTCCACCACGTGAAAGACCTGGCGGCGGCCTTCGCCCAAATCGCGCGCATTCTGCGTCCTGGCGGGACCTATGTGCTGGAATTCGCCAACAAACGACACCTGAAAGCCATCGGCCGCTACTGGCTTGGCCGGCAAATCGAAAGTCCATTCAGCCTGGAGCCCTACGAGTTCGTCGAACTCAACCTCGACTTTCATCCCGACTATGTCGCTTCCCGTCTGGGGCAGGCCGGCTTCCACATCGAAGCTGAGCGCGCCGTGTCCACCTTTCGGT
>CAZHMV010000147.1:0-13807 GCA_964532665.1 uncultured Anaerolineales bacterium
AATCTGGAGGGCCTTTCTTGCGCAGATTGCTCTCGGAAACCCTTAGGGTCTGCACCGCTCCAGGAATATTCAGACACGCTCTAAGGGTTTCAAAAACCCTTAGGGTCTGCACATTGGCGCTCAGACCTCGATAATCCGCATGACCTCCTGGGTGAATTCCGACAGCCGGCGCTTGTTTTCACCGCTGAGGCGGGCCAGGTGATCCTGGTATTTCCGGCTGTACGACAGTAGCAGAGACGTGATGCGCCGGTTCGCCCGCTCGGCGAAAGTCAGCCCCATGGTCAGGCCGGCCAGCGCCTGGAGCCCGACTTCTCCCGGCAGCCCCAGGGCCTCCAATCGTTCAGAGAGGTCTCCGGCCTTCGCCTCCTTCAGTTGGTGCAGGCTGAGCAGCACAGCCGCGATCATCTCCGTGGCGTAGAGCATGGGCGATCGGCGCTCCGGGAGGCGCAGCAAAATCTCCTCCAGCAGGTCGTGGTAGTCGGTGCCTTTGCCTTCCCGCAGTGCCTGCAAGATGCGCGCCTTCACCGCCTCCCATTCTTCCCGGTCCCAGGCCTCGCCGGCCAACTTGGCCATGACCTGGGCCGCCCGGGGGGTGGGCGAGAAGACGACGTTGGATCGGCCGCGCCCCCCGCCTTCAGGCAGCACGTACTCCGAGATCACCAGCCCGCGCTCTTCCAGCAGGCGGAGCATGTCGTAGGCCGTCATGGGACTCACCCGCAGGTGCTCGGCGACGGTCGAGTAGTGGAGGGGACGTTGTCCCTCGTGATAGAGGTCCAGAAATTGGTTCAGGAAATCCCGCTGTCGCCCGGTGAGCTTCACGACTACACCTCCGTTGCAAAGACAAAAACTCCAAAAAAGACAAAAATATTATACCAGCACTTGCATTCTTTGTCAAGGACGAGGTCATCCGTACCTGCCACTTCACTGGTGGCTTGACCGGCGGGTGGTCCAGGGCTCTTCAGGTGGCACGTCGCGGTCCAGCAGCAGCCGGCGCAGCAGGACCCGCCGGCGCTTGGCCGGGTCGTCGGGCAGGGGAAGGCGGTTGGCTTCCAGACGCTTCACGGCCGTCACGAGCAGCATCAACACGCCGGCCCAGGTGATGGCCGGCGGCTGCCCGGTGAACAGCATCAACAGCGGCAGGCCGATCAGCCCCAGCAGCGCGCCGACGGCGGTGCCGCCGCCGATCAGTCGTCCCAGGGCAAGAAAGGCCAGCAGCCAGGGAAACCCCCACGGATACAGCACCAGCAGCAATCCCATGAACGGGCTCAGGCCCCGGCCGCCCACGAAACCCAGGTACAGCGGCCAATCGTGGCCGACGATGGCGGCCAGGCCGGCCAGCACCGCCACCCACAATCCCAGGTCCATCCGCAGGGCCAACCAGGTCGGCAAGGCCCCCTTGAAGATGTCGAGTATGCCCACGACCACGATCATGGGGCGGGACACGTGGTAGTAGATACCGGTACTGCTCACAGTGCCACTGCCCACCTCTCGCAGGTCAATGCCCCGCAACATCTTGCTGAAGATCTCGGCGGTGGGGATGGAGCCCACAAGGTAACCGAAAATGATGATCAGTCCAGCCATCTTCTGCCTCTCAGAGGAACTCAAGGAACGCCAAACCGACCGGGCCCGAAAACTCTAGGTCTCAACTCTCCGTGTAGAAGGCAACGCCAAGAACGCCCGGCCCAGTGTGCGAGCCCATGACCGGCGTGAATTCGGTGACGTACAGTTCCATGCAGTTGAAGCGGTCGGCCACTTGGGCGCGCAGGCTCTCTGCCTCGTCCGGCACGTCGGCGTGGAAGACGGCGGCGTGGGTGGGCCGACGCCGAGTCAACTCGGCCATCCGGTCCAGCATCGATTTCAGGGCGCGCCGCTTACTCCGCGCTCGTGCTACCACGGTGACATGGCCTTGCTGGATTGTGAAAACAGGTGCGATGTGGAGTGCCGAGCCGACCAACGCCACCACGCCGGGCACCCGGCCACTGCGCGCCAGGTAGTCCAGTCGGTCCAGGGCGGCCAACAGATGAACGCGGGGGACCATCTCTTCGGCTGCGCGGACCACTTCGTCCAGGCCGGCGCCGGCCGCTGCCGCGCGCGCCGCGGCCAGGACAACGAACCCCTGCGCCATCACTGCTGTCCCGCTATCCACAACGCGCACCGGCATCTCTCCGAGCAGCCGTGCAGCCGCCTGTGCCCCGCTGACGGTGCCGCTCAGCGCCTGGGGGATGTGGATGGAGACGATGCCGTCAACCTTGCCGGCCAGCGGTTGGTAGACTCGCAGAAAGTCACCGAGAGATGGCTGAGACGTCGTCGGGAGCTCCTCGCTGGTCCGCAGCCGGTGGTAGAATACTTCGGGCGTAATGTCGATCCCATCCCGCAAGACTTCGTCGCCCCAGATCAGCCCAAACGGGACAACGTGAATCCCATACTGTTGCAGCAGCTCCTCAGGCAAACAGGCAGCACTATCGGTGACAACCGCGATCTTCCCCACGGTACCCCCTCCCCTATTCGAGCCGTTTCTGGAAACGCAGCGCCGCCAGGGTCAGGATGACGACACCAAAGACGGCCATGGCGACGACCTCGGAGACAAGAAGCTGAAGACCGATACCCTTCAGGATGATGCCGCGCACGATGATGAGGAAATAGGTGAGGGGAACCCCGTAGCTGAGAATCTGCAGTGCCTGGGGCATGGCGGCGCGCGGGAACATAAACCCGGAGAGGAAGATGGAGGGCAACATAATGAAATAGCTCAGCAACATGGCTTCCTGCTGCGTGGCCGAGACGGTGGAGATGAACAGCCCCAGCCCCAACGACGTCATGAGACCCAGGGCCGAGAGAGCCAGCAGCAGGGGGAGGCTGCCCCGGATCGGCACACCAAACCACCATACGCCGATGGCCAGAATCTCCAGCGTATCGATCACGGCGATGATCGCGTACGGCACCAACTTGCCGATGATCAGTTCGATGGGGCGCAGCGGGGTCACGATGAGCTGCTCTAACGTACCCCGTTCCCGTTCGCGGGCGACAGCCATCGCCGTGAGAAATGTGGTCAGCAACTGCATGATGGTGCCGATGAGGCCAGGGATCATGAAGTTAGCACTGGACAGTTCAGGATTGTACCACACGCGGGGGCGCACCTCAATACCCGGCTGCTCCTCCGGGTCGATGTGCATGACCTGCTGCACAATCTCCACCCCTTTGGCCTGGCCAACCGACGTGGCAGCAGATAGCGCTGTTGTGGCGACGTTGGGGTCGGAGCCATCGATGATCACGCCGATCTGGGCGCGGTGGTCACGAGTCAGGTCGGCGGCGTAGCCGGCGGGCACCACAATGCCGGCCTTCGCCTGCCCGCCATCGATCAACTTCGCCATCTCGGCCTCGCGATCGACGTAGTACTGAATGTCAAAGTATCCCGACGCGCGATAGGTCTCGATCAGCTCGCGGCTTTCCAGCGTACCATCGCGGTCCAACACGACCGTAGCGATGTGGTCAACGTCGGTCGTGGCGGCATAGCCCAGGAGAGTGAGCTGGACGATGGGGATCAGGATCATGACCGCCAGTGTGCGGGGGTCGCGTCGAATCTGGATGAATTCCTTGCGAAGAATGGCTAGCGTGCGATTCAGCATTGTTGTCTCGATTGTTGCACGGTTACGACATAAGGACACGACGGTGTTCCACAGGTTATTATACTCCGTTTTAGTCATTTTGCCCACACATTGGTGTTGGCCCGCCTCCGGCAACACCTTGACCGCAACCGACATCCATCCTACAATTGCGTGAGATCAATCACTGCTGAATAGGGGAGGGTGGACATTGCCTGAGACAGTACGGATCGAAGACATCGCCCGGCATGAAGGTGAAGAGATTAGCCTCAAAGGATGGGTCTACAACAAGACTGACAAAGGCCGGCTGCAATTCATCCTCATGCGTGATGGAACCGGCACCATACAAGCGGTCGTCTTTAAGAAGAACGTATCGCCAGAGGCGTGGGAGGCGGCGGCCGGCCTGACCCTGGAGTCATCGTTGGTCGTCGTCGGCACGGTGCGGGCTGACGAACGTGCCCCGGGCGGCTACGAGATCGACGTGTCTGACCTGGAACCGGTCCACATCGCCGAGCTCGATTACCCGATTCAGCCGAAGGAGCATGGCACCGGGTTCTTGATGGAGCACCGGCATCTGTGGATTCGGACGCCACGGCAGAACGCGATTTTGCGCATTCGGGCAACAATCATACGGGCGATTCGAAACTGGCTGGACGATCACGGTTTTCTGAACATGGACACGCCGATTCTCACGCCGGCGGCTGTCGAAGGTACGACGACGCTGTTCGAGACCGACTACTTCGGTGAGCCGGCCTATCTCACCCAGAGCGGGCAACTGTACAATGAAGCCAACATCATGGCCTTCGGAAAGGTCTACTGCTTCGGGCCAACGTTCCGCGCCGAGAAGTCCAAGACCCGCCGGCACCTGACCGAGTTTTGGATGGTCGAGCCTGAGATGGCCTACGCCGACCTGGAGGACTACATGGACGTGGCCGAGCAAATGGTGGCATACACGGTGCAGACCGTGCTGGAGAAGCACCGCGACCTGCTCACCGGTGTGCTGGAGCGGGATGTGGGCCGGCTGGAGTTGGTGCAACCGCCGTTCCCCCGCATTTCGTACGACGAAGCGGTGGACCTGCTCCACGAGAACGGCTTCGAGGATTTCGAGTGGGGTGATGACTTCGGGGCCCCCCACGAGACGGTGATCTCGGAGCAGTTCGACCGGCCGGTTTTCGTGTACCACTATCCAACCCGGTGCAAGGCTTTCTACATGGAAGCCGTCGAGGGCCGGCCAGAGGTTTGCCGCTCCGCCGATTTGCTGGCTCCCGAGGGGTACGGCGAGATCATCGGCGGTGGGCAGCGTGCGGCCAGCGTGGAGCTGTTGGAACAGCGCATCAAGGAACACAACCTGCCCCGTGAAGCCTACGAATGGTACCTGGACTTGCGGCGCTACGGATCAGTGCCCCATTCGGGCTTCGGCCTGGGTATCGAGCGAACCGTCACCTGGGTCTGCGGCATCGAGCACGTTCGCGAAACGATCCCCTTCCCGCGCATGCTGGAAAAGATTTATCCATAGCTTGAGCACGGGAGTGCAGGGGCCGGGGCATACGCGTCAACTTAAGCATGCTAGCGACCGCCGGTCGAGCGGTGCCCTGAGTGCGAAGTGTATCGAAGGGTAGCCAAAGGCGTATCGAGACCAAGGGAGCGGGTTTCTTGGCAAGCCGCTTGGTCTCGATACGCGGCTAAAGCCGCTACTCGACCGGCGCTCCCTGCTTAGGTTGAGGCATAGGGGGCAGGGGTGAGGTAGAGAAAGCAGTCCTCCCCCTTGCCTGCTCCGCCGCTCCCCGACTCCCTGGCACAAAGAGGCGGCTGGTGAGGAGAAAACGTGAAATCTATCTGCCGCTGTTGGTCAATCCTGGGTCCCATTGCGCTGCTCTGGGTGCTGGCGGCATGCACGGGTCCGATGGTCATGGAGGAAGATCAGCGGGGTGCAGCTTCGACACCTCTGCCTGCGCAGCACGCACAGAGAGATGCACCTGACCTGGAACCGGAAATCGACCTCTCCACCACCCTCACCCGACTCGAGCACTACGACAGCCGGCGCAGCTTCCAGACCACCCGCATCTACGACCGGCGCGGGAATCTGTTGGACGAAGTCTACGGCGAAGGCCAGCGCACCTGGGTCCCGCTGGACGCGATTCCAGAAGCCCTGAAGCAGGCCACGATTGCGACCGAAGATGCGACTTTCTACAGTAACCCCGGCATCGATCCCCTGGCCATGGGTCGGGCTTTCTTGCAGAACGCCCAGGCCGGCGAGATCGTCTCTGGCGGCAGCACCATCACCCAGCAACTGGTTCGTCTAATCGTGTTCCCCTACGAACAGCGGGTGCGACAGACCGTATCGCGCAAGGTGGCCGAGTCGATTCTCGCTACCCGCCTGACCCAGATGTGGTCAAAAGACAAGATCCTGGAGACTTATCTGAACGAGATCTACTACGGCCACAGGGCCTACGGCGCTGCCGCTGCCGCGGAGACATACTTCGACAAGCCGGTCTCGGATTTGACGTTGGCCGAGAGCGCCCTGTTGGCCGGCCTGCCTCAGGCGCCCAGCCGCCTCGACCCACACGAGAATCTCGACCGGGCGAAGCAGCGCCAACGGCAGGTCCTGCGCCTGATGGTGGAGGCCGGCTACATCACCCAGGACGAGGCCAACGCCGCATACGATGAAGAACTGACCCTGAAGCTGCCGCAGCGAATTCGACAGGCACCCCACTTCGCGGACTACGTACTCCAGGTCCTGGAGGAGGCCTATGGCCGCGACACCTTGCGACAGGGCGGCCTACAGGTGACGACGACGTTGGACTTGCGGTACCAGCGGCTGGCGGAGGAGATTGCCCGTCGCCAGGTGGAAGCCCTGCGCGACAGGCACAACCTGACCAACGCATCTGTGGTGATTATGCAACCCCAAACGGGACAGATTCTGGCCATGGTGGGGAGCGTTGACTACAACGATGCCTCCATCGATGGTCAGGTGAATGTCGCCCTGCGACCCCGTCAGCCCGGATCGGCCATCAAGCCGATTACTTACGCGGCGGCATTCGAGCAGGGCTTCACGCCGGCCACCATCGTGTGGGACATCCCGACCGCTTTTCCACTGGAGGGGGATGAGACCTACCAGCCAACAAACTACGACGACCGATTTCACGGCCCGCTGCGGTTGCGTGAGGCGCTGGCCAATTCGTACAACGTGCCGGCGGTGAAAGTTCTGAACAAAATCGGCCTCGAAACCATGATAGACAAAGCGCATGCCATGGGCATTACCGGGTTGAAGCGCGACCCCTACCGCTACTACGGGCTCTCGCTGACCCTGGGAGGCGGCGAGGTCAGCCTGCTGGATCTAACGACGGCGTACGCCACGCTGGCCAACGGCGGCGGGTACATCCCGCCGGCCCCTGTGCTAAAAGTGGTGGACGGCACCGGCGAGACGATCTACGAGTACCGGCGCCCGGAGCCAGGGCCGGCCGTCGATCCGGCCGCGGCGTTTCTCGTGACGGACATCCTGGCCGACAACCGGGCACGCCAGCCGGCCTTCGGTCAGCACAACCCGCTGGAACTCGACCGGCCGGCCGCCGTCAAGACAGGCACAACCACGGATTTTCGCGACAACTGGACCATCGGGTATACGCCGTACCTGGTTGTCGGTGTCTGGACCGGCAATTCGGATAATACCCCCATGCAGGACGTGTCCGGTGTCGAGGGGGCAGCGCCGCTGTGGCGCGAATTGATGGAGTCAGTTTTCCGCATCCCCTCACTGCATGATGTTCTCCAGATCGACGATCAGCCGCTGAGCGACACGTTCCGCCGGCCTGCCGGCATCGAGGAGGCCGAAATCTGCGACCTGGTGGATTTGCGGGCCGGTCGCGGCTGCCAACACAAGCACAAGGAGTTCTTTGCCGAAGGGACCGTCCCGGAAGAAAAAGGGACGGTCTACGACGAAGCGACCGTGGTTCGTATACCCCGGCCGATTCTGGCGTCTGACGACACGCCCGGCGCCCTGTTTTGCCAGGCGACTGAGCAGTGGGGGGTGCCGGCCGGCGGCGTCGTGCAGACCATGGAAGCGCTCTATCCACCACGCGACGATGAGGAGGAGGCGGCGCGGGTTCGGGCATGGGCGGCTACGCACGGGGTACCCCTGGTAACGAGTGAGCCGTGTACACCCGAGTTGCTGGCCGGCCTGCCCGGGGGCGCGCTGGGCGCGGCAGCCGTCAACGCGACCTGGCACATTGCGTCCCCAACGCCGGGCCAACTCATCACCCGCACGGTGTCGATCACGGGGACGGCCCTTTTCAGTCCCAACGACATCGCCTTCTACAAGGTAGAATTCGCTCGATCCACGGCCCCCACCAGATGGATCACTATGGGAGAGACCCACACGACGCCCGTGCAGGACGGCCAGCTTGAAGTGTGGCACGCCGATGGCCTGGAGCCAGGCTCCTACACCCTGCGCCTGGTTCTCGTCAAACCCGATGGCAACTGGCTGCCGCCGTATACCGTCCCGGTGAGAATCGGGCGCTGAAGGAGGAAGGGGGAAAAGGGAAAAAGGGAGAAAGGGAAAAAAGGGATAGGAGGGGGAAGAGGAAGATAGGGGATGAGATTCCGTCTTCCATCCTCCGTCTTCCATTTTCCGTTTTCCATTCTCCATTCTCCTTTCATCATGAGTAACCGAACCCAACTTCTGGCGTTACTTCAGATTGACGGCCTCGGCCTTGAACGGGTCCGCTGGTTGGTGGAGGCTTTTGGGAGCCCGGCCGGCGTCTTCCGGGCCAGCCCGCAGGCCCTGGTCGATGAGGGGGTGGAACCCGAGCTTGCGCAGGCCATCGCCGGCGTGAATGACGACCTGCTGTGGTCGCTGGAAGATCAACTGATGGATTACGAGGACGCGACCGGTGTGCGTTTCGTGAGCCGCGACGACGGGGCCTATCCGCAGAACCTGAGGCTGATAGAGGAGCCGCCCCTGTTCCTGTGGCTTCGTGGTGAGCTCGAAGCAGAGGATAGCCGGGCTGTGGCCGTGGCCGGCTCCTGGCGGGCAACGCCGCGCGGTCTCAGCAATGCCGAGCTCATCGGCATGCGCCTGGCGGAGCAGGGGTACACGGTCGTGGCCGGCCTGGGCGACGAGATCGACGTGCGGGGGCTGAAAGGGGCACGCGATGGGGGCGGGCGGGCGCTGGCGGTGCTGGCCGGCGGCATCGACATGATTCCTCCGGAGCAGCAAAAGCTGGCCGACCGCATCGTCGAGCGCGGCGCGCTCATCTCGGGGGCATTGCGGCCGTCAGACTACCCCAGCCGGGCGCGGGCCGGCATGCGCGACGAGATCATCGCCAGCCTGGCGCGGGCTGTCATCATCGTCGAGGCCCAGCCGGAAGATCGCGGGATGGAGATGGCACTGCGCGCCCACGAAGCTGGCCGGCCGGTGCTGGTCGTGGAACCGCGCGATGACCTCCCCGAAGGCAACCGACAATTGCTGAAGATGGGAGCCGCCGGCATCGAGCACGTGGGCCAGATGTTTAAGAAGCTGGAAGAGGCGATGGAACTGCTTGACGAATCTGCGGCGTAAAACGCAAAAAAAGAGGTAAATCATGAATCGTGCCAAACTCCAATGCATTCATTGCCAGACGACCTTTGAGACCAGCGAACCGCTGTACCGGTGTCGCGAATGCGGCGACCTCCTGGACGTGGTCTACGACTTCCCCCATCTGGATGTCGGGCAGGTCAAACACACGTGGCGGCAGCGCCGCACATCGCGCGCACCGATTGACGTGAGCGGGGTGTGGCGCTACCGTGAACTCATCCCATTCTACGAGAACGAGTCACAGATCGTGACCTACCCCGAGGGCAACACGCCGCTGCTGGAGGCACCACGCTGTGCACGCTATGTTGGCCTGAACCACCTGCAGGTGAAGCACCAGGGCTACAATCCGACAGGCTCCTTCAAGGATAACGGGATGACCACAGGCGTCACGCAGGCGGTGGCTCTCGGTGCGCGGGCGGTTGTCTGTGCATCCACCGGCAACACCTCGGCATCGATGGGGGCCTATGCAGCGCGGGCCGGCCTCCTGGGTGTCGTCCTGATCCCCGAAGGGCAGGTGGCCTTCGGCAAGCTGAGCCAGGCCCTGGACTACGGAGCCTTGACCCTGCAGGTCCAGGGCGATTTCGATACCGCACTGCGGCTCGTCACCGAAGTGGCCCCGCAGATCGGCGTCTATATCCTGAACTCCATCAACCCCTTCCGGCTCGAGGGCCAGAAGACCATCGCCATCGAGCTGCTGGATCAGCGCAACTGGCAGGTGCCGGATCGCGTGGTGGTGCCGGGGGGGAATCTGGGCAACAGTTCCGCACTGGGCAAAGGCTTTCAGGAGCTGTACGAGCTAGGCTTCATCGATCGAATGCCTCACCTGACCATCATTCAGGCTGAAGGTGCAGCTCCCCTTTACAGGACCGTCACCAGCGATCACCCCGATAAGCTGGTGACGGTGCACGCCAGGACCCTGGCAACCGCAATCAAGATTGGCCGGCCCGTGTCCTGGAAAAAGGCGATGCGCGCCATGGACTGGACCGACGGCTGGGTGACCAAGGTGTCCGAACAGGAAATTGCCGATGCCAAAGCAATGATCGGGCGCGACGGCATCGGCTGCGAGCCGGCCAGCGCCACGACGGTGGCCGGCTTGAAGCAACTCCTGGCCGTGGGAACAGATGAACCCGTCAACCCGGACGAGGACGTGGTCATCCTGCTGACAGGGCACGTCCTGAAAGACCCCGACTACACCGTACGCTATCACCTGGGCGAGTTGTACGAGGACTACGTGGTCGAAACGCAGATGATCCAGAAGAGCAACCATTTGCGCTCGACCTATGCGAACCGCCCGATTGAGGTGCCGGCGGATCGGGATGCGATTGTCGAGGTCATTCGACGGCATCTGGCGGCGTAGTTGAGCTGCTTGCCGAACAAGAGCACGCGTGAAACGCGAAACGTGAGGATTGGTGAACGAAAGCTCTCACGTTTCACGTTCCACGCTTCACGTTTTACGTCCGGACAGGAGATCGATGATGACTACCGATCGCGAAGACCTTCGCAACCGGATTGTGGCGCGACTGGATCAAATCGACGACGCAGCGTTGCAACAGTTGGACACACTGCTGACGGATGTGGGCATTGAGTTGCCGCCGGCTGATTCCGTCGAACACGAACCCAGGCTGCTCAGCCGGCGGCAAGTGCTGGCCGGCTTGCTGGCCGGCGGTGCGGTGCTGGGCACCACCAACATGGCAACCGCCTTCTATGCCCGAGAACAGGGTGTGGAGGCCGGCCGGCTGCTGGGCGCCGAGGCAGCCCGCACGCAAGCCATGGCAGAGTCCGCACCTACGTTGGAGAAGATGCAGGCCGAGATCGACACGTTGCGAGGACTGATGGCACATTACGAAGCGCTGGAAAGGATCGACATAGATCTGGCCCTCGTTCGTTCCATTGAGAACTTCGAGTCGTCGCTGAGCATCCTACCAGGTCTCACTCAGCCTCTCGGCGATGGGATCGACGCTGTACAAGGCGCTGTTGACCGGTTCCAGGCGGCCCTGCCGGCCATGCAGCAACGCATCGCGCAGGTGGATGACACGCTGGACACGCTGGACGAGCGGCTCGACTCGCTGCGTGAGAGTCTGGAGGCAGTTGTGGAACGCACGGCGCCAGTCGCCGACGCCCTGGGCGACTTTTTCGACACGGTGTTGTCACGGATTCCCTTTGGCATTGGTGAGCAGATCGAGTTGGTCGTACAACATCTTCGCCAGTTGATCGACGGTGTGCCAACAACCATCACCTCGGTTCGAGATCGTCTCCTGAGTCCTCTGCGCTCGACATGGTTTGCCGATTCGGATGAAGATGGTGTGCAGGCCGGCCTGCTGACGCCCATCCGAACGGAACTGCTGGACCCGGCTGAACAACTACTGACACGCCTGGACGTCGTGGTGGAGGACTGGCAGCGGGACGTCGTCCAGCCGGCGCACCGGGCGCTGGCCGAGCGCGAGGCAGCTCGACAGGCGCTGGTAGAGTACAAGAAACGCCATCGATTAACGTGACACCAGTCCCGACTTTCCCGGATCACTTTCTCTGGGGCACAGCCACGGCCGCTCACCAGGTCGAAGGAGGCAACTTCAACAACGACTGGTGGGCCTGGGAGCAAGCCGGCCACATCGTGGATGGCGGCAGTTCCCGGATCGCCTGTGACTGGTGGCAGCGAGCGGAGGAGGATTTCGACCGCGCGGCGGCATTGGGTCAGAACGCCCATCGCCTGTCGGTCGAATGGAGCCGAATCGAGCCGGCCCACGGCCGGTGGGACGACGCGGCCATGGCTCGCTATCGCCAGATGCTGATCGCTCTGCGAGAGCGCGGCATCACGCCGATGGTAACATTGCACCACTTCACGACCCCTCTGTGGCTCACCAGAGAGGGTGGCTGGGAGCGCCCGTCAGTCGTTAAACACTTTCGACGCTTCACAGAAAAGGTTGTCGGCGAATTGGGAGACCTGGCGCGTCTGTGGGTAACGATCAACGAGCCGATGGTGTACGTGTTTCAGGGCTACTTCGAGGGACGCTGGCCGCCTGGGAAGAAGAATCCGGTGGCCGGCGTTCGCGTCGCCCGACACCTGGTGATGGCCCACGCGGCTGCCTACCGCACCATCCACCGCCTCCAGCCCGAGGCCCAGGTCGGCATTGCCAAACATATCCGCGTGTTCGACCCGCTGACGCCCTCGCCGTTGGACCGCGCAGTCGCCAGACTGCAAGATTTCGTCTTCAACCGCATGTTCCTGGAAGCGCTGACCGACGGCGTTTTTCGGCTCCCGCCACGCCGCCGCATCCCCGACGCCATCGACAGCCAGGATTTCATCGGGCTGAACTACTACGCCCGCGACCGGGTGGCCTTCGATCTGTGGTCGCCGGCCACGTTGTTTGGCCGGCTGACGACCACGCCCGGCACCGAGACAGGGCCGCCTGGATGGGGTGAGATGTACGCCGAGGGCATCTATCGGCTCCTGAAGCGGCTGTCGCGCCGGCACAAGCCTATATACATCACCGAGTGCGGCGTACCGGACACCGCCGAGATGGATCGGCCGCGTTTCATCACCAGTCACTTGCGGGCAGTGCACCGCGCGATCCAGGAGGGAGTGCCCGTGCGGGGCTTCTTCCACTGGACGCTGGTGGACAACTTCGAGTGGGCCGAGGGCTGGTCGATGCGTTTTGGCCTTATCGCGCTGGACGAGGCGACGCAAGAGCGCCGGCCCAAGCCGGCAGCTCAACTGTACGCGGACATCTGCAAAGTGAATGGGCTATCTGACTGAGACCGGGGCCTGCAACCCGCAAACCTTTGACTCCGCGCCGGCTCTGTAGTATACTTGATGTCGTCGAGCCGGTAGCTCAGCCAGGCAGAGCAACGGACTTTTAATCCGTTGGCCGAGGGTTCGAATCCCTCCCGGCTCATTCTGGCCATTTATTCACGATGAGAGCTTGACAAAAACGAACGTATGTGCTACAATGTGATACGAGCGGTAACTGACCGAGTTTCTCCCCCCCTCGGTCGAAATGCCGCTGGTATAGGCCGTCGTGTCGGGCAGGGTACGACGGCCTTTTTTGTGGGTGTGACCAGGATTTGTTGTGTGTAGTGGCGACTTCAGTCGCTGAGAACGGCTGAAGCCGCTACTACCAACAGATTTTGGCCACACTCCCTTTTCATGAAGCGAGCATAGGGGGAGAGCGTGCAATGCCGACGAGATATGTTGGCTGGGCCGCACCGGGCCGCGGATCACGCGTCGGGCATCGTGCTCGCTTTCGCCTGTTTCTCGGCGTAGTGCTCTTGCGCCTGGCGAATGGCCTCGGCCATTTTCAGGATGGTATCCGCACTCGTCCAGGAGAGCGATGAGATGTACCGGATTTGCCACTGTTCGTGCCCGCCGATGACACGCCGGCGGATTACGTATCTGTCGTCTGCAATGTAGCGGTCTTGATCTTCTTCGTAGCGTATCATTTTGTCAGGCCTTGCCTGTGTGATAAGCACCTGGGCTCCAAAGTAGTGAGTTGTCTTCATGCACCAGGGACCCACGCTATGGATTCTTGTAGCTTGTATTTGCCCTGATTATACTTGGATAGGAATACCTTAGCAATTCTAGCCCCCAGAGGGCTTGCGCAGCGAATCAATGTCACAAAACCCTACAGACTGTGGTGACCAG
>CAZHMV010000148.1:0-1534 GCA_964532665.1 uncultured Anaerolineales bacterium
CCGGCGGTTGCACCTGTGCATCGCCGGCGGCCGGCGGGTGCTGGCCCTGCTGGCCATGTCGGCGGCCATGCTGCACTTCGGCCACCGGGACCGGATGTGGCACATCTACACACCGGACGAGTTCCTGGAGCAGGCCCAGGAAGGGGCCATCATGCACGCCGGCCCGCAAGACGACGTGCGGTTGATCCAGGTCCCCCTGGCGCCGTGGGGTGCCTACTTCCCCCAGTTGCGCCAGTTGGCCCAGTCTCCTCCGGCCCAGGTACTGGCAGCCCAGACCCGCTGGCTGGACGAGGTGGAGCGAGCCCGCTGCCGGCAGGTGCTGGCGCGCCTGACCCCCCGCCAGGCCGAGGTCTTGCAGGCCTTCGCCCGCAGCTTGAACCCCCAGGAGGTGGCAGAGACGCTGTGCATCACGCTGAGCACCGTAGACACCCACAAGACAGTCATCTTGGACGAATGTCGCAACGCCTGGGAGTTCCCCGAAGGCACCTGGCTGGACTACCGCTTCCTGCAAGAGAAGTTTGGGCCGTATTTCGGTTGAGAACACGGATCGCTGGGATGGACGGGTTGGTCGTGCCTGGTCGGCCGCCGATCCGCCCATCCGAGCGATCCGCGTTCTTCTACTGAGCTTAGCACAAGCCGGCGGCTCGTACATCAGAGGAACTTCTGAGAAAGACCAGAGGTGGTTCTGATGTTGGCGAAAGTAGGGGGTGGTAGAATTGGGAATGCTGTTAGGTTGGGGGGACGGAGTCCCGCAGATGGTAAGCGACTGCCTTTCACCTACTGGAGGAAGACATGGATCTATCGTTGGTCGTCTTTGATACAGATCGGATCAAGGATTACGTCTTTGCCACCGGAAAACTGGCCGAGATTCGCGGAGCCAGTGCGCTGCTAGAAAAGCTAAACCTCCAGGAAACGAAGCCAACGGTCAAGAAGATATACCCCACAGCCGACAAGGTGTATTGCGCTGGGGGCTCGGCCTTGTTTAAGGTGCCAACGGTCGAGGCTGATCGCATCATCACCGCCGTGGAGGCGCTGTACCGAGACAAGACACTGACGGCAAGCATTAGCGGAGCGGCTTGGTTCTACGATCCGGATCGTCAAGACGAGTATGGTGAGCAAGTTCGTGAAGCCTTTCAAGAACTTCGCCGGGTCAAGGACCAGAAGCCGGCTCCGGCGCACGTGACGGTGGGTCCCTGGTTCCACGTCTGCAACGCCTGCGGGCAGCACCCAGCGTGCCACGAGGACGGGGACCAACTCATCTGCGCGACTTGCCATAGCAAGCGCGAGAGCGGCAGAGTACAGCGCAATATCTTCTGGAAGGGGGTAGGGCTGCCAGATCGACCCGGCTTCCTAGAAGCAGCTCGTCAGGCCGGCGATCTACGGTGGCGGGACAATCAGTTACCCGATGACCTGGACGACATCGGCGACGCTTCCAGTCCGCCGGGCTACGTCGGCTTCTTGTACGCCGATGCTAACAACATGGGCAAAATACTGCAGACATTGCGCACGCGAGAGGATTATGAGAGATTTGCCG
>CAZHMV010000148.1:1634-8180 GCA_964532665.1 uncultured Anaerolineales bacterium
TGAAATGGCTACGCGACGAAGTGCTGACCCATCGCTCCTTCGCGCGCCCATCTCCAACGGGGTGGCACTATCGACTGACACAGCGGCCTTATCGCCTCCAGGACTTCGAACGTCTATGCCGCCACGCCCGGCAGTTTCAAGCCGTCCGGTTTCCCAGAGGCCAGCTACAGTCGCTGTACGACGGACTATTTGTCTCCAACGTCGAGGCCAGTCTGCGAACGATCACTGTGGCCGGCCGGGCCTCGCGCAGACACGGTAAGACGCTCTTGGATTTTCTCGCCGAGTTTAGCTCACCACCAAACGACGTGCCACCCTGGCGACAGGAAAAAGACCTGGCAATGTGTTTCAAGCCGCATGAGCAGCCACAGAAACACTGTTTTTCCACTGCTCTGGGGGATCTCGTGGAGTTGTACCGATTCGTGCCGGCTCTGGAGGAGGGAGAGGAACATGCAAGCAGCAATTGAGCTGCCGGTCACGGTCCATGTGGAAAGCCCGCTTCACGTCGGGACTGGCTATGCCCGGGGACTGGTGGACCGGACAGTGACCAGAGACTCGGAAGGCAACGTTTACCTGCCAGGCTCCAGTTTCAAAGGGCGGCTGCGAGATGCCTGCGAACGACTGGCCTGTCATTATGGCGTCTCTGTCTGCGGAGCACCTCGCCCGGGTGAGATGTGCCGCGCCTGGGAACCCTGCCTGGTCTGCCGGATCTTTGGCTCACCGGGCCAGGAAAGTGGGCTGATCATAGATGATGGCCGGCTGACCGGAGGGTGGGTCGACACGATCGAACGCGGCTTCGGTCAACTGGGGACGCGAACCCAGGTCCAACTCAGCCGGCGGCGAGGTGTGGCGACTGAGGGACGCCTTTTCACCTCCGAGTTTGCGGCCGAGGAGTTGAGCTTCGGGCTTGGCATCACGGGCCACCTCGACTTGACACTGGTGCTGGATCAACCTGGACGATACTACGAGATCATCTTGCTGCTGGGTGGACTGAAACTGGTCAGGACTCTGGGTGGAGGGAACAGCCGGGGTATTGGCCGGTGTCGGGTAGTTCTGCCTGAAGTGATCACCATCACCTCGACTGACTTCGGCCGCGAGGAAATCGAGGTGGATGCTATGCTGGAGCGGCTGGATTTCCTGGAGTGGTACATGGACCAGATCGAAGGAGGCGCGTGATGGTAGAAGTGGAACTCACTCTCCGCACTCAGTCTCCATTGGTTCTCCGGGCCAGCCGGGCCGCGCTCCAGTTTGCATCTGGTCTACGGCACATCTCCGGCACAACACTGCGCGGTGCACTGGCCGGGCAATATTTGCGGACTAGTCAACCCGACGAGGATTTCGCAGCACTCTTTCTGGAGGAGCAGGTCCTATTTCCTGACCTGTATCCGGTCCCTCGCGATGGGGACGGTCAGCCATCTGACGCCGTGGCTAGACCACTGCCGGCCACGGCCCGGGCGTGCAAGCGGTATCAGACGGGCCATCCAGACAGCGTAACTGACTCGTTGTTGCGCCTTGAGCTAATGGGCGTCGCTCGGGAGAAAGAAGTGCGACTCCGTCAGGATGAGCGATGGAAGGTCTGGGAGATCTGCCCCACCTGTCGCAATGATCGAGACAGGCTGACCGGCTCTTACGTAGGGCCAGATGGTTTCAAAAGGGCTGATCCCCACCTGCGACTGATCACAGGCACCAGCATCAACCGCGCCACCGGCACCGTAGAGGAGACCCAGCTCTTCTCCTTTGACGCGCTGGAGGAAGGCCAGTTCTTTCGAGGCCGGCTGCGGCTCCGTGCCGACGCGGCAGAGACGGTGCTCACTGCCTTGAAGAACCTCGCGCCTGCCGGCAGTACCTTGCGCCTGGGGATGGGTAAGAGCCGGGGGTTTGGCCGGGTGGAGATTGTCGGCTGGCGAGAACCACGCCACATCGAGATTCCCCTGGAGACGCGCTGGGCACAACTGAACGAAACAGTCCGGCAGCTCTGGGGACATTTCAAAGTCGGTGACCCTCAGGGCGAGTACTTCAGCCTGACCCTGGAAAGTAGCCTGATCCGGCGCGATGCTCTGCTTCGGCCTCAGACGGGTATCCCGTCTGCCACTGAGCTGGGCTTGCCAGATGGCATCGTGGGAGGCCGCTGTGTCTTGAACACGAATGTAGTGCAGGGCTGGAATGCCGCCCTGGGGCTGCCCAAAGCAGACACGCCGGCCCTAGGGCCAGGAACTGTATTGCTCTATCGCCTGACAGACTCAACTCAGAAGGAAGCTACCCTGACCCGGTTGGCAGAGATCGAACGGGAAGGGGTAGGCGAACGGCGGGGTGAAGGGTTCGGCCAGGCTAGCGCCTGCGATCCCTTTCACTATCATTGGACATTGCAGGAGGTGTGAGCATGGTGGAAGTACACCCTGGACAGCAGAAAGGCCAACAGCAAGAACGACTGCTGCGATTAGCTGTGCGCCGGGAAGTAGCCCAGGCCAGCGACGCACTGTCACCAGACGTGCAAGAACCGGCTGAAAGCCTGGTCCGAGCACCCAAACTGGACACGACCCAGGTGCGGAAGCTGGAGAATCTGGCCTACAGCACTGACAAGGTTTCGGACATCACCGACTTCCTCAAGCGGCAGACCGGCCGTTCTCCCCATGGAGAGCGCTGGCGGTACGATCAGGTGGGATTAAGAGTGCTGGACGCCCTGACCGGTCTGCGTCGTGAGGCAGAGAGCATTGTCGGCGAGCTGAGTGAGACCACGGGCTTGGCCGAGGCCATAGACGATGATCTACCCCGCCGGGTTCACCTGGACTTGTGCCGGGAATACGTCAAACACCTGGCAGCCGAGTTTCTCTATCGGGCGAAGTGAAGGAGTGGCCATGAAGGGGTTGGAAGGTTTGCGGCCGCCGGCGCGTATTTCCCTCCGCCGCAGGCTGGCTGCCTGGAGTGACGGAATTGAGCCTGAAGCGGTCCGGCTGGTGGAGCAATACCGCGATCTGCTACCCAAACGGATCACAAATGCCCAGCTCTCCGGGCTGGAAAATGTGGTAGGTCAGGCATCCAGCTACCAGGATATCCGGGCTTTTCTGGATAACCGCGCTACCCGCGCCGACAGGGCCGGCCGGCTGGACGTGGCCGGCTACTGGAAAGCCCTGACCGATGCGTTGAATGGGTTGAAAAAGGAAGCGGAACACCTGGCAGCCGACCTGGTTCACAGCGACATCACCGACCGCGAGCGCAAGCTGGCAATGGACGACTTGCACGTGCGCCTGGTGCGGGAGTACGTACAACACCTGGCAGCGCATAGTCTTTATCTGGGTGGTTTGGATCTGGGGGAGGGCAACTAGCATCGTGCAGCATGTGTCGGCCGGGTGCAAAGGCCAATGGCTGAAACCTTTCGCGGAAAACTAAGAAGACTGCGAAGCCTTCTCAGCGCAATCGAAGATGCCGAGCTTCAAGGATACGGTCAAGAAGCAATTCGATGCCTCGAAGCGAATGCGCCAAGAGGAGGTCTTGTGATAGGGTGGTGTGCTATTGCTTTTGCTTTGCGATGCCATGCTGATCGGTTGATCGGCTGCGATCGCTTCAGTGAAAGTCTGAAGCGTATGCGTGGTGGAAGGGCACGGGACTTCGAGGAACTCCGAGAAGTGTGGGACGGCCCGTTCTTGAGAGCCCTCTACGATAGCGGGCTAATCACACAAGACGATTTTGACAGGCTGAAAGATTATCGCGACCGGCGCAACGATGCTGCTCATGTGAAAGACCTCAGACATCGGCAGATCAGTGAAAAAGAGGGAGTGGATCTTCTCGAGTACGGAGTGCGTAGGTTTCTCCTAGTTCGGGGAAGAGATGCCGGCTTTGTTCCTGCTGCTTTCATTGTCGACACAATCCGTGACTTGAACTATCCAGTTGAGACACAGGCGGAGGTACTTGCTGCTCATGCACAGCGAGATAACCTTCTTGCTCTCATAGAGAGGTTGTTGGATACATACTTTGCGACAACAGATACCGAGCTCCAGGAAAGAATACTGCTTGTCTGGAACGTCCTATCTCAGCGGCTCAACAGACGGGAGAAGGCCAACTCAAACCGCTATCTGGCATCGCTGCTTCCAGAAGCGGATCAGGACATTGAGATTGAGGAGTTGGTGGAAAGAATCTCACTACGTCAGGTGGTATTCATGCCACAACTGAACCGCGTGGCTCAGAAAACACGTCGTCGGATTGTGAAGATCCTGACGAAAGAGGCCAGTTTGTACTTCTCAGATGATCGCGATTTCATTGCGGAATTGCTAGGATATGCCGAAGACGAGGATTACCAAGAATGCGCTCGGTTGTTGGCCGATCTGGAAATGGAAAGGAGTTGAGAATGAGAGAGGACATTGACATGCGCCACCTGCGCAGCCGGTACGTCTTCAGCGGCCGGCTAATGCTCGAAACGGCGCTTCACGTGGGCACTGGGCGAGCCGTCTCGCCGTTGACCGACAGCCCGATTCTCCGCGATACAGCCGGCCGCCCCCTAATCCCCGGCTCCTCCATGAAGGGGGCCTTCCGCGCCGCGGTGGAGCGGATTGTGCCCAATCTGGGCCTGCGGACCTGTGGGCTGGCTGATGGCGACCCGGATGATTCAGCCGAGGCGTGTCCCAGCCGGCAACAGAGCACCATGGATGCGGACTATCGCGCTGTGCGGGACTATCGGGGCCGCTCTATCCCCCAGGAGCCAACTGGGGATGACGTCGATGGCCAAAGGGCGTTGAGGGCACTGGACCGGTTAGGACACCGAGACTGGGCCGGTCGCCCCATCACTGAGGATGATCTGTTGACGTTGTTGGACGAGCATCTGTGCGACACCTGCAAGCTGTTTGGCTCTCCTCACCTGGCCGCCAAAGCGCGCTTCCAGGACCTGCCGGTGCGGACCGAGGAGTGGCTGGAGGTGACAGAAATCCGCGACGGGGTTGGGATTGATCGGGACAGCGAGCGGGCCGTCGAACAGATCAAGTTCGACTTCGAGGTCGTGCCGTCCGAAACCGCCTTCGACTTCGGGCTGGTGGTTGAGAACCCGACTCCACAGGACCTGGGCCTGTTGGCAATCGGCCTGAGCGAGTTCACCAATGGAATGGTTCGGCTGGGCGGCATCCGCAGTCGGGGGTTGGGTGCTTGCCGGCTGGAGCTAGACGATGTGCAAGTGCTGGACTTCGGTAGCAAGGGAGCACTCGCGGCCTATCTGAAGGATGGGTCGATGACTCCCCGGCCCGCAGCCACTTTCTTGACTGAGTGTATCCAGAGCGCCTTTGGGGAGTAGGAGGAAACTATGCTCAAGCAACTGGTCAATGAATGCATCATCACACTGCGCATCGCGCCTGAGGGGCCGGTCTTGGTCAAGTCCGGCGCTGCGACGGTCAGCGGGCCGGACATGGCCTTCGTGCGTACCTGGCGCGGCGGCGAATGGCGGGTCTACCTGCCAGGCAGCAGCCTGAAGGGGGTGCTCCGCTCGCACGCCGAACGCATCGCTCGCACGCTGCGCATGCCCAGCGCCTGCGATCCGTTCACCGATCAGGATAAGACTCGCCAGGAATCGGAGAGAGCGGAGGTTATCTACTGCGGTGAGCGATTCAAACTGCGAGAGGCATGGCGCGGGGATAGGAAAAAGTACGCGGCTGAGTATGCTGAGGAGCAACGACTGGAGGCGGAGCGCCAGGCGATCTCTTTGACTGAAGTGAAGGACCTGCCCCTCAAGCTACCTAATCCGGAGGCCTACAGCCAGTCATGTCCTATTTGCCGACTCTTCGGCTCAACTTACTACGGCAGCCGGCTGGCTACGGCTGACGCGTATACTGTTGGGCCGCCCCCGCGGCCGGAGAGCCGCGATGGGGTGGGCATCGACCGCTTCACGGGTGGCGCGTCGCGGGGTGCCAAGTTCGACTTGGAAGTAATCACCGGCGGAGCCTTCGAGACGACCCTGCACTTGCGCAACTTCGAGCTGTGGCAACTAGGCCTGGTCGGTTTCCTGCTCCAGGACCTGAAAGACGGGCTCATCCGGGTGGGAATGGGCAAGAGCCGGGGGCTGGGCAAAGTCATAGGCTCCGTGGAAAGCGTGAGGCTGGACTACCTGGGACTGAATGTCCCTCAACCGGAAAATGGTCAGTTGGCACTGCAGGGCGTCGGCTCGCTGACGGACCGTGCAGCTAGCTACGGCATGGTCTTGCCCGACGAGGTGGCTATCGACTTCGGCGGAGCAGCCCAAAGCAATGGCGTCCGTACAACCTACACCTTCACCGAAGGCGGTTTTCCATGGTCGGCGGTTGGCACCCAATGGGTAAACTACATCACAGGCTACACCGTGCCAGACTTGATGGCGCACACTCGCTTCGCCGGCGGGAGGTGAAGCATGGGCGCAAGAGTGTTTGCTGCGGCTCTGACGCCGGATCGTCTGACCGAGGTAGCCACCGAGTTACGGTCTGACGCCCCGTTTGCCATCCTGGAACGCCTGGACGATCTGGTTTTTCCTGCTTCAGATGTCGTGCCACCCGTCGCTGAATGGGACAAAGGCTGGTTGTTCGGCTCGACTCTGGAGCT
>CAZHMV010000148.1:8280-13778 GCA_964532665.1 uncultured Anaerolineales bacterium
AATAACACATGTCTACCGAAGTTGAACCCTATGTGTTTGTGCGCCTGCCGAACCGCGAACCGGACCGCAAACCGCCACTATTGCACCACCGCTACGACGAACATGGGTTGAGCGGTCAACTGGCCTGCCGATTGACGGCCAAGACACCTCTCTTCGTCTATGACCCAGCGTTTGCCCGTGACGCTGGGCGCGGCCATGAGCGGGCGGACTTCCCGGTGCGGAACCGCATCGCCGTGATCCCTGGTAGCTCGCTCAAGGGGGTCATTCGTTCTGTGGCCGAGGCGGTAGAGCCGAGCTGCTTCACCCTGTTCGATGGCTTCTACCGGGGGGGTGGCGTGACACGAGGCCGGAAGCTCAAGGCAGTATTGCCCCGTGGCTACGCACACTGCCAATACCTGAAGCAGCTCTGCCCCGCCTGCCGGCTATTCGGCTCATTGAGAGGGGACATGCTTTTTGCCGGAAAGGTGGCTATTGGCGATGCTCAAGCTAATCGGGGCGATTTCCGACTGGCCGATTGGATCGTGCTCGACGTACTCAGTGCGCCCAAGCCGGAAGGCCGGCCACAGACATATACCCAGCGAGACGGCCGGACGGTGCGCGGCCGTAAGTTCTACCGCCACCGCCTGGATGGTGTCCTTACCCGACTGGGTGGCCGGCAGGATCGGCAGAACAAGACCGTCCGGCCTGTAGAGGCCGGCGGTGTCTTCACCTTCGACGTCGATTATGCGGACCTTCGGAGGGAGGAACTGCGTTTGCTTCTCTACGCGCTGGCCCTGGAGCCGGGACTGTGGCACAAGGTCGGGATGGGCAAGCCCATCGGCCTGGGCAGTGCCCATATCGAAATCCAGACGTGGACGCGAATTGACCGACAGGCCCGCTATCAGGCACTGGGTGGAGGTATGGCTGAGCCGTTGACAGGAGATGCGTTGGAAACCGAACTGGCGGAGTGGCTGCGGCCGTACCGGGAGAGCGATGCTCCCAACCTGCAAGACCTTCGCGAAGTATGGCGCTACGAGCACGACTATGACGTGCGCTATCAGGTACAGCGGCCGCAGTGACACAAATCAAATAATGGAGATTGTGAAAAGGGGACTTGGGCCATGTCTCGACGGGTAGCTGTGCTGACTTTGGGCGGCCGGCTTACACCTAACCTCGTCGGCATGCTGGCACTCCAACCTTCTGCGGTAGAATTCATCGTGTCGGAGGACACTCCAACCCGTTACGCAGAAATCTGTACAGTGCTGGAGCAATTCATCGGCCTTGATCAGGTGAGTGAACCACGATATCTCTCCGCCTACGACTTCGTGGCCAACCGTGACGCATGTCTGGCAGCCGCCCAAGGTCATACCGGCGCTGAAGTGATCTTTGACGTGACGTCTGCGCCGAAGGTGATGGGTTTTGCTGCTTATGAAGTCGCCAGGTTCTTGCATCAGCGAGCTGTTATCGTAGATACAGCGAATGGCCGGCTCATAGACCTGATCCCTCCCACTTCAGCCACTATGCCGATTGCGGTCACCCTCGATCAGTACCTGGCATGTTACGGCCGCCGGCCGGTGCCCACTTTTGACTTCGACAAACTATCTGTAGAGCGTCAGCAAGCCATCGAAGCTGCCCGCTACCTGGCGACCGCTGGAGAGGCGGCGGCTAAGGTAATGGACAAAGTTCGATCCTGGAGCCAGGGTAGGGGCAAGCGGACTATCCCCTTCGAGAGAACACAACCTCTAGCATCTGAGGCACGAGACGTGCTGCGTAAGATCGAGTCTTTTGGGTTCATCACCGGCTTACAAGAACAAGCCGATGGGCGTGTTCGATACACGATCCTCAATGATATGGACTGGAAATACCTGGAGGGTATCTGGCTCGAGGTCTTCGTTTGGGATCGGGCCAGGCAAGGCCTGGACGATGGAGGACATCTTCTCCTTCGGGACAACGACCTAGATTTCAGCTTTGAGATCCCGTCCGACGGCGCCCGAAAGGAGGTTGACGTAGCCTACGTCTACCACGGCCAACTGATTCACGCATCATGCAAAACAGGCTCCAACCCTTTCAGGACCCAGTATCTGGATGAGCTTCGTGCTGTGAGTAGCCTGATCGGCGGTCGTTTTACCAGCCGGCTATTCATAACAAATGCTTTCCCACCACCCGAGACCGACCCGGACTATCAACGCTTTCTAGCACAGGCTAATGATCGCGAAATTGTTGTTGTAACAGGAAAAGAGCTACCAAACGTGGGCAGCATTCTGAAGCAACAGGCTCTTCATCCCAAATACTGGAGAATTTGAGAAGGCAACAAAAATGAGCGGACACCGACCTAAACAGACACAAGTAGAGAAGCATGTACCATGACCGCCACACCCCCCACCCTCATCATCACCCACCACGACCCAGACCTGGACGCCGCCGGCTTCGCCTACTCCGCCCGCAAAGCCTTCGGCCAATCGGTGCCGGCCAAGTGTCGCTTCCCCACCCGCGCCGAGCTCGAGGACCCGGCCGTCATCGTCGGCGACATCGGTCTCGCCGGCGCTGAGGAGATCGGACACAGCCCGACCCTCAACAACCTCGATCACCACCACAGCCAGGCCGAGCGCAGCGCGACCTGGTTGTTCAACCAGACGTACCACGCCCTGCGCGACGACATCGTGGCCTACATCGACGCGGTGGACACCCGGGGGCTGGTGGAGACGACTGAGCTCACACTCAACGTGGCCATGGCCGGCATCCGGGTGGCCCGTCGGGGAGAATGCCTGCCCACCCTGGAGGGTGGCTCCGCTCTCTTGCGGTGGATCGAGGACAGCGAGCAGGACCCGGCCAACCTGAAGGTATCGTTTCCGGATCCTGTAGCCGGCCATTTGCCGGCCGCGGTGGCGAGGAGATTCGCCGCATCGAGGCCGAGATAGGAACCCTCGAGCAGGCGACCATGGCAAGCGGGTACAGAGTGGGATTTGTCGTATCCTGATCCCCCGTTGTATCATTAATCAAGGAACCGTTGAAATGATGACCCTTCTCAACTTCGGGCACCCCCTGACCGACGAACACGTACAGCGCATTCAGGAGATGGTCAACTCCGCCATCGAACAGGTGGTTGAAGTGAAGACCCACTTCGACCCCAGCCGGCCCTTCCCCGAGCAGGTGGCCGAACTGGTGGATGGCCTCGGATTCACCTCCAGGCAGTGGCAAACGGAGGCCTTCCTCATCAACCCACCCACCCTCAACGTCATCGCCGTGACGCTGCTGGCCGAGCTCCATGGGCGCATGGGCTACTTCCCGGCAGTGGTACGCTTGCGCCCAGCGGAGGGGAGCGTACCCACCCGCTTTGAGGTAGCCGAGGTGATCAACCTGCAGGCGGTTCGGCAGCGTGCCCGGGAGGAGCGATGAGCATGGTCTGCTGCGTACAGTTGAGTTGGGCCCAAAGCATGCTGGACAAACAAGCCGGCAATGGATCTGCAGACAATTCAGGAGAAAGCCCCGTCGAATAATGGGCTGGTTCACACGCTTCGTCCGTGTCCCTTTTGTGCGGGCCTTGCAGGACATCCCCTGGCTAGGCCCCGTAATCAGCACCGTTCTGGTGGCCATGACGCTTTCGCTGCTGTACGATTGGCTGAAAGAGATCGGCGGCTTACTAACAGCCACGGCAGTGATCATAGTCCTGGCCGGCATCACCCTCCTGGTCGTCTACATCTACACCATCGTCACCCGCCGGCGGCGAAGAGAGATGGCTGCGCGGATCATCGATAAACCCAATCCGCCGCAGTTCAAAGGGCTCATCATCATGGTAAGCAAGCTGGAGACCGCCCGCGAGGCCATCGAACACCACAAAGAGACGCTCCAGTGCTGCTGGTTGATCGCTACGCCCGAGATGAAACAGCGGGCCAAAGAGTTGGAAGCGGAATATGAGGACGTGATCCCCCACGTAATCATCCGCCCCATTGCGAACATGTACGACACCGGGGGGTGTTACCAACTGATCCGCGACATCTACCACCAAGAAGCGCCACGTCTGGAGCTGGAGCCCTCCGAGGTGATAGCAGACATAACCGGAGGGACCAAGCCCATGACCATGGGGATGATCCTGGCCTGTCTGGAAGGGGAGTTCCCGGTCGAACACGTACCTACCGAGTATGATTCGGTTACGGGGAAGCCCAAAGGCCCACTGCCACCCATTCAGATCACTGTCGATGTTCCGCCCTGGGCTTCCGAGTCCACGGAGGAATAGCTATGCTCGCCAGTTTCCTCGTCTACCTGAGACCCGCCAACCTGGCCCATCTGGGTCAAAACCTGGGCCGCTCCCTCCACGGGCTGTTCTTCGAACTGGTGCGGCAGGCCCGGCCCGATCTGGCCGACCAGTTGCATCAGGGACATGGCCTCCGGCCCTTTACCGTATCCTCCCTTCAAGGCAAGTGGACCTGGCAAGACAACCAACGCCTGGCCGTGCCGGAGGAAGACTATCGGGTTCGCTACACCGTGCTGACTGAAGAGGTCTTTGCTGCCCTCAGCAACATCCTGCTGGGCAAGTATCTCTACCAGGAACCGGTGGACATCGACGGGCAGCCCTTCGAAATCATCAACATCGCTGTGGAACCCGAGCAATCCCGGGGATGGGCCAAACTGTCCAGCTACCAACAACTGCACGACGAAGCTTCGACCGAACGGCGCATCCGGCTACAGTTCACCTCGCCCACCACCTTCCGCACCGGCGATGTAAACCTGCTCTTTCCGTTAACAGGCAGCGTCTTCCGAAGCTACATGCGGAAATGGGAGAGCTTCTCCCCCGTGCCTCTGAGTGTTGATCTGCCGGCATTCATCGCGGAGTACGTGGTAGAAGAACGGTATCGCCTGGAGACGAAGGTGGTGTCGTACAGCCGGCGAGCCCAATTCAACGGCTGCGTCGGCGCCTGCCAGTATCGGGTCCTGCGGGGCGATCCGGACAAGATTCGCGAACTGAACATGCTGGCGGATTTTGCCTTGTTTGCCGGCACGGGCCAGAAGACGACCCAGGGGATGGGCCAGACCCGGCGGGTGCGGCCCTGGACGTGAACAGACAACACGAATAGCGCCCATATCCAGCGAAAAACAACTCGGTGTGCCAGGGCTTGCCTACGGTACGGAAACCGAGAATGGCGGAGCCTGCCAGAGCTAATCGCCTGTGATGGCGTTTTCAGCAAATCGCCGCAGGGTCGAAACGAGGCTGAAAAGGAACAAAACCTGAGGTTTTCGGCGACCTTTCTCAAGGGGTCCGCAAGCCGTTCACACAGCAGCGCACAAAGGAGCATGGAGGAGCACAAAGGCTATTTCAGAGGGGCAGGCAAACTGCGGTCAGAGAGGCCCAAATCCTTGGAGAAGGATTGAAACCATCCGCACTGGTGAAGAAAACCTTCACGGTACCCTTGTCAGAGAGGCCCAAATCCTTGGAGAAGGATTGAAACATAAAACCGTAGCCGTACTTCCCGTGTCGATCGGGCGTCAGAGAGGCCCAAATCCTTGGAGAAGGATTGAAACCT
>CAZHMV010000149.1:0-13518 GCA_964532665.1 uncultured Anaerolineales bacterium
TTGCCATGAAAGTGAAAGTAAGCGTGCCGGCCACCACTGCAAACCTGGGGCCGGGCTTTGATTGTCTGGGGCTGGCGCTGGGGCTGTACAACGCCGTCGAAATGGAGACGGCCGACGGTAGACTCCGCATCACGATTGACGGTGAGGGCCTGCAGCTCATTCCCATTGACGCGTCCAACCTGGTCTACCGTGCCGTCCACGCGCTGTTCGAGCACGTCGGGGAGCCGCTGCCGGCCTTGCACATCCATCTCAGCAATGCGATCCCGCTGATGAGCGGGCTGGGGAGCAGCAGTGCCGCCATTGTGGGTGGACTCGTGGCTGCCAATGCCCTGCTGGGGGAGCCGCTGGCAGCGGATGAGCTGCTGCGGCTGGCTATCGAGATTGAAGGTCATCCGGACAATGTGGCGCCGGCTTTGCTGGGCGGCCTGGTCGTGGTGGTCGATGTGGGGGGGACGCCGGTGTACCGTCGTATCGAGACGCCCCCGCTCGCCGTTGTGGTGGGGGTGCCTGACTTCCGGCTGGCAACGGTTGAAGCACGGGCCGCGTTGCCGAAGCAGGTCCCCCTGGCTGATGCGGTTTTCAACCTGGGGCGCACGGCGCTGGTGGTTCAGAGCCTGGCCCAGGCTGACTACGACCTGCTGGCTTCGGTAATGGATGATCGTCTCCACCAGCCCTACCGGGCGCCTCTGGTGCCTGGTCTGGCGGACGTGTTCCGCGCTGCGCGACAGGCCGGGGCAGCCGGCGTCGCCCTGAGCGGTGCTGGGCCGAGCGTGGTGGCCTTCGCACCGGGGCAGCACGACGCTATCGCCGACGCCATGTGCCTCGCCTTCGCCGACCACGGACTGGATGCCCGCGCGATGGTGCTCGAGACGACAACGGAGGGTGCGCGGGTCATTAACGCGGGTTTTGACTGATCTTTGATACCCACACCATGGTCACGACTGCTGCAAAGTGGCGCATCGGTTTTCTGCTGTTCGCCATCGTATTTCTCCTGGTTGCGCTGCTCGGCCTGGCGGTTCGCTATGCGGCCGGCGTCCGGGCCGGCGTGGCCGAGATCTCACCATCCCACCTGATCCCCAACACCGATGTGAACCCCTTCGGCGCCAATTTCTTCTTGCAGTGGGAGGCTGAGCCGTTCAAGCGGGAGAAGACGGTCGAATTGGCGGCCCAGGCCGGCATCGGCTGGGCTAAGCAGCAATTCCCGTGGGAAGATATCGAACCGTCACCGGGCCAGTTTCGGTGGGAGAAGTATGACGAGATTGTCGATCTCTATCGAGAGCATGGGCTGCACGTGATTGCCAGGCTGGATCGGCCGCCGGATTGGACGCGGGAAGACAACCGATTTCCGCAGCGTCCCCCCGACGACTTCAACGACTACGGCGACTTTGTTGAGCAGTTTGTCCGGCATTTCCAGGGGCGCGTTCGATATATTCAGATTTGGAACGAGCCGAATATCTTCCCCGAGTGGGGTGACCAGCCGGTGGATCCGGAGGCGTACACGCGGCTGCTAGCCATTGCCTATCGTCGTGCCAAGAGCGTAGACCCCAACGTCTACGTTTTGTCGGCGCCGCTCGCAATTAACGTGGAGAATTTTCCGGCCCGTCGGAATCTGAGCGATCTTGTTTTTCTGGAGGAGATGTACCAGGCCGGCGCTGCCGACTCTTTCGATATTCTCTCGGCCAATGCCTTCGGGATGGATCGGCCGCCCGAGGATGCGCCAGACCCAAACGTGCTGAACTTCCGCCGGGTCGAGCTACAACGGGAAATCATGTTGCGGTATGGTGATGGGGATAAGCCGATCTGGTTCAACGAGTACGGATGGAACGCAGCGCCGGCCAACTTCCCGCCGGAAGAGCTGACCTGGCAACGGGTGAGCGAGGAACAGCAGGCCGAGTGGACGGTGGAGGGGATTCGATGGGCGCAAAACCACTGGCCGTGGGCTGGCGTGTTCAACATCTGGTACTTCCGCCAAATTGGCAACCTGTCCCCCGACCACGCGGATTACTATTTCCGCATGGTTGACGTCGATTTTACCCCGCGCCGGGTTTACAACACCGTCCGGGCAGCGGCTGAGGATATCCGGGTGGCCCGCCCGGGTTACCATCAGGAGACAGCTCCCTCCGTGACCCCCGGTGAGAACTGGCGACCACGCATCGAACCACAGGCGAGCGCTCAAGCTGACGTTGTCGCCAATACGCCCGGTGCGACGCTGAGCTTCACATTTGATGGTAGTGGTGTCGATCTCGTGGCGCGTGCAGGGCCACCGGCCGGCCGGCTGGCCGTTGCCATCGACGGCCGGCCGGTGGCCGGTCTGGCGCGAGATGGGAGCGGCCGGAGCGTCGTCGATCTGACTGCGCCGGAGGCGGTCTGGCAATCGCGGAGGGCGATTGTTCGTGATTTGGCGGCCGGCCGGCATACCCTCACGCTCACCCTGTTGGACGGTGAAGCCGCCGTTGACGCTTTTGTCGTGTTGCTCGACGACGGGCCGACGTTGCCTGTCGTACCCGCAGGCGTGTGCGTCTTGGGGTTGCTGTCGGCCGGTTGGTTGCTGTGGCGCGAGGTCGCGCGAATTGTGGGTGGTCTACCTTGACGGCTCACCCTCCCGCAGGTTTGGGGGTTCTTCGGTGCAAGAGCGCGCGGGCCGGCTGTTCAAGCCCCAGACAAAACCCGATCTGTCAATAACCTGCGGGAGGGTAGATTGAGTAGTCACGTCCCCTTTTACTTACACGAATGCGCTGATGCCTGTCGTTGCTCGGCCAATAATTAGCTTTTGGATTTGCGTTGTGCCTTCGTAAAGGGTCGCCACCTTCGCGTCGCGCAGGTAGCGTTCGACCGGATACTCGTCAGAATACCCGTAGCCGCCGTGTACCTGGATGGCGTTGAGGGCGGCTTTCACCGCCGCCTCGGAAGCGTACCACTTGGCCAGCGATGTCTCACGGGTGTTGGGCATGCCCTTGTTCTTCAGGTAGCCGGCGCGGTACACCAGGAGTCGCGCTGCTTCGGCGTCCAGAACCATCTCGGCGATGAGTTCCTGCACCAGTTGGAAGCCGGCGATGGGGCGTCCAAAGGCTTCCCGCTCCTGGGCATACTTGACGCTGGCATCGATGCAGCCCTGGATGATGCCCACGCACCCGGAAGCGACGCCGAAGCGCCCCTGGTCCAATGCGTACATGGCAACTTTGAACCCCTGGCCGACTTCCCCCAACACGTTCTCTGCCGGCACACGAACATCTTCCAGGATCAACTCGGCCGTGTTTGAGGATCGCAGGCCGAGCTTGTTGTGGATATTCTGGGTTGAAAAGCCGGGTGTGTCTGTTTCAACCAGGAAGGTGGCGATGCCTCTGTGTTTCAGTGCCGGGTCCGTCTGGGCGAACACCAGGGCCAGATTGGCGATACCGCCATTGGAGATCCATATCTTGCGGCCATTGAGGACCCATTCGTTGCCATCCTTCACCGCCCGGGTCTGCTGGTTTGCAGCGTCGGAGCCGGCCTGCGGCTCGGTGAGGCCGAAACAGCCAATCCATTCGCCGGTGGCGAGTTTGGGGAGGTACTTCTGTTTCTGCTCCTCGGTCCCAAAGTGCAGGATTGGTAACTCCGTCAGTGACACCTGAACCGAAAGCGTCGTTCGTATCGAGGAATCGGCGCGGCCAACCTCCTCGAAGATAAGGGCTTCGCTGATGTAGTCCAGCCCCATACCGCCGTACTTTTCGGGCACGGTTGGACCGAGAAAGCCCAGCTTTGCCATCTCGCGGATGAGGTCTCTCGGGAAGATCTCCTGCCGATCTCGCTCGCGAGCGCCGGGCATGATTTCGTTGTCGGCGAACTCTTTGGCTGCCTTTTTCACCATTTCCTGTTCGGACGTCAGATCAAAGTTCATTGTCGATGTCTCCTGTCAAGTTGACTACGTTCTCGGGTTCCAATATCCAGTAATCAGTGAACAGTGAGCAGTAATCAGTGAACAGTGAACAGACCCCGATCACTGATTACTGTTCACTGTTCACTGGATACGATGCTCTCCTGGATCTCCCACATTCTGTCCCGCTCAGCCTCGCGTTGATCATCATAGCCGAGAAGGTGCAAAGTGCCGTGGATGACCAGCCGGCATAGTTCCCGCTCCACGGGCTCGTTGTATTCGTCGGCCTGGGCCACGGCCCGCTCATAGGAAACGATCACGTCACCCAGATAGCGCGGGCCGGCGACCGGGGCCGGCAGCGCCGCCCCTTCAATTTGTGAGAAAGCCAACACGTCGGTTGGTGCGTCGATGCCCAGATACTCGCGATTCAGGGTTTGGATCGTTGTGTCATCGGTGATGACCACGGTGAGCGCGGCCGGCTCGTCTGGCGTGACGCTTGCGAGTGTTCGGCGGGCGTGATGTGCAATCTCTCCTACATCCACAGTATCCACAAACGCATTGTGGATTTGTACGTCGATCTCGCTCGGATCATTCATGGGTCGTCGGCACTTCCGCGCGTTACCTGAGGTGCTGGAACGCGCGCCTGAAGGCATTGGTCATCACTCGCTGGGGGTCATTCGTTGGCGCGGACGGGGGACCTGGCGGTTGGTTGCCCAGGGTCAGCAGTCGGATCTTACACCTCCATTGCTACGTCGCGCTCGGAGATGGCAGGCACCGGCCGCACCTCCTCGGGATATTTGATCCGTGGATGGTAGATGCCCTTCAGGATGCGCACGAACGCCTTGCGAATCTGGTCCAGGTCGCGCAGTGTCAGATCGCAGGCGTCAAGTTGACCTTCGGTGAGCCGGCGGTTGATCACACTGCGTACCAGTTTGTCGATCTCCTCATTTGTAGTCGGACGATTGGCTCGGGCGGTGGCCTCAACTCCGTCGGCCAGCATAAGAATCGCTGTCTCCGGCGTTTGGGGGCGTGGCCCGGGGTACCGGAACGCCTCTTCGTCCACCGCATCCTCACCCCGCTCTTCACATGCCTGGCGGTAGAAATAGCTGACCAGGGTTGTTCCGTGATGCTGGGCGATGAAATCACGCAACACCGCCGGCAAGCCGTACTTCTCTGCCAGTTCGAGCCCATCGGTCACGTGGCTGATAATGATTTGGGCGCTAGTCTCCGGGTCGAGCCGGTCGTGAACGTTGGCACCTTCGACCTGGTTCTCCACAAAGAAATAGGGGCGCAGTATTTTGCCGACGTCATGATAGTATGCGCCAACACGTACCAGTAAGGCATCAGCGCCGACGCGTTGTGCTGCCTGCTCGGCCATGTTGCTAATGAGCAAGCTGTGGTGGTAAGTGCCGGGCGCTTTGAGTTGCAGTTCGTGGAGAAGCGGATGGGTGGGGCGTGCCAGGTCCATGAGCTGGAGGGAAGTCGTGATCCCGAACAGCGCGCCCAGTGCATAGAAGCCGGCAATCGCCAGGCTCGTTGAGAGGCCCGCATTGGCAACGGCCAGGCTGGCATGAATAAGGAGTGAGCGGGTCGAATAATCTACGCTCTGAAGTTCGAAAGCTGTCACAGTGGCGATGTTGGCCAGGCTAACGAAAAAACCGCCCCACAGGAAGGCGTTCAGGCGTTCTATGCGCCAGATGGACAGGGCGGCTGCAATTCCCCCGACGAGAGCGTACACGGTCATCTCCAGACTGCCACCAGCCAGAAATCCGACCACGATACTCAGCAAGAAGGTTGCGCCGAGGCCGAAACTTGGTCCCGCGAGGGCCGAAAGCAGCATGGCGGCCCCTGCCATCGGGAACAAGTAAGCCAGGGGGGTGAATCCCGGGACCATGAATTCCGCGACAGCACCAAACGCCAGGGTGACGACGGCCAGCAGTATCAGGCGGCGACGGTTTGACCACAGGTCTTGTGTGAGTCGGCGTAGATAGAGCCCCATCATCAGCACGATGACCACCACCAGCAGGACCACGCCGCCGATGTCATCCCAACGGACCTGCTGCCTGAGAAGCCCCATGGCCTGCATGGCCTCCAATTGCTCGGCTGTGACTCGCTCCCCTTCGCGAACAATGACTTCATCCTTTTCGTAGCTGTGTGTCTGGACCGGGACAGCCTCCCGCGCTGCGGCGCGCTCGGCGTTCGTGCGCTCTTCGTCGTAGAAACTGTTCGGTTTTATGAAGCTGCTGGCCAGCGCGCTGACGATTGTGGCTTCTGTTTCCGGCAATGTTGGATCGACGGCATTCGGGATCCGACGCCGGGCCTCGATCACATCCAACCCCTCACGGATCGGTTGCCGGAGTACCTGGCTGAGGACCGCCAGGGTGTGACTGCTGACGACCTGCCACGACTGATCGTCCAATGCCATCACATCGCTGACCACAGCCGTCGGTAACTGTAGTTCCGGTACCTGGTTGACCCAAAGAGCCTTCTGTTCCAGTGTGGCGTACGGGTCATGCCGGATTGTGTCAATGTAATCGAGTACCCTGGTCGCCCGGCGAATCTGCTGTTGGGTGATCTTGGGATCAGCAGCATCATAGACCTTTTTTACGGCGTTCGCCGCTTGCTGCCGGGCCCGCTCTGTGCGGATTGCGCTTTCATATGTAACCTGACGAGGCGCCCGAATGGTTCGCGGGCTGACCTCGCCGGCCTGCAGATTAACGCCTCGGGAGAGGAACGGTAGTACCAGGATGGCGCTGAGGCCGGCGACGAGCGCGAGGCTCACCAGAACAGACAGCAGAAGATTCGCCCACCTGCGTGATCCCGATGAATCATCTTTCTCGCGGGCCTGCTCGTTGTTGCGTTCCCCCATGGTCATGCGTTTTCTCCATACGTCGGTTTGTTGCCTGGTAGAATGTTCCCTCCTGCCCCCACGATGGCGTGCGCACCGTCCTGGTATCGGGCTGTGAAGATACCTCCTACTGGCTCAGCAACCGCCGGACGACCTGGCTGACGACGCGCCCATCGGCCTGATCCCTCAGTTCGGCCATCAGGGGCCGCATCACGTCGCCCATCTGGGCCATACTGGTTGCGCCAACCTCTGCGATCTTGGCTTGGGCGGCTGCCTCGATCTCCTCCTCCGTCAGTTGGCGCGGAAGATACTCCATGAGGACTTCCAGCTCGGCCCGCTCCTTGTTGGCGAGATCCTCTCGGCCGCCTTTCTCGAACTCGGCGATGGCATCGCGGCGTTGCTTGGCCTGTTGGGCAATCACCCCCTGGATGTCTGCCTCGGTGAGTTCGGTCGCGCCTTCTGCTTTTTCTGCATTCACGATAGCTGCTCGGACCATGCGAATGGTGGACTTGCGAATTTCATCTCCTGATCGCATGGCTTCTTTCAGATCGGCCATCAATTGCTCACGTAAGCCCATGTTTAACCTCCCGGTCAACGGGAATTATACTGTTGGTATGTTTCAGGTCAAGTTAGGCCCATCTATCTTTCTGCGTCGCCAAAGACGACGACCCCGCCACTGGCGGGGCCGTCGTCCGCGCTTTCTCCTCCTCTGGGGGTGTGCACATTATACTATATTTCCGAGCGTTTGACAAGGGTTTGACAGGCCCAGCAAACTATGCTAGAATCCCTGGTGTCTTGAGGCGGATTCGTCTAGAGGCCTAGGATACTGCCCTCTCAAGGCAGAGACACGGGTTCGAATCCCGTATCCGCTACCAGAAGGCACCTTCCTGGAAGGTGCCTTTTGTTGTTGCTGTACGAGCACATGCGATGGGCTATGAAACTTGATCCGAAATCTCATGTCTGTGCATTTCATCTGACCAGTGACGGTCTGTCCCCTGTCGAGGTCGCCGGCAAGAACCTGGATGAGGTGTCGCAGCATTTGCCGGAGGGCACGTACACTACGCTCCGCACCTTTGACAGGGACCGGTTTCTGCGATTGCATGCGCATTTGGACCGACTGGAAGAGTCGGCGCGTGTGCTGGGCAAGACGCTGAAACTGGATCGGGGCCGACTGGGTCAGGCTCTGGCCGATGTCCTGGCGCGTGCGGGTTTTCCTGAGTCGCGTCTGCGCATCACGGTCCCCCTGAACGCGGAAGAATCACCGGATGTATACATAACCATCGAGCCGTTTAAGGGCATTGATCCCAGAGTCTACGAGACAGGGGTTCGCACTGTCACGATGCTTATTGCCCGAGCCTCGCCCCGAGCCAAGGTTACCGGATTTATTGTACCTTCTCGAACACTGAAGGCCGGCCTGCCCCATGGTATCTACGAGGTCCTGATGATGACAGGCGATGGTCAGATTCTGGAAGGATTTACCAGCAACTTCTTCGCCTTTGTGGAGGGCCGGCTGATCACGGCCGAGGAGGGGGTTCTTGAGGGGATCACCCGGTCGATTGTCCTCGAACTGGCAGAGGCGCTTTTCCCCGTCGAGCGGCGGGCTCCTCGCCTGGCCGAGGTTCCGGAGTTTGATGAGGCGTTCATCACCAGCTCGTCGCGCGGCGTTCTGCCGGTGGTCGCAATCAATGAGCAGGCGATCGGCGATGGCCGGCCCGGTCCGCTCACCCGACGGCTGGGCCGGCGCTACGACGAGTATGTGAGGCAGGAGGCCAGGCCGCCGATCTAGACGCACGTAACTGCAATACGCTTCAACCTCAGACAAGGGGTACACAATGGGTTTTCTGGATCGCCTGCGACGGCGAGATGATAAGTTCCATGACCTGCTGGTCGGGCAGGCTCGGGTCACGTTGGAAGCCCTGGACAGCCTGGTTGAGTTCATGGAGACGGAAGATGACGCAGCCGGCGAGCGGGTACAGCGAGCTGAGAAAGAGGCCGATGAGCTGCGTCGCATCCTGATCGATGAATTGAACAATAGCTTCGTCACCCCGTTTGATCGCGAAGACATTTTCGCACTGTCACGGGCAATCGACGATGTGCTGGACTACTCCGACACGACCGTGGACGAGATGCGCCTCCTGGAAATCGAGCCAAACGCTTACTTACGGCGTATGACGTCCCTCCTGCGCGATGCCGCCAACGAGATTCACATGGCAATGCTGCGGATCAAGGATCACCCGAACGTTGCCCTGGATCACGCCACGCGCGCAAAAGCATTGGAGAACCGCGTTGAAAGCGTCTATCGCGAGGCCATTGCCGACCTGTTTAGCGGCCCGGAAGACATCCATCACGTGATGCACATGCTCAAGCTCCGGGAAACGTACCGGCACCTTTCAAATGCTGCCGACCGTGGAGATGAGGCCGCTAACATTATAGGGGACATTGTTGTGAAAATGATGTAGTTGCCCAAAATTCACGAAAACAGCCGTAACCACCGGCCCCTTGATCCGTCGGATGAGAGTGAGGCGTCGAGTGTCTGGGGGTCAACCCAGAAATGCTCAACAAGGGCTTGGGCAGGGGCGCTTGTTCGGGCAGCTCGGCGCCTCAATTTGTCATTTGTCACCGCAAAATGGGCGTGACCGGGAGTCATACTGGTCACGCCCATTTTGCGTTTTGGCTTCAATGCTCAGACCTCGGAGGTCTCAGCAGCCCCCCTGACTGGCGAGGTTCGAGCTTGTTCCAGGCCGGCCTCGCTTCCGAGTGCTTACCTGGAGACCTTCGAGGTCTCGTTTGATTTACCGCCTCAGCTTATAGCGGCAATCTGCTCTGAGTGCCGATAGCGGCGCGGTCCTCGTAGTCCCTCCTCTTTCAGCAGGTAGTCCCGTAGCCGTGCCCGGCCCCGGCTGATACGCGACTTGATGGTGCCAACAGGCACATCGGCAATCTCGGCAATCTCCGGGTAGCTCAGCCCGTGGATATCGGACAGGACGATAGCAATCCGCTGGTCCAGACTGAGCGTACCCAGACCACGCTGAAGTGTCTGTCCCAGGTCCTGCCGCAAGACGTAGCTTTCGGGGTCCTCTGCCTTGTCGGTGAAGACGCGATGAATGCCTGGTCCTACCAACAATGCTTCGAGGGAGCTTGTGGGCCGGCGCTGTTTCCGGCGAAGTTGGTCATAGCAGGTATTGGTGACGATGCGTAGCATCCACGCCTTAAAAGAGCCGCCGCGAAATGTCTTGAGTGCCCGGTAAGCGGACAGCAGCGCCTCCTGAGTTGCGTCGGCCGCAGCCTCTTTGTCGCTGAGAATCCGGTAGGCTGCGTTGTAGAGGGTCGATTGATAGGCATCGACGAGTTTTGCAAAAGCCGCGTGTTCCCCTGTCTGGGCGGCCGCAATCAGATGTCGTTCATTCCGTTCCAACTGTACATCCGCCGAGATCATCTTCCCATCCCTGGATCATGCATTTCACCCTCCCGCAGGTTTAGACCTTCTCTGGCCGAGCATCGCTGCTCTCGGTTCCTGTTTTAGGGGCAAAACTGCTGCTCGTTGCAACCTGCAGGAGGGTAGCCTGAGTCGTTACCAACGAACTTGCACGCTGGTCCATTTGCCCGGTGTATCATACCACAGTGGCGCGATAACTTCTGACCGTCAGACCAGCGTGGGTTCCACGATTCTCATACGCTGGGAGCGTCTGGAATTCGCACGTTTCACGTTTCACGAGGTGGGTGTTGGCGACGGCGTGGCAGTCAGCGTCCTCCTCGCGGTCCACAGGGCCGCAGGTGTCGGCGACGGTGCGGGGGTGGTGGTTCGCGTAGAAGTCGGAGCCGGCGATGTCGCGGTGCGGGTGGGCGTGAGTGTGACCGTAGCTGTGGACGTGCTCGTTGGTGTTGTTGTGAACGTTGGTGTGGGTGGCCGGCGGGTGGGCGTTGGCGTCGGCACTTCGGACGCGAAGCCGCGCCGTAGGATCACGCCGGCAGCCCCCACGGCCCATCCGTTCTCCGGCGACAGCAGGTCGATAGCCAGCAAGGCGCTACCGGTCAACGGACTGGCCGGTGTCCAGACGCCGGCGCTGTAGGACAGCAAGGTGCCCAGATTGCCCACTGCCCAGCCTTCGCCCGGCGACAGCAGTTTGAGCGCGTAGAGACTTGTGTTGACAGGAGGCAGCGCCAGGGTGTACCAGGCTCCGTTGACGTACTTCATCAATGTTCCATGATCGCCGGCGATCCACCCGTCGTCAGGCCCGTTCAATTGCACATCCCAAAGCGTTGCGGACGTCTGAATATTGGGCATGGCATCAGACCAGTTCGTCCACCCGTGATCGAGGTAGTGCAGGATGGTTCCGTTGTCGCCCACAGCCCACGCCTGGTCAGCACTCACCGCATAGACGGCCCGCAAAGTCTGGGTTGTCGGAATCAACCTGTCTGGTACCAGGAACCAATTGACACCGTCGAACCACACCACAGTACCCTGGTCACCCACGGCCCAGCCGGCCTCACCGTTCGACGTCATGTGGATATCCCACAGCGCCCGGCCCTCCGGGGCCACCGGGCCAAGCAGATGCCAGTCCGTTCCGTCAAACCGAAGAACAGACCCTCTATCGGTCACGGCCCAGGCTTCCGGGCCTGACAACACGTGCACGGCCGTCAGATTCTCCGACGTGGGGGGCGGGTCGGGCCATTGGGCCCAGTCCCGCCCGTCGAAATACAGAATCAGGCCCGATGCTCCAACCGCCCAGCCTGTGCCATCGCTCGATAATGCTACATCAGCCAGGTCGCCGGAGGTCGGACCTGGCCAGAGATACCAGCCTGGTGTCGGAGTTGGGGTGGGAGTGTCAATCGGCGTCGGGGTGTCGGTGGCCGTCGGGGTGATGGTTGGGGTAGATGTGACGGTTGCCGTCGCTGTTGCGGTGGGCGTTGCCGTTGGGGTTAACTCAGGTGTGGGGGAAGGTGTGACGGTCGGAATGCGTCCCCGGTGCGCACGCATGATGATCGGAAGATAGACCTGACTGCGATCGATCACCTGCACATCGTCAATATAGGTCCAGATGCCCCAGCCGCCACAGAATTCGTTCCTGTTCTCAAAATACAGTTGAATCGTCTCGCCACGATAGGCTGACAGATCGAAACGTCGCTGCCGCCAGCCCATATCGTACCCGGGAATCGCAACTCCATTGCCCGGATCGTACCCATCCCGGAGTAATAGCTCCAACCGTTGCCCGTTGAGGTCGTGAACCTCGGTGCGGAAGCTTGCCCAATGTATGATGTCGTTGGTTATGATCCGGTAATGAAAACTGAGTTCGGGGGCACGAAAACTGAGAGGAATGTGGATTGGTTGGGCGATCCACGATGCGCCGGCCGGGTGGCCAACGGCAACGACAGGGTGTCCCAGTCTGGCGGATAGCCTGCCGTCAGAGGCAGATTCGGCCGTGATGATGGGGGCAGGCATTGTGCCGCCCGCCGTGCACGCATCCCCTGTCCCCCCGGTCCACGCGCCGACCGCCCACGGGGCGAAATCACCACTCTCAAAACTGCCGTTGACCACCAGGTTTAACCTGGTCTCGCCAGCAGACAGCGTGGCAACCAACCCCGAACCCACCAACACAAACACCAGAAGCGCGCCAAGGGCCCTTCGATCGCCGCCAGGGGCAGCCAGCGGTCGTATCATCGATTACCTCCCGTGATCAGCGACTCACCGACCTGGCCTGGAAGATCCAGACCGGCCCGTTTGAGTAGACGGCCGTGTAGGCCGGATCGGCCAGGAACGATTTGAGGTCCAGTTGCCCACCCCTGGCACCCAGATACACATATTGCAGATCATGTTGGCTCATTAGCTCCGCGAGTTTATGATCGTCGGCCCTGGATATGCCGGCCAGCGTATCTAAAACCTCCTGCACCTGGAAATAGTACGCTCTTGAGCCGAAAGAGTAAAGCGCCGGCGGAACGAGCGTCCGACGGCCTGTGAGCAGCGGGATCCAGTACCCACCATCGGCTCCCATGTAGGTTCCATATTGCCATAAGCGGATGTTGGTGACGAAGCCGGCGCCCGGCTCCGTGTTTTCGCGAATCCAATCCATAGCCGTCATGTCATCTTTTGTGGCCACAATAGTGACCGGGTTGACGATATCGAGCGAGTTCCATGCGCCGGCCAACACTCCCACAGAGAACAGGCCAGCCAGAATTGCCGCCAGTGCTGTCCGCCACTGTCCGGTCATGCGCGTCAAGACGGCCTCCGCAGCCGCCCCGACCAGGACGCCCGTCAACACACTCACGGGCAAGAACAAGCTGATCACCAGCACGCCATTGTTGAGCAACCAGGTTTCCTGACGGCCTAGCAGGTTCGGATTGGCAGCCAGGACCGCCGCTACAACCCACAGACCGATCAGGGCCGACACCCGCCGCCACCAGACCAGCCCCAACAACAGGCTGAGCAAGGCCAGCCGAAGCAGGACCCGATCATACCCGACATCGATGAGAGCACGCGGCACGGCGTTGAAGGATGCAGGGCCACGGAACCAGCCGGCGCCCCGCCCGGTCGATACCAGCCCAACCCACAGGCGCATGAGCCACGGCGAGAGCAGGAGCAGCGATATGCCGGCCAGAACCGCTAAGCGCAACAGGTAGTTCGAGGTCCCAAACCTGCCCTGAGTGTCGTCCTGAGTCCTGGGCCGGCCCAGGACTCGTCGAAGCACCGTCCTGAGGCCCCTCCTGAGCGACGTCCTGAGCCTCTCGAAGGGCCTGTCGAGGGGCTTGTCGAAGGGGGCTTTGCCGGAGGGTCCTGAGCCCGAAGTCGAGGTAGCCTGTGCACCACGGCCTTGAACGACCT